>CACWTQ010000061.1 GCA_902763835.1 uncultured Ruminococcus sp. | reverse complement strand
CTGAGAACATATGTGCCGAGGAGAATACGTCTTTTAACCTCATCGCCGAAGCCCTCGCTTCTCGTTTTGCAAATCATCTCGTTTACATCTTTATAGGAATCCGTTCTGTAGCCGTATCTGATACCGTCATATCTTCCGAGGTTTGAAGAAGCCTCCGCACAAGCGAGAATGTAGTAAACAGGCAGAGCATATTTCAGAGCCGGAAGATTAAAGTAAACAATCTCCGCACCGAGTGATTTATACACTTCGCAAGCCTTTTCAATCGAAAGCTTTACATCATCTCTGATACCCTCCAAATATTCTCTGGGAATACCTATCTTCATACCCTTAATATCATTTTTAAGAGAATCTACAGTCGGAGCACCCTTTCTGCCCTGACTTGTGGAATCCATTTTATCATAATCGGAAATTGCGTCAAAAACAATCGCCGAATCCTCAACAGTCGTTGTGATAGGACCTATCTGGTCAAAGCTTGACGCATACGCAATAAGACCGAATCTCGAAACAGCACCGTATGTAGGCTTCAAGCCTACGATACCGCAGAAGCTTGCAGGCTGTCTGATAGAACCGCCCGTATCCGAACCAAGACCGTAAACGGCAATGTTTCCACTGACAGCAGACGCAACACCGCCCGAGCTTCCTCCTGCAACGTGGTTGATGTTGTGAGGGTTAGCCGCACCGCCGAAGTAAGATGTTTCAGAGGACGAACCCATTGCAAATTCGTCCATATTAGTTTTACCGAGCAAAACCGCATTATTCTTGGAAAGTGTTTCCCAAACGGTTGCATTATAAATTGGAGTGTAGCCCTCCAAAATTTTTGAACAGCAGGTAGTTTCTATACCCTTTGTGGAGATGTTATCCTTTAAGGTCATTGGAATACCCTCAAGTGGAGAAAGCTTCTCCCCTTTTGCGAGCTTTTCATCTACCTTTTTTGCAGTTTCAAGAGCCGTATCGGGTGTTACCTTAACATAGGCATTAAGATCCTTATTGGCATTTTCAATCTCGGTAAGAAATTTCTCCGTAAGTTCTTTACAGGAAATTTCCTTGTTTTCAAGCAAATCGCTGTAATGTTTAATTTTTCCCTCTGCCATAATTTACACCCTCTTGCGAACGAGGAAATGTCCCTCGTCAATATCGTTAGCATTTTTGAGAATTTCTTCTCTGTCGTAAGACGGAACAACCTCGTCCTCTCGGAACGCATTAGAGAGATTGTTTATATTGTCAAACTCAACGCCCTCTTCCGAAGCGTTGTTAATTGTATCGGCAAACTTGATAATATCGTCCATAGCTTTAGTCAAATCGTCAAGCTCTTCTTCGGTTATATAAAGCTTTGAAAGTCTTGCGATTGCCAGAACGTCCTCGTGAGTAACCATAAAAAACTTCCTTTCGAGTTATCTCAATTTTATATGAACCTCTCTGAGCTGCTGCTCCGTAACCTCTCCGGGAGAACCTAAGAGCAAATCCTGAGCATTGCTGTTCATCGGGAATGCTATAACCTCACGGATATTCTCTTCACCTGTAAGGAGCATAATCATTCTGTCTACCCCCGGAGCCATTCCTGCGTGCGGCGGAGCACCATACTGGAACGCATTGTAGAGAGCGGTAAATTTCTCTTTAAGCTGTTCTTCCGTATATCCTGCAATATCGAATGCTTTAATCATAATATCGAGGTCGTGATTTCTCACTGCACCCGAAGAAAGCTCAACGCCGTTGCAAACAATATCATACTGATAAGCGAGAATATCAACGGGATTCTTTGTGTTGAGAGCTTCAAGTCCGCCCTGCGGCATTGAGAACGGATTGTGCGTGAAGATAATGTTTCCGCTGTCCTCGTCGTACTCGTACATTGGGAAATCAACGATAAAGCACATTTCAAATCTGCTTTCGTCAATGATACCGAGTCTTGTCGCAACCTCTGTTCTTATCTGACCTGCAAGCTTTGGAGCTAAATCGGCTGTATCTGCGATAAAGTAGCAAACTGCACCCGGCTTCAAACCTGTTCTTTCGATAAGAGTTTTCTTATCATCTTCGGGCAGGAACTTATCGATAGGACCGTCAAATGTCGAATCATCATTAACCTTAACGTATCCCAGACCCTTCATACCGATTGAAAGAGCGTACTCTTCCATTCTCTTGAACCACTTCTTTGACTGACCCGCACAATTCGGAACATTGATTGCACGAACTGTTCTGCCCTTAAACGGAGTAAAATCGGTTTCAACAAACATATCACTGATGTCTGTAATAACAAGCGGATTTCTCAAATCAGGTTTATCCGTACCGTACTTAATCATAGCCTCTTTGTAAGGAATTCTCTTGAACGGCGGCTTGCTTACTTCTTTATCGCTGAACTTTGAGAATGTATTGTAAAGAACCTGCTCGGCAACTGCGAATACATCTTCCTGAGTTGCGAAAGCCATTTCAAAGTCAAGCTGATAGAACTCTCCGGGTGAACGGTCTGCACGAGCGTCCTCATCACGGAAACACGGTGCAATCTGGAAATATTTGTCAAATCCCGACACCATCAAAAGCTGCTTGAAAATCTGCGGAGCCTGCGGAAGAGCGTAAAACTTTCCCTTATGCTTACGGCTCGGGATAAGATAATCTCTCGCACCCTCGGGAGAAGACGTTGAAAGAATAGGAGTGGAAATCTCCAGAAATCCCAGTTCAGCCATCTGTGAGCGGAGATAGGAAATTACATTACTTCTTAAAACGATATTATCATGATTCTTCTTATTACGCAAATCAAGGTAACGGTACTTCAAACGAACCTCTTCCTTGACTTCCTTAGATGTTGCAACTTCAAACGGCAAATTAGCCTTTGATTTACCCAGAACTTTTAAATTATCCGTATGAACCTCAACAGTACCCGTAGCGATTTTCGGATTGATTGTATCTTCATCTCTTTTTACAACCTTACCGGAAACTGTAACCGTACATTCCTTATTTACACCGTTGAGCAAATTGTCATCGTGAACGACAACCTGAACCACACCGTACTGGTCACGGATATCAAGGAACATTACACCGCCGTGGTCACGTATATTTTCAACCCAGCCTGCAACTCTTACGTCCTTGCCAATATCGCTTTCTCTCAATTCACCGCAACTGTGTGTGCGGTACTCATTTTCTCTAATCATAATTCCTACCCTTTCTCACAAATTTGCGGGCAACGCCCGCAGGAAATACGTGAAGACAGTTCTTTATGGTCTTACTTCATTTACCCGACCAAAAATTAATTTTATAATGAATTATAGTTCGTGTGCGTGAAGTAAAAATTTCAAAAAAGCCGCTTCACGTGTTAAAAAATAACATCGCCACAATAAGTTATATTATACCATTTTTTACTTATCTTATCAAGATTTTTTTAGATTAACTTTTAATTTTTATAAAAAATCTGTCACCAAACGGTAACGGGCAACACGTGAAGACAGTTATTGTAAGTATTGATTCACGTACCCAACCGATACTTTACTTAGGAACTGTCAGAAAATAACTTGAACATTTATACTTGTCTAATTTGTTCAACTTATTTCCCAACAGTTACTTATTTATTATTTTCTTAAGATACAACCCTGTATAGGATTTCTCACACTCGGCAACCTCTTCGGGAGTTCCTGTTACAACCACAGTTCCGCCGCCGTCGCCGCCCTCCGGACCCAAGTCTATAATGTAATCGGCAGTCTTTATAAAATCCATATTATGCTCGATAGTTACAACAGTGTTACCACCGTCAACAAGTTTTTGAAGAACGTTTATAAGAACGTGAACGTCCGCAATATGAAGACCCGTTGTCGGTTCATCGAGAATATAAATTGTTTTACCCGTGGAACGCTTTGAAAGCTCCGTTGCAAGCTTAACTCTTTGAGCTTCACCGCCCGAAAGAGTTGTTGCAGGCTGACCCAGCTTGATATAACCCAGACCTACTTCTTTTAGAGTACTGATTTTCCTTTGAATTTTCGGAATATTCTTGAAAAATTCAAGAGCTTCGTCAACAGTCATTTCAAGCACATCATATATATTTTTACCCTTATATTTAACTTCAAGTGTTTCGTGATTATAGCGTTTTCCCTTACAGACTTCGCATGGCACATAGACATCGGGTAAAAAGTGCATTTCTATTTTCAAAATACCGTCGCCCTCACACGATTCACATCTGCCGCCCTTGACGTTAAAGGAAAATCTTCCCGACTTATATCCTCTGATTTTCGCATCGTTTGTAGTCGCAAACAATTCACGGATATCGGTAAACACACCCGTATAAGTAGCAGGGTTTGAGCGTGGGGTTCTTCCGATAGGCGACTGGTCGATACTGATAACTTTGTCGAGATTTTCAACACCGATTATTTCCTTATGCTTGCCGGCTCTTGTTTTTGCTCTGTTAAGATTTTTCGCAAGATACTTATACAAAATCTCATTGATAAGTGAGGACTTCCCCGACCCCGACACACCTGTTACGCATACAAACGTACCCAGCGGAATGGAGATATCAACCTCTTTCAGATTGTTCTCCGCCGCTCCAATTATCTGTAAAAAATTACCGTTGCCCGAACGTCTTTCCTCGGGAATTTCAACATACTTTTCCCCCGAAAGATACTGACCCGTAACAGACTTCTTACACTTTTTTATCTTATTAACGTTTCCGCTGCAAACAAGCTCACCGCCGTTAATACCTGCCCCCGGACCTATATCTACAATATAATCCGCCGCATACATAGTATCTTCATCGTGTTCCACTACAATTACGGTATTACCCAAATCTCTCAGATGTTTGAGTGTGTCGATTAATTTATCGTTATCACGCTGATGTAATCCGATACTTGGTTCGTCAAGTATATACAGAACCCCCATAAGCGACGACCCAATCTGTGTTGCAAGTCGGATTCGCTGACTTTCACCGCCCGAAAGAGTACCCGAAGAACGTGAAAGAGTTAAGTATGTCAAACCAACGCTTTTCAAGAAGTTAAGTCGGGATTTGATTTCTTTTATGATAAGCTCACTGATTTTTTTATCTCTTTCCGAAAGCTCCAGATTATCGAGAAAATCAATTGCCTTTTCAATAGAAAAATCACAGAACTCGCTGATATTCAGACCGCCCACGGTTACGGACAAACTCTCCTTTGAAAGTCGTCTGCCGCCGCATTCATCACACGGAATGGCACTCATAAAGGCTTCTATTTCTTCCTTTATCCACGCACTTTTAGTTTCCCTGAAACGTCTTTCGAGATTGTTAATGATACCCTCAAACGGTGTTTCGTAAGTGCCGACACCGTATTCGCTTTTTCTTATTATTGTAAGCTTCTCGCCGCTCGTGCCGTAAAGGACTTTATTCATAACGTCTTTCGGTAAATCGCCCACGGGAGTGTCAAGCGAAAAATCGTACTTTTTGGCAAGAGCCTCCATATACATTGCTGCAATGGTTGAACCCTCCATTGCCCAGCCGCTTGCTTTAATGCCGCCCTGACGAATTGATTTTGTTTCATCGGGAACAACAAGCGATTCGTCAATCTTCATAAACACTCCCAAACCCGTACACTTCGGACAAGCTCCGAACGGATTATTAAAAGAAAACATTCTCGGCGACAAGTCGTCAATGCTTACGCCGTGAACAGGACAGGAATATTTTTGAGAGAAAAGATAATCTTTATCTCCGATAACATTAACTATAGTCAAGCCGTCGGACAAAGCGGAGGAAGTTTCGATTGAATCCGCAAGACGGCTTCTGATACTTTTCTTTACGACCAATCTGTCAATAACAATTTCGATATTATGCTTTTTATTCTTTTCAAGCTTTATCTCCTCGTCAAGCGAAATAATCTCGCCGTCAACACGAACCCTGACATAACCGTCCTTTCTCGCTTTATCGAGAATTTTGACGTGTTCGCCCTTTTTTCCTCTGACAATAGGAGAGAGAATCTGAATTTTAGTACCCTCTTCAAATTCAAGAACCTTACCGACAATCTGGTCGATACTTTGCTGTTCGATTGCTCTTCCGCAAATCGGACAATGCGGAATTCCTATTCTCGCATAAAGCAGCCTGAGATAATCGTAAATCTCAGTCACCGTGCCGACTGTGGAACGTGGATTCTGAGAAGTGGTTTTCTGGTCAATGGAAATTGCGGGAGAAAGTCCGTCTATGCTGTCAACATCGGGTTTTTCAACTTGCCCCAGAAACATACGTGCATACGAAGAAAGAGACTCAACATATCTCCGTCTACCCTCGGCATAAATCGTATCGAAAGCAAGCGAGGATTTTCCTGAACCCGACAGACCCGTTATAACAACAAGCTTATCTCTCGGAATTTCAACATCGATATTTTTCAGATTATGTTCTCTTGCACCCTTTACAACAATGCTTTTTTCGGACATAATACACCTCATTACAAAACACTGCACCCAAAGGAAATTTACCCTTGGATGCAGTATAATTCTATATTTACTGATAGAGCAAATTATTACTCATACATATTATACTCGAACAGTAAGCTTTTCGCCTTTCATAATCTTTGCGAACTCTTCACCGCTGAGTTTCTCTTTTTCAATCAGGATTTTTGAAACCTCATGAAGCTTATCGATATGCTCGGTAAGAATTTCCGTTACCTTATCGTAGCCCTCCTTGACAATCTGATAAATTTCATCGTCAATCTCGGCTGCAACCTTCTCGGAGTAATTCTTTGTATGCCCCATATCTCTTCCGATAAATACTTCGTTTGAATTTTCGCCGAAAGCAATCGGACCCAGCTTCTCACTCATACCATACTTTGTAATCATAGAACGTGCAATGTCGGTTGCTCTTTCGATATCGTTCGACGCACCTGTAGTAACATCGTCGAAGATAAGAGATTCCGCAACACGACCGCCCAAAAGAACGATAATCTCTTCTTTCATCTCTTTATAAGAATTATACATTTTATCCTCGCTCGGAAGCGACATTGTATAACCGCCTGCAAATCCACGGGGAATAATCGAAATCTGATGAACATCGTCCTGAGTTTCACAGAAATAATGTGCGATAGCGTGACCTGTTTCGTGGTACGCTGTGATTTTCTTGTTTTTCTCCGTCATTACTTTAGACTTTTTCTCTGTACCTACTAGCTTCCTCCACCTCTTCCATGGTAATGGCTTTCTTATCTTTACGTGCTGCCAGAAGTGCTGCTTCATTGAGGATATTTTCAAGGTCTGCACCCGTAAAGCCTGCCGTCTGCTGTGCGATAACCTTAAGCTCAACATCGGGACCCAAAGGCTTATTCTTAGCGTGAACCTTGAGAATCTCTTCTCTGCCCTTGATATCGGGCTGACCAACAACAATCTGTCTGTCGAAACGACCGGGGCGCATAAGAGCCGGGTCGAGAATATCGGGGCGGTTTGTTGCCGCAATCATAATTACGCCGAGGTTTGCCTCAAAACCGTCCATCTCAACGAGAAGCTGGTTCAAAGTCTGCTCTCTTTCATCGTGACCGCCGCCAAGACCTGTGCCACGCTGACGACCAACGGAGTCGATTTCATCTATGAATATAATACAAGGAGCACTTTTCTTTGCTTGATCGAAGAGGTCACGAACTCTTGACGCACCCACACCGACGAACATCTCAACGAAATCCGAACCCGAAATTGAGAAGAACGGCACGCCTGCTTCACCTGCAACGGCTCTTGCAAGCAATGTTTTACCTGTACCCGGAGGTCCCATAAGAAGAACACCCTTAGGAATTCTTGCACCGAGTGTATTGAACTTTTCGGGATTTTTAAGGAACTCCACAATTTCCTGAAGCTCTTCTTTCTCCTCGTCTGCACCTGCAACATCTGCAAACACATTCTTCTTATCGTCTTCACCAGAGTTTTTAACTTTCGCTTTTCCGAAAGTAAATGTTTTGTCATTACCGAACGTTCCGGACATTCTTCTCATAATGACAACCCAGATTACAACAATAAAAATCAACAGTCCGATATTCGGAATAACAGACCACAAAATAGTGCTGTCTACCGAACGTTCGATATCATATGTTATTTCACTTTTTGGGTTATTGATGTAATCCTCAATATCATCGAGGAAACGCTGCGGATAAGCAAGGGAGTACGTCACCTTTTCGGGATTATCCTTAAGAGTAAGTTTTAACTCTCCGCTTTCGGCTTTAATTTCAAAATGCTCAACCTGTCCTTCGCTGAACATATTAATTATATCGGAATAGTCATATTCATCGCTTGGCGTTTGCATTGCTATAAAAGCTGCAAGCAGCAACAAAATAACCGTGCAGCCTACTATAACTAAGCCCTTCCAACCTTTACTGATTTTGTTATCCAAAAATACATTCACTCCTTAACATTATGTAATTTTTATAATAAAATCACAAATAGATTTCCCGTTTAAGAATTCCGATATACGGTAAGTTTCGGTATTTTTCATCAAAGTCAAGACCGTAACCCACAACGAATTCATCGGGGATTTCCGTTCCGAGATAGTCTATTCTGATATCATTTACCTCTCTTCTGTCGGGTTTGCTCAAAAATGAACACAGTCTGAGATTTTTGGGGTTCTTCTTTTTCAGAATATTCAATACACGGCTGAGTGTATTTCCCGAATCAATAATATCCTCAACAATTATTACATTTTTATCCTTAATATCAATTGTCAAATCTTTAATAATTTTAACGTCACCGTTTGAGGTTGTTCCGCTGCCGTAGCTTGAAGCCGCCATAAAATCAATTTCGCACGGTAATGTTATTTTTCTCAAAAGGTCGCTCATAAATACAACCGAACCCTTTAACAATCCTACCAAAATAATTTCTTGATTTTTGAAGTCGGCATTAATGCTTTCTGCTAAATCGGCAACAATCTTCTCAATATCATATTCACTGAATAATATTTTTTCTATATTGTTTTCAAGATTTTTCATTTGAAATATCCTCATAAACATCAACGGTAAAATATTCCGAATCATAATCCTTAACAACGGCATCTTCCGCCGCACCGACTGTTTCTATCCAATAAACATTATTCCCCTTAGCTATGACTAATAATTCATCTCTGATTGCCGCAGGAATTTTCATCTCTGTAAAAAGCTTCTTTACCGTCTTTGTGCAGTTGCGTCCGACAGGCTTGAAAACATCGCCGCTTTTCCTATGTCTTATTATCATATCACAGGATATTATACCACAGCTTAATCTTGTATTTAATAACTTTTTGTTAATTTTATTATTTTTTTCCGAAGAAAAAATTTTTTTCGGCGAAAACACATATATTTTATTATTATACTTAATTTTATTATCTAATTTTAACGCAGTTTCGGGAAAGTATAAATCATCGTTTGAAGTTTTTTCTGCAAGCTTTTCAAAAACAAGGTTATTACCTACAGCTTTTACCTTATTGTTCTTTCTGATTTCAACAGCACCGTGACCGTTCACAACGATATCTGATATAATTTCAATATGCTTTTTCTCGGCTGTTATATTAAGTTTTTTATCAACAGCATATTTAATTATATTCGGCAATATATTATTATCGCACTTTTTAAGCTCCGTAATACACAAACCCGATTCGGTTTTGCAGCGATTATATTCATCTGCCACAGCTTTTTTTACGTACGCAAGATTTTCGCTTGCTATATCCGACAGACGATTTATCGAATTTTCAACCGACGGATTAATCTGTTTCAAAACAGGAAGAACAGAATTTCTGATTTTATTTCTGTTGTATTCAAGTGAAAGATTTGAACTGTCGAGAACCCAACCGATATTATTATCCTTGCAATACTTTTCAATTTCGGCTCTCGAGCAATTAATCAGCGGACGAACAATATTCCCCCTGACGGGAGGAATACCGCACAATCCCTCCAGACCGCTGCCCCTTGTGATATTCATCAGAACCGTTTCCGCATTATCGGAAGCTGTATGTGCCGTTGCGATAACGGTGTGACTATCCTTGACAAGCTCGGCGAAAAAGCTGTAGCGTTCCTGCCTGCCGCACTCTTCAAGACCGATTTTTCTTTGCTTGGCAATCTCGGCAATATCAGAACATTTTGTAAAAAGCGGAACATTCAAAGCATTGCACTGCTCTGCAACAAATTTGAAATCTCTCTCCGATTCCTCACTACGAAGCATATGATTAAGATGTGCCGCCGAAACGGTTAAACCGAAGTAATCTGCGTGCTTCACAAGACAATGCAGTAAAGACATAGAATCCGCACCGCCGGACAAGGCAACTATAACCTTATCTTTACCGTCAAACATTTTATATTGCGAAACAGTTCGTGCAATTTTATCAAACATTGATAACCTCCTTGGCTGTGAACCGCATAAATTCGCCTCTCCAATGAAGCTCCACAGTACCCATTTCGCCGTGACGATTTTTCGCAACTATACATTCTCCGCTGTTCTTGTCGGCAGTTTCATCGTTATCATCATTGTTTTCATTGTCATTGTAATAGTCGGGTCTGTAAAGGAAAAGAACAATATCGGCATCCTGCTCGATAGAACCTGAATCTCTCATATCCGAAAGCTGCGGACGGTGGTCGGCTCTCTGCTCACTGGCACGGGAAAGCTGTGACAATGTAATAACGGGAACATTCAATTCCTTTGCAAGTATTTTAAGGCTTCTTGTAATTTCGGAAACCTCCTGAACACGGTTATCTATACGTCTTCCGCTTTGCATAAGCTGCAAGTAATCGATAATTACAAGCTGTACTCCCTTTAGCCGTCTGAGCTTTGCTTTCATAGTCGGCACGGTAATACTGGGAGTATCATCAAGATACAGTTCCGCATTTGAAAGAACATCGCCTGCCTGAATAAGTCTTGACCATTCGTCTTCGGACATCTTTCCTGTCTTGATTTTCTGACTTTCAATCAAGCCCTCTGTCGAAAGAAGTCTTGACGCAAGCTGTTCCTTTGACATTTCCAAAGAAAAGAAAGCAACCTTTTTCTTTTGAGTAACGGCAACGCTCCTTGCGATATTCAGTGCAAACGAGGTTTTACCCATACCGGGACGAGCTGCAAGAAGTATCAAGTCGGATTTATTCAGACCCGTGATATAATTGTCAAGACCCTTAATGCCTGTGGAGAGTGGTTTCATCTCCTCATTATCGGCAGAGTTGAGTAAATCAAGTCGGTCATATGTTTCCTGAATTACCTCTGCAATATGCTGTAAGCCCTGAATATTTTTTCCCTGACGTATATCAAATATACGCTGTTCAGCAGCATCGACAAGAGTTTCCGATTCAAGAGTGCCTTCCCCTGCTTCTTCTATAGTCTTTCGTGAGGCTTCTATAAGCGAACGGACATCGTATTTCTCACGGATTATATTTGCATATACATCTACTTTCTCAACCGAAAGAGCCGACTGACCCAATTGTACAAGATAGGTTCTTCCCGAAACTTCATCGAATGACTTCTCTTTTTTGAGAGCTTCAAGCACTGTGATAAAATCGATAATTTTACCTTCTGTGAACAAATTAAGCATAACCTGATAAATGAGCTTATGCTGCTCCAGATAAAAAAGCTCTGCTCTCGGAAGAATTTCGGCAACTCTTGCCATACATTCGGAATCTATCAAAACAGCACCCAGAACAGCCTGCTCCGAATCAGGACTGTACGGCATCTTCATAGATGAGTAAGTATTATTCAAATCGATTTCCGCCATACAAATTCTCCTGTTGTATTACTCGCAAACCTTTACGAAAATTTTTGCGACAATACCGTTAAAAAGCTTAACATCTACATCATAGGTATCATACTGTTTTATTTCGCCTGTGATTGAAATTTTCCTCTTATCAACAATTATATTATATCTCTGCTTAATCTCATTGGCAATTTCCTTTGCCGTTATTGAGCCGAAAAGCTTGCCGTTATTTCCTGCCTTGGCATGAATAACAATTGTTTTTGCTTCAAGCTTTTCTTTAGCCGCATTTGCCTGAGCTATCTGTTGGTCAAGCTTATACTGCTTTGAATCCTCCGCATTCTTAAGCTCGTTCATAGCCTGTGCATTGGCTTCCTTGGCAAGTTTTCTCGGGAAAAGAAAGTTTCTTGCATAACCGTCATTTACGTTGACAAGCTCCCCTTTCTTGCCTGCTCCTTTTACATCCTGCAACAATACTACTTTCATTTAAATATTCCTCCTTTTTATAGATGCCGAGCTGTCGGTAGTTTCATTGGCAAGTGCGTTGATAGCATCTACCAGAAGTTCTCTTGCTTCTGCTCTCGACACTTTACCTAAGTTAGTACCTGCCATAGTCTGATGACCTCCACCGCCCAGACGTTCCATAACCAACTGAACATTCAAATCACCCAGCGAACGTGCGGAAATACACATATTGTCAAGTGATTTATATATAACATATGATGCCTGAACATCTCTGATACTCAAAAGCTCATCTGCCGCCTGTGCCGCAGTAAGACGAACATCCTTAGACTCGTTCATTTTATCATCGGTACAAGCTATTGCACTGTTATTGTAAATTTCGGCTTCGGAAACAAGCTGCGATTTAGTCTTGTATGTATTGAGCGAATCGGAGAAAAGACGTTTAACCTCAACGGTATCCGCACCCTTTCTCTTCAAATATGCCGCAGCTTCAAAGGTACGCACACCTGTTCTCAATACAAAGTTTTTGGTATCAAGCATAATTCCTGCAAGCAAGGCTTCCGCTTCATAGCGGTTCAGAGCGTCGTCATTGATATACTGAACAAGCTCCGTCACCATTTCACTCGCCGAAGAAGCAAACGGTTCGTGGAAAAATACACAGGCATTGTCGATATGGTTCACCATCATTCTGTGGTGGTCGATAACAACAACGTTCTTGCATTTTCTGTAAAGCTCAGGGTCTTCAACGAAGTTCGGTGAATGCGTATCAACAACAATAAGCATAGTTTTTTCGTTGACCCTTTTTTTGGCTTCCGCAGGGGAAATAAAAGTGTTCTTATATCCGTGAGAAATAAAATTTTCTAAAAATATACTTGTAAGCGTAGTATTTTTGTTTATAACTACGTGTGCGGGATTGTCAAACGTTTTTGAAATAACGCTCCACATACCTATTGCCGAACCGACAGCATCCAAATCCGAGGACTGATGTCCCATAACAAATATATTATCGCACTGAGCTATTTTCTCCGTAAGTGCCTTTGCAATAACACGAGCCTTTACTTTTTCGTGTTTCTCCACACCCTGAGCAACTCCGCCGAAAAATTCATAATCATCTTTATCCTTAATCGCAACCTGATCTCCGCCTCTGCCAAGTGCGAGGTCAAGTGCCTGAAGCGACCATTGTTCGCTTTCTCTCAAAGTAGAACCGTGTCTTCCCATACCCATAGAAATTGTGGTATCTATAGTACCGTCAAATACTTTAATTGCTCTTATTTCTTCAAGCAGTTTAAATTTAGATTCAATGGCAAGTTTCAAATGCTTTTCATCTATAATTATCTTATATCTGCCCGAAGAATTCTTTATATACACACCATTGTACGATAAAGTCCATTTTTTCAGAATTGATTCGACCTGAACAACAGCCTGATTTACATCATCATCGCTGTTGTTTCTTTCAAAGTCATCTCTGTTATCAAGATTCACCGTTGCAACAACAGGTCGTGTATCTTCGTAAAGCTTTGCTGCAACCTTGTAATCTGTGTCGTCAATATAATACAGAACAACTCCGTTACTGATTTCGGAAGCGATAACCGTATAATGTCTGCCGTCCAGCTCAACATCAATACCCGAGCTTTCAATTATAGTGTTGATATCAATATTTGAGATATATGAGGATACAACATCACCCGTACAGTCCTTATTATGAGCAAGCTTCTTTTTAAATTTTACGTTATACCACAAAATATCGCCTTTAGTCCCTGCAATTACTACCGGAACAGAAAACTTCTCCAAATAAGAATGATTAACACCCTTAATGCTTCTTACTGCACTGTGCACGACATTATTAACATATTTATGATATCTTATGCTTAAAGCAATGATTAAAACAGCCGATATAATCGAAACGCAAATTTCAAATACAAATACATTATGGTCGTATCTTCGGGCAGCAAAAGCCATAAGCAATAAAGCAATTGAAAAAATCAGATACTGTGGTTGGAAATACATTGGCCTCTTCATAGCACTTAAAACCTCCATGCGTAAAATACGCACTTTGATAAGGAACTGTTTGGAAATAAGTTGAATAATTTAGACAAGTATAAATTTTCAAGTTATTTTCTGACAGTTCCTAAATATTATACGTCCATTATGATTGGCAGAATCATAGGATTACGGCGAGTTCTTTCAAAGATAAGCTTTGAAACATCGTCCTTAACTCTGTTTTTAATTGTACTCCAATCGTGAATATTTTCATAAGCACAATCATACAGAACATTTGATACACTTCTTCTCACATCATCAAACAAATCTTCCGACTCACGAACATAAACGAAACCTCTCGAAACAATATCGGGACCCGAAATGACATTACCGTTCTCGGTATCAAGAGTTGCAACGATAATAACAAGTCCGTCCTGACCGAGGTGCTTTCTGTCACGAAGAACAATGCTTCCTACATCGCCTACGCCCAAGCCGTCAACAAAGACCTTGCCTGCCTGAACAGACGGGAGCTGTTTCAAATACGTATCGTTAAGTTCAACAACATTTCCGACATCTCCGATAAAGATATTCTTATGTTCCATACCCATTGAAAGTGCAAGCTCGGCATGCTTTCGCAGGTGCTTCTGCTCACCGTGAACAGGAATGAAGAACTTCGGCTTTGTAAGACCGTGAATAATTTTCAATTCCTCTCTGCAAGCGTGACCCGAAACGTGTACTTCGTACATAGACTCATAAACAACCTCACAGCCCTTTTTGAGAAGCTCATCAACTACATTTCCGACTGTCTTTTCATTGCCGGGAATGGGGTTTGCAGAAATTATTATGAAGTCACCGTAGCCGACCTCAACTTTTTTATGGTCGGAATAGGCCATTCTCGAAAGTGCGGACATAGGCTCGCCCTGAGTGCCTGTTGTGACAAGAACTATTTCATCATTGGAATAACGCTTAAGCAAATCAATATCGATAACAACCTCATCGGGGATATCAAGATAACCTAACTCTTTCGCAACACCGATATAATTCAGCATACTTCTTCCCGAGAAAGCGACCTTTCTTCCGTGCTTCTCGGCACAATAAACAATTTGCTGAATACGGCTGATATTAGACGCAAATGTAGCGATGATAATTCGTTTATTTTCGGCTCTCTGGAAAAGTCTTTCAAACGATTCGGAAACAGTCTGCTCCGTCATAGTGTAGCCGGGCTTGTCAACATTGGTAGATTCAGCAAGAAGAGCAAGAACACCCTCTTTGCCCAGCTCCGCAAAACGTGCAAGATCAATCATACCGCCGTAAATCGGGGTAAAGTCAATCTTAAAGTCACCTGTATGCACAATAGTTCCGACCTCTGTGTGAATAGCGATTGCTACCGAATCGGGAATGGAATGATTAACGTGAATAAACTCAACCTTCATACAACCGAGTTTAATTGTATCTCCTGCATTAACAACGTTGAGTTTCGCTTTGTTATAAAGTCCGTACTCTTTAAGCTTGTTGCCGACAAGTCCGATTGTCAATGCAGTTCCGTAAATCGGAATATTGACCTTTTCCAGTAAAAACGGTATTGAACCGATATGGTCTTCATGACCGTGAGTAAGAACAAGACCTCTTATTCTGTCAACATTCTGCTCAATGTAAGTGAAATCAGGGATTACGAGGTCAACTCCCAGCATATCTCCGTCCGGGAAAGCCATACCGCAGTCAAGGATAAAAATGTCATTATTACACTCAAAAAGTGTAATATTCTTTCCGATCTCATTTAAGCCGCCCAAGAACATAATTCTGATTGTCGGCTTATTTTTCTGCTGGTGCGACTGCGATTTTTTCTTTGAAGAGGTGCCGCTCCTGTAGTGCTTTGCAGGCTTGCTTTTAGCACTCTTACTCGCATAAGATTTGTTTCTGTCGGTGCCGTGCTGCTTTTTGTAATTTACATTCATTTCCGGTAAATTCCTCCAATTTATTTATTTTTTATATTCAGAATATCGGTACAATTTATATATCTTAACATAGCGAACGGTGCCTATGAAGATTGAAGTCTACCGATAATTTATATAACTGTGTAATATAACATACAATAATTATTTAATTTTCAAAATCTTAAATATCAAGCTTTTTCAAAAATCTGCATATCGTTTGAGGAGTTATGCAAACCTTTGAAAAGGCTTGAATCGAGCATTAAAGAATTCCATTTTTATTATATCCAAATTAACCCATTTTAAAATACTGCAATATATATATTTTAACCCAATACACAGATAATGTCAAGTTAAGCATTTATTAAATCCGAACGAAAATTTGTTACAACCGTTAAAAAGCTGTCGCAAAAACTAACATTAAATACAATTTTGGGACACAAACTTTAACAAATTCATCTTATTTTTCTTAAACAACAGATAAATTTCCACAATTTTAGCAAGGATACATCCCGAAATTTTGTATCTCTGTTATCAAAAAGAAATTTCTATAAAATAAAAAAAACGGACTGTACTTTAACATACAATCCGTTAAATAAAACATCTTTCGGTCGAGTACGTAAATTATAAGTTTCGGTGAGTACCTATTAGTGATGAATTTTTACGCAGGTGATAAAGTAAGGAACTGTCAGAAAATAACTTGAACATTTATACTTGTCTAATTTTCCCTGTGTGTTGTGCCTAACACAGAACAAATTATCCTGCGTCTAAATTGTTCAACTTATTTCCCAACAGTTCCTAAGCAATAACAAAACGAGCGTATCCGAATTATAGGGGTAAATATAGCAACTATACTTCGGTTTTTATTTTTATGGTAAATGTCCTTTTCGGATACGCCCGGTATGTCCCATTCAATATATACGCTGAACTTCTTTCACAGGATAACGCAGATAAGCAAGCGAATCTTTCAATGTTCTCTTGTCATACGGCTTAAATATATAACCGCTGGCAAAAATACGGTGAAGTGTCAGTGCGTCTGCCTGACTTGCCTTTGTCGCTACTCCGATGTAATTTGTATGCGGAAACTCGTACCTCAATTCACCGAGCAAGTACAAACCCCTGCGGTTTTGAATCTCCAAATCCGCAAACAGTACATCATATCCCTCTTGCTTGGCACTTTTCAAAAGCTCACCTACGGAAGTAAAACCCCGAAACTGTAAGCCTGCACCGATTATCTGCTTTAATGTTTGATTTAATTCTTTCAGCCCCTGCTGTTCGTCAAAGGCGTACACCGTCATGCTTAACCCTCCTCAAAACAGCAAGGCGTACTCCATAGGACGCAGTTATCCCACAGAGTACGCTTGTATATACGAATATTGATTTGTGAAAAGGCATAGTTATGCCATGTCTGTCTGTCAAATTGTAGCAGCGTTTCATGGCATTGTCAACCCTTTCAGTTATAATTTACAGAAAATTTAAATTTGTTTTTTTCTTCCGTATAATTATATTATAACATATGAACCGTAAACAATTGTGTCTAAATTGTAAATTTTTAACATATCAGCTCCAATACTTCCCCTTTTCTTATACATCTTCCGCACCAATCGCTTCAAAACAATCACGCATATCCTTTATATGTTTTCTCAGCAAATCTTGCTTTTCGGGATTGCCGTCCCATAATATGCCCTATCAGCTCTCCGTTTGTGGCAATCGCACCGTTTTTGTATATCAAATACGCAAAGAGTTCCATTGTCAGCTTGGGGTATTCGTTCATTGTAATGCCTCCAGTTGTTGTATTATCTCTTTCATTTGCTTATTGTATGTGCTGCGTTCGACTATCGTTTTAGCCTTTGCCGCCGACTGTTTCAGCATTTTCAGCTTTTTGAGCAGCGGTAAACACATCATCAATTTTTCGTCATTGTACCTCGGCAATAATACAGCCGTTGTACTTGTTGATTTTCTGTATGGCATATCGGACAGCCTCTTTCTGAAAATCAAAAAGCATATTCCAGACAACACTTTTCTTGAAATCAACATTGTCATTTTCAAAACGCTGAAAGCCCTCGTCCATTTTGCTGCCGTAAAGCTCATTGAGCGTGAAATAATACAGGAACTTC
>CACWTQ010000060.1 GCA_902763835.1 uncultured Ruminococcus sp. | reverse complement strand
ATCGGCAACAAAGATTCCAATACTGATTTCGCAAATTCTTTTACATCATCATTTCCTATCATCTGTAGACCCTCCCATATGTCTACAGATATTATACCCCATTCTTTTAAAAATAGCTATATATTTTTTGTAAATTGTTTAATTTATTTTGAAACAGTTCCTTAATATTTTAAAATTCTCTTGTTCTGCCGAGGGCAACACAAATCAATGCCGCAATCCAAAGAACTATAACAAACAAATGACCTATTGAAAATGCCGACACTCCCAGCAACTTGCTGACACCTGTACTCATATTATATGTAACCACAATACCGTTTTTCCAAGCACGTTCCATATTTTCATAATCAATATTATTTTTATTTATGAAAGAAGTCAAAAACAGCGTAAACAGCCACATCGCTCCCTGCCCTACGGTACATATCACGGATTTGTTTTTTCTCAGTAATATTGTACCGATAAGAAAAAGAAAATTAATTATCACCAAAAGCCACATCCAGAAGTAAGAAACATTTATTTTCACAAGGAAAACTCTTTTTTCTTTTATAATAATTTGTGCTGCATATTGGCTCATAAATATTCCTATAATGTTATACAAAGATAATAACAAAATTCCGATTTTTGTTAGTTTATCCATATTTTTAAAAACAAAAGCAAATTTTGATTTTTCTGTTTGCGGATTTTGGTTATTATTTAATTGTTGAGAATATTTAACATTTTGACCGGATATATTTTGCGAACCGGTATTATATGCAAAATTTTTCATATTTGAAGAAGCCTGAAAGAAAATCAGTTTTCCTCCGCAGCTGTCACATAATTCACTTGTATTTGAATATTTTTGACAAGACGGACAGTATCCTTGGTTCATACGGTAACCCTCCTAGTTAAATTATAATGCCGTCGCAGTGGTCAATCTCATGCTGAATGATTTGTGCCGTCCAATCCGTGAATTTTTTACGCTGCTTTTTGAAATTAATATCCTCAAATTCAACTTCAATCTGCTTATAGCGTGTAGTCGGACGTGTGCCGTCAAGCGACAGACACCCCTCCTCCGTTTCAAACGGAAAGGCTTTTTTAACAATTCTCGGGTTTACCATAATCATATTCACAAAACCAACATTCACTATAATAATCCGCTTTTTATATCCAATCATATTTGCCGCCATACCCACGCACGTTTCACTGTTCGCCGCAAGAGTATCTTGCAAATCCTTAATAACATTCACGTCCGATTTTGTGGCTCTTTCCGACTTCTGCCCGAGAAACAGCACATCTTTTACAATTGGTTTAATCATTATAATTCTCCTTTTATTAAAGCCAATCAAGCTCCCATTTTGTTTTTTTCTCGAAATCGTTCAAAGTATCATCATCATTTGCCGCAACATACAAAACATCATCAACGTAACAGCCGAGTACAGAAAAAACCTCGTTATGACAAGCCGAAATATAATATCCCTTTTTCAGATGTTTATCATCATAAAATGAAAAGACTTTTTTCTTATCAAGGATTTTTGAAAAAAAGTATTTTTGGGAAATATTAACAACAGCCATAGCCTGCATAATATTCATAATCTGAAAACAAGCTGCATTAAAGAAAAACGCACTTGCACCATAACTGTCTATAATATCGCTGCATTTATTATCAGAATATTCCGTAACATACGGTTCATCGCAATCTATACAGTCGAGGTCAATGCCAAGATAAGAATAATACTCATTTGTTGAACCGAAAATAAGAACGTTGTTTTCAATGTATATGTCTTCAAGCTTTTTGAAAATGAAAAAGCTATCGAGAAATTTATCACTGCTGCAAAAATAATGATGAAAATCAACAAGCTGTCGGGGAAGTTTTACGCCCAGCTCCTCACCCTTTGAAAGGATAATATTTTCGTCTGTTTTTTCAATGGGGTTCGGCAGAAATGCCGAAAGTTTATCGTAACAATCCGTCATAATATTGTCATCGATTTTAGGGAGTTTCTTTTTCTTCTTAGGCTTTTTTTCGGAATTAAATGAAAAAGGCTTAAAGTCCAAATCTATTGTTTTTGTAAATTCTTTCAAATCCTCGCTTTTATCGCTCGAAACCATAACCCTGCCGATTAAACTCCAATTACAGCCTAGAATTTTCCCCGATTTATCAAGAAATCCGCTTCTTTGATAGCCGTTGTTGATTGTATCGTCATTTGTAAATGTACGGAGATTCTCATTTTTAGATATTTCATCATTATAATTATATCTATACTAATATTTTGCTATTGGAATATTTGCAACAGCAACATAGGATTTATGGTACAAAATATTCATACACGCAATATTAAAGAAAAATGCTTCGCTTCCACGATAATTAAGCTCACTGAACCAATCATCGGTATCTTTGTGAGTGTAATAAACCGTTGGGTCTTTGGTATCGTTTAAGTCCTTTAGTTTTATTCCCAGAGTACCGTTTTCATCGTTAGTGCCGAATACAATACCCTTGTGCCATATTTTAATATCTTCAAGCTTAAAGAATTTATAGTAACCGTTCAGAACTTCATTGCAGTTACCGAAATAGTAATAGAATCTCACCAGAGAATTAGGAAAAGTAACTTCTAATTCTTCTCCCTTTGCAAGTATATCATCAACGTTTAATTTTTTAACGTCATAATTTAGGAATGTCAATAATTTATCATAGTAGCCAATATTCATTTTATTTTACTCCAAATCAGAAACTAGGCTTAAATGTGTTATATACAACTATTATACAATAATACCCAAAAAACGTCAATACCGCACGGAAAATTTCACAAATTTTCTCTATGCGGTATTTTTATATTATAATTTATCTTTCTTTGACCGGCAATTCGCTTCGCTGTTGCCTTTGTTGGTTTGTAAGGAAAGAATTTATTTTTGTGTAGGCTTTGATTTTTGTTTCTTTGAAAAGTTTATTTTGTTTCGCTGAGGGTAGTTTATTTTCCTACGATGATTTATTTCGTCAGCGACCAAAGGCTCTGCCTTTGGAATCCGCAAGCTTTAAAAAGCTTGACCAAACTTTTAACAAGCTTCGCTCCCACACAGCTATTATCTTATTTCCAAGCAAATGTACCCGAAAGGAGCGTTGTCTTTTTATCGGTAACGGTGAGAAGTCCGCCGTCAATATGAGCGATTTTCTCCGTGCCGTCCTCAAGTTCGATTTTACAGTCGCAGGGTTTAACCGCAGTAATAAACGGAATATGCCCTGCCAAAATTGCCAAATCTCCCTCTGTTCCTCTTAAAGTAAGCTTCACTGCTTCAGCGTTGAATTTATCTCCGTCGGGACTTGATACAACAAGTTTAAACGTACTCATTATTTCTGTGCCTTTCTTGCTTTCTCGACAACATCGTCAATGGTGCCTGCAAAAAGGAATGCAGACTCGGGGAGGTCATCGTGCTTGCCCTCGATAATCTCTTCAAATCCACGGATTGTTTCCGAAAGCGGAACATACACACCATTAATGCCTGTGAACTTTTCGGACACATGAAACGGCTGAGAAAGGAAACGCTGAATTTTTCTTGCTCTTTGAACTAAGAGTTTATCTTCGTCGGAAAGCTCGTCCATACCCATAATGGCAATGATATCCATAAGCTCTTTATATCTCTGCAAGATACGCTGAACCTCACGGGCAACTCTGTAATGTTTCTCGCCGAGAATATCGGGATTAAGAATACGGCTTGTCGATTCAAGTGGATCTACCGCAGGATAGATACCCTGTGATGCGATACCTCTTGAAAGTACGGTTGTAGCGTCAAGGTGTGCGAAAGTTGTAGCCGGAGCAGGGTCTGTAAGGTCGTCCGCAGGAACGTAAACAGCCTGTACAGATGTAATTGAACCTTTCTTTGTGGAAGTAATTCTCTCCTGCAAAGCACCCATTTCGTTGGCAAGAGTCGGCTGATAACCAACGGCGGACGGCATACGTCCGAGAAGTGCCGATACCTCACTTCCTGCCTGTGTAAATCTGTAAATATTATCCACGAAGAGAAGAACGTCCTGACCCTCTTCGTCACGGAAATATTCCGCCATTGTAAGACCCGAGAGAGCAACTCTCATTCTTGCTCCCGGCGGCTCGTTCATCTGACCGTAAACAAGTGCTGTATTTCCGAGAACTCCCGACTCTTTCATCTCGTTGTAAAGGTCGTTACCCTCTCTTGTACGCTCGCCGACACCCGTAAATACGGAAATACCGCCGTGCTGCTTTGCGATATTGTTAATAAGCTCCATAATAAGAACCGTCTTGCCAACGCCTGCACCGCCGAAAAGTCCGATTTTACCGCCCTTTGAGTAAGGACATATAAGGTCGATAACTTTAATGCCCGTTTCGAGAATTTCGGTTGATGTGGAAAGCTCATCGTAGCTTGGGGCAGTTCTGTGAATATTCCAATGCTCGCAGTCCTTCGGCTGTTCGCCGTTATCAACAACATCACCGAGAACGTTGAAAATTCTGCCCAAAGTTTCATTACCTACCGGAACGCTGATAGCCTTTCCCGTATCGGTAACTGGTGTACCTCTTTTCAAGCCGTCCGTTGAGGACATCGCAATACATCTTACAGTGCTGTCGCCGATATGCTGTGCAACCTCGACCGTAAGGGTTTTATTTTCCGTGACCGGAATAGTAAGAGCGTTATATATTGAGGGCAAATGACCCTCGTCAAACCGCACGTCTACAACAGGACCCATTACCTGTGCGACTGTGCCTTTTTTAGCTTTTGCCAAATTTTCTCACTCCTTTATCAATCGCCGCTGCCTGCGACAATCTCCGTAATCTCCTGAGTAATCGCACCCTGCCTTGCTCTGTTGTAGTCAAGCTGCAAATTGTCAATCATAGACTGTGCGTTCTTGCCTGCGGAATCCATTGCCATACGTCTTGCGGCAACCTCGCTCGCATAGCTCTCACGGATATAGCCTATAAGCTTTCCGTTTACATATTCGGGAACGGCTTCATTAAGAATAGTAAGCTCATCAGGTTCAAATATCGTTCCGACACTCTTTCTTTCGCTGTCCGCTGTAAGCGGTAAAATCCACGAAATTCTCGCTTCTTGTGTCATAATAGAAACGTATTTAGTGGAAATTATTCCAAGCTTTGAAAACTTTCCGTCCGCAAAATCCTTGCATAATTCAGCTGCAAGTTTTGCACCGTCTTCAAGCGAGAAATGCTCCGAAGAAGAATATCCGTTTCCGAAACGTTCGCAAGCACGCTTGCCTATCGGGACAAACTCCGCTCCCTCATACTCTTTCGCAAGTCTGAACACATTGGCATTGTAACCGCCTGCAAGACCTCTGTCGCCTGCAATAATTATAATTCTTGTCTTACCGCTGTCGTTTCCTTTTATATAAGGACTTTTTTTGCATTCGTTGCACGCTGTAAGAAGTTCGACTATCTCACTCACGGCCTTTGAATACTGGCGGCTTTTATTCATAACCTCGGACGCATGACGGATTTTTGAAGATGCAACAAGACCCATTGCTTTAGTAAGATGAAGTGTTGAATCAACACTTTTAATTCTTGTGCGAAGTGCTTTTGTATCTGCTCCCACAAAATCACCTCTTCATCTCTTCAAGAGTCGTTTTCAACAATTCAATATCGCTGTCGTCAAAATAATTATCCTCTATACGCTTCAAGAACTCTTGATTTTCATTCTGGAGTTTTTCATAAAGACGTTCCTCGTAATCGTGAACTTTATTCACAGGAACATCATTGAGATAACCGTTGATAACAGCATAAACTATAGCAACCTGACATCCCACATGAACAGGTGAATTTCTGTTCTGTTTTAGAACCTCAACTATTCTCTCACCGAGTGCAAGACGTGATTTTGTATCTGCATCGAGGTCACTTCCAAACTGTGCGAATGCCTGCAATTCACGATACTGTGAATACAAAAGCTTAAGCTCACCGGAAACCTTTTTCATACCCTTAAGCTGTGCAGCACCGCCGACACGGCTTACGGAAATACCCGGGTTGATAGCTGGCATAATTCCCGAATGGAAAAGCTCCGTTTCAAGGAAAATCTGACCGTCTGTAATTGAAATTACGTTAGTAGGGATATAAGCGGAAACGTCGCCTGCCTGTGTTTCGATAATCGGGAGAGCCGTAATTGAACCTCCGCCATACTCAGGGGCAACGCAAGCCGCACGCTCGAGAAGTCTTGAATGAAGATAGAAAACGTCGCCGGGGTAAGCCTCACGTCCCGGCGGACGACGGATAAGCAATGAAAGAGCACGGTAAGCGACTGCGTGTTTGCTCAAATCGTCATAGATAATGAGAACGTCCTTGCCCTGTTCTCTGAAATACTCAGCCATAGCACAGCCTGTATACGGTGCGATGTACTGAATGGGGGCACTCTCTGCGGCAGATGCGGAAACGATAATAGTATAGTCCATAGCACCTGCACGAGCAAGCTCGTTTGCAAGCTGAACAACGGAGCTTGCTTTCTGACCGATAGCAACATAAATACAGAGAACATCTGAGTTCTTTTGATTGATGATAGTATCAACAGCGATTTCCGTTTTACCTGTCTGACGGTCGCCGATGATAAGCTCACGCTGACCTCTGCCTATAGGAATCATACTGTCGATAGCTTTAATACCAGTTTGCATAGGCTTTGAGATACTCTGTCTTTCAATAATTCCCGGAGCTTCGCTTTCAATCGGTCTGGTATCCTTGCAATTTGCCGGACCTTTACCGTCGATAGGTTCGCCTAGGGCGTTTACAACTCTGCCGAGTAATGAATTACCTACAGGTACTGAGAGAACTCGTCCTGTACGTCTTACTGTCGTACCCTCTCTGATGTTGTTGCTGTCGGAAAGAATAGCGACCGAAACGGTTTCATTTTCAAGGTTCTGAGCCATACCGTATGTACCGTCCTCAAATTCGAGAAGTTCACTCGACATACATTCACGCAAGCCGTAAACTCTCGCAATTCCGTCACCGACAAGGATAACCGTACCTGTTTCCGCCATTTCGATTTTTGATTTATAGTTTTTGATCTGATCCTTAATAATACTGCTGATCTCTTCAGGCTTCAGACTCATCTTCCAATTCACTTCCTTATTTTAAACGGAGTACCATTAGCTATTGATAAACACACTTTATCAAAACACTTCAACACCGTTTAATTCC
This sequence comes from uncultured Ruminococcus sp., assembly GCA_902763835.1. Taxonomy (GTDB): domain Bacteria; phylum Bacillota; class Clostridia; order Oscillospirales; family Acutalibacteraceae; genus RUG592. Next base: position 3,454 of record CACWTQ010000060.1, on the reverse strand, counting down.
AAACTTTTCTTTTTTTAAACGGAGTACCGTTAGTTATCAATAAATTCGTTTTACCGAAACACTGCTACACCGTTTAATTTCAAACTTTTCTTATGTTTCAATTTTCTCCTTAATATCACGAAGTCGTCTGCGAAGACTTCCGTCAAGCACCTTGCCGTCAATATGAACGATAACACCGCCCAGAATCGCACTGTTTGAGGAACACTCCATAATAACAGTGTGACCGCAAAAGGCTTCCAACTTTGCTTTAAGCTTTTCCTTTTCGTCTTTTTTAAGCGGCACGGCACTGATAACCTTAGCCGTTGAAATGCCGTCCTTTGCGTGGTAAAGATCTTCGTAGTCCCCGATAATCTTATGTACATATCTGACGTTATTCTTTTCGCAAAGTATTTTCAGAAAAGACACAACATACTCGTGAACACCGTCGGAGAAAGCCTTATCTATCGCCCCAACTCTCTCTTGAATAGGGATATTAGGTGATGCCAAGAAGTCCAGATACTCAGGAGTTTCCCTCAGTACTCTCGACACTGTTTTCAAACCGTCGGAAACGGTCTTTTCAAGCTGTTCCTCAACGGCAAGCGAAAACAATGCAACTGCATACTCCTTACTTGTTTCAGTCATTATCGTCACCTATTTTCTCAATAAACGAATTTATAAAATCTCTGTGGTCGGCAGACTGTATCTCTCTCTCCAAGAGTTTTTCGGTAAGCAATGTCGAAACCTCGGTGATTTCCTGTTTGATTTCGGACTGAGCCTTCTGCTTTTCAAGCCTCGCATCATTCTGAGCCTGACGAACTATGTCATCGGCTTTCTGCTTCGCACTTGCAACAATTTTGTCGCTTCTGCGTTCGGCTTTTTTATTTGCGTCTTTGAGAATTTCAGCGGCTTCGGAATCTGCACCGGCAAGTTTTTCCTCGTAGGTTTTCTTAGCCTTTTTAGCTGATTTCTCTGCTTTTCTTGCATTTTTATAATGCTCGTCCAGTACACTCTGACGTTCCTCAAGAATCTTCTTCACAGGCTTATAGAGAAACTTTTTGAGGATTAAAAACAAAATCAGGAGATTCAAAAGAGATATTATAACCTGCCAAATATTAAAAGATACAACACCTGATGATTGCATAATAAACTACTCCCAACAATTAACCAAGGCTAGACATAGTATCCACGAGGATATTAACGAATCTGCCCGGAGCTACAAAAAGAAGTAAAAAAGCGATAACAAAAGCATAAAGACCTGTTGTTTCGGCAACGGCACAACCCATAAGCATAGTTGTAGTAACTGCACCTCTGCATTCAGGCTGACGGCCGATAGCTTCACAGGCACTTGCTACAGCGTTACCTTCACCGATACCGGGGCCTATACCTGCAATCATTGCCATACCTGCACCAAGAGCACATAAACCTAAAATAATACCAATTGCCAATTCCATATTAATTTCTCCTTTTACTAATAATATCTTCATTTTATGAATAAAAATCAATTTGTACTTTCCTGCAATTTAAGCTTTGCATTCTTCTTTTTAAGCTTCTCTTTGTAATCGTCCTCCGGGAAACCCGTTGCGATGTACAGCATTGTGAGCATTGCAAAGATGAATGCCTGCAAACAGCCGCTGAATAAATCAAAATATACCGACAGTATCGCCGGAATACCTATCTGCAAAAACGGAAATTTACCGATAAATCCCGGAAGATTTCCGAAAACCAGCTTAGTAAGACCCTGCAAACCTGCTGCAACGATAACGGAAATAACCGTACCCGAAAGGACGTTTCCATAATGACGGAATGCCATTGAAACAGGTGTTGCAACCTCGCTCATAACATTGAGTGGGGCGAGAAACGCAACAGGCTCGCCGAAGCTTTTGATATAATGCACAGGTCCGCATTTAAACTTATAGTACGTTATCAAAATAAACACAAAAAATGCCCAGCCGCCAACGACATTCAAATCGGAAGTCGGCGGATAAAGTCCTATAAGAGTCAGCAAACTTGAGCAAACCGACAGAAGCATAATTGCCGCAACAAACGGAGCAAAATCCTTAAAATATTCGCCCATATTCTCAAGAACCAAATTTTCCGTTTTCTCAATAGCAAGCTCTACAAAGTGCTGTCTGCGGGTTGGGTGTTCTGCCGAAAGTCCGTGCGTTAAGTACAGGCACAGAAAGAACACGGCTATAATAACAAGCCACGAATTCACCTGTGATTCCGTAATCGGAAGATTTTGCAGCGGCATATTTATCGTAAAATAAATTCTTGCACCTGTAATTTCTATTCCTTCCGAAGCAGGCTCAAACAGCACATACAGCAAAATACCGCACAAGAACGGCAGCAATGTCAATATCAACAGCAAAGCATCTAAAATGCGGAAGCTTCGCTCTTTACTTTTCACTTTTCTAATTCACCACCCTTTTTACTCAATAATGCAAATTTTAAAATAAAATTTAATTAGAACTTTCTTCTTTATTCACTATTCTCTCTTTCCTTTCATTAAAAATCAAGAATACCATAAAGAAGAAAGAATCTTTTCAACTGAAATTAAAATTAAAATTTACAATATTGTCTTTTATCAGGGAAAATCGATTGATATTAAAACATTAGCCGAAGTGTATTATATAAATACATAAGGGGTGTAAATCCGACCGAATATTCAAAATTAAATCTTATATTCCCCTGAATTACATACCGAAAAAAATCGGTATTATTCTTCAACCTTGATATCGGTTTTCTTGCCGATATAAGGTCTGAAGGCAATAGCAATACGTGGAAAAAACAGAGGAACAATCGATGCTATTATTGATTTGAAAAGCAACACTCCGACAGCCGCAAATGCAAACTGCATAAACAGCCTTGCAGATTGGGAGAATTTCATCATCTGAGCCGCATCTTTCTGTTCCTTATCGACTGCTTTCTGAATTGTGATTCCCATAATAAGAAAATTAGCAATTGCAGCAGTTGCAGACAAGACGTTACTTAAAAGTACGCCGATTTTCCACTGACCGACTACTAAAAATACCGCTTGCATTATAACACTCAAAATAAGAACCCAAACGGCTATGTAGACGGTTTCCCGACGAACTGTGTCGTCAATCTTTGACATAAATTTTCATCACACCTTTCACAAATTTTATTGGCGACTTTTGAGCAAATCAACCAATATAAATATTATAAATAAATTTTGAATTTATTTCAATAGACAAGTTTGCTAAATCGGACTATTTTTTTATTACTTTTTTAATAAAAAGCTTTAAAGCAATGAAAATGTTCAACCTAAAGCCTAAAACCAACTCAAATTTGCCGAAAAATTTATTTATATCGTTGAATTTTATGTTATAATTATTAACATAAAAAATGCGTGTCTGAACATTAAGGAACTGTCAGAAAATAACTTGAACATTTATACTTGTCTAATTTGCCCTGTGTGTCGTTACAACACCTTGAAATACGTCAGTATTCCTGC
>CACWTQ010000059.1 GCA_902763835.1 uncultured Ruminococcus sp. | reverse complement strand
ATTAACTATGATTCTGATACAGGAGAGCATAGCTGCAAAATTGAAAAGATAATAAAATAATATGAACCCGGTTCGCAGGTTAACAAGGAATTCTTAGCTTGCGGGCTGGGTTTCTTTTTAACATATTTCAAAGTTGTGTGAAAAATTGGTATTTTTCATATAACAGGGATAGATATCCTAAAATAAATTTGCAATATAAAATATTTTGTCGAAAATTGCAAATTTATCTTGCAAAAGAAATACATTTGTAATACAATAAAAATGGGAGGTGTAACCATGAAAGAGCCAAAGTTAAAAATTACACGTAAAAAATATATGGGTGAAACATCTGTAATATCTCTAAGACTGCCAAAAGATATGCTGCAAGAGATTGACAGTGTAGCCGAAGAAACAGGCAGAACAAGAAATGAACTGCTTCTGACTTTTCTGGAGTTTGCTCTTGAACACATGGAAGTCACCGATGATAAAAATTAATTTACGGAGGAATGTAATATGTCAAAGTTCGTTATAGAATGTCCTAACTGCGGAAAATTCGCTGAGGCAAAAACAGGCTTCTTTGCAAGAAAGAAAATTAATTGTGTATGCGGTTATACGATAAACGTAAGAACCGATAAGCTCACAAGCCGTAGGTGTGCCCACTGTGGAAACACTGTTGTTTTTGACCAGTCAAAGGCTGATAAGGCTATGTGTCCTGTGTGTCACGAGCCGATAAATGCAATGTCTGATGTGTCGAAAATGGAAGAGTTCTCCTGTGGTCAGTGCGGTATCAGACTAACGGCAAGCAAGGGTGCGGCAAGATTTGTTTGTCCGGTCTGCGATTATGATAACGATGTTCCGGCTCGTGTTGCTCAGGAGCATATCAAAAAGGACGGTCTTGCGAGTATCATTAAGTATGAGGGCGATGCCGATACTATCGTGTGGAAACACCCGATTGAAGATTTTAACCTCGGTTCACAGCTCATCGTACACGAAAGTCAGGAGGCTATTTTCTTCAAGGACGGTCAGGCTCTCGACCTGTTCGGCGCAGGCAGATATACGCTTGAAACTCAGCAGCTTCCGCTTCTCGAAAATCTTTACAGGCTGCCGACCGATACAGAGGGTACTTTCCATTCGGAGGTATACTTTGTAAATACAGCCACGCAAATGGGTATCAAGTGGGGAACAGATTCAAAGGTGAGAATGTTCGACCCGACTTCGGGTTTGCATATTGAGCTTGGTGCAAGCGGTGAGTTTAATGTCCGTGTGGCTAATTCAAAGAAGCTGCTTTTGAAGGTTATCGGCACAACGGGCGGCTTAGGTCAGGCACAGCTTCTCGGAGAAGGCAATAAAAAAGGCGTATTCCGTTCAATGGTTATGACTCAGGTCAAGAGTTGTCTTGTTCAGTCTATCAAAGCAAGCGGTATTAATATTCTTGAAATTGACGCTCATTTAATGGAGCTTTCAAATATTGTCAAGGAAAAAATCGGTGCGGAGCTTGCGGAGTACGGTCTTGAACTAACGGAGTTCTATATCAGCAGAATTTTAACTCCCGACGACGACCCGAATTTCAAGAGAATGAAACAGCAGTACGCCGAACAGTATTTGCTTGTGCGTGAACAGCAGATTAAGAAAAAGGAAGCCGAGGCTGCGGCGGAGCGTATGGCGGTTGAAGCACAGACTGCCGCAAGAATGAAGATTATCGGTGCCCAGGGCGATGCTGAGGCTCTCAAAATTCAGAAAGCCGCCGAAGCCGAATCGTACAGAATGCAGGCTCAGGCGGAAGCCGAAGAAATGCGTATGAAAGGCTATACATATCAGCAGGAAACATCTCGAATGGTTGGTATGGAGGCAATGAAGAACGGCTTGACAGGCAATTCGGGCGGCGGCAGCCCTATGAACGGTTTGGGCGACATTGCCGGATTGGGCATTTCTCTCGGTGCTATGGGAAGTGTTATCGGCATGACTAAGGACGCTATGAATCCAATAGTTGGGACGTCTGCAAATATCGGTCAGACGCTCGGCGGTACAATCAGCGATAAATGGGACTGTACCTGCGGTCATAAGGGTATCACGGGAAATTTCTGCAATAACTGCGGAGCAAAGAAGCCGACAGCTGAAACGTGGGACTGCACCTGCGGAAACAAGGGTATCACGGGAAATTTCTGCAATAACTGCGGAGCGAAGAAGCCGACAGCCGACACGTGGGATTGTACTTGCGGAAACAAGGGTATCACGGGTAATTTCTGTACCAACTGCGGAGCGAAAAAGCCTGAGAAAACTACATGGGACTGCATCTGCGGAAACAAGGGTATAACGGGTAATTTCTGTACCAACTGCGGAGCGAAAAAGCCTGAGAAAACAACGTGGGACTGTAGTTGCGGAAACACAGGCATAACAGGCAAATTCTGCCCCGACTGCGGAGCGAAAAAGCCCGATAACAGCACGTGGGATTGTACTTGCGGCAACACAGGTATTACGGCGAATTTCTGCCCGAATTGCGGTGCGAGAAAACCGTCAGCTACGTAAAATAAATATTTTACTGTAAATAAAAAAGAGGTGTATAGGCTATGAAAAAGAATGAAAAAAGAGTTCTGATTGTTGTGATAATCGTCTTTGTGATGTTCAGCGTAATTGCGTTTGCAGTTCCGTTTGTGAAAAACGGTGCGTTCTGGCTAACGTATATTTTCAGCGTTATTTCGTTTGCTGTTCAGCCGTTCGTTATGAAGATTGCTTTTAAGGACGGAAAAAACCTTAACAGCAAGCTTTACGGATTTCCGATAGCGAGAATAAGTGTTGTTTACGGAATTGCCCAAACGGTTCTCAGCCTTGTGTTTATGACGCTTGCAAAGGTTGTGCCGATATGGCTTGTGCTTGTTTTTGACGTTATTCTGCTCGGTGTTTCGGCGATTGGATTTATCGGTGCGGATTCTATGCGAGATGAAATTGTTCGCCAGGATAAGAAGCTTGTCAAGGACGTTAAATTTATGAGGAATTTGCAGTCAAAGATGAATGTCCTTGTAAATCAGTGCGAGGACGAGAATGTCCGAAAGAGTGTTTCAAAGCTTGCGGAGAACATCAAGTACAGCGATGTTGTGAGCAATGAGGCATTGTCCGATATTGAAAGTGATTTGTCTGCCTGCATTGACGACTTGCAGACGGCAGTTGTTGACGGCGACAAGGACGGAGCGTTATTGCTTTGTGTTAAGGCTGAGGGACTGCTTGCCGAACGCAACAGACTTTGTAAGATTAATAAAAAGTAATCGAGCAATCGTTTATATGCGATATGTACACCGACTGCCCTTATAATTCAGCTGATAAAGCTGCCGTATAAATAAGTCGGTGTGCGGTTTTCGTCAGGCATTGCCGGTTCTTTATATAAATAAAATTTTTAAGGAGGAAAAAGCATGGCAGTTTTCAAGTGCAAAATGTGCGGAGCTGACTTAACTCTTGTTGAGGGTTCAAATATATGCGAGTGTGAATACTGCGGTACACAGCAAACCGTACCGACAGCAGACAACGACAAGAAAATGAACCTTTTCAACAGAGCCAACCGCCTGCGTTTTGCGAATGAATTCGACAAGGCTTCGGGAGTGTTCGAGAGCATAGTTTCCGAATTTCCCGAAGAAGCCGAAGCTTACTGGGGCTTGTGCCTTTGTAAGTACGGCATTGAGTATGTTGACGACCCTGCGACAGCGAAGAAGATTCCGACCTGTCACAGAACGTCATACGACAGTATTTTTAACGACAGCAATTTTGAAATGGCACAGGAATATGCCGATGTTGTCGCAAGGAAGCTTTACAGAGAGGAAGCAAAGGAGATTGACAGATTACAGAAGTCTATCCTTGCTATTGCTCAGAATGAAGAGCCGTTTGACATTTTTATCTGCTACAAGGAAACAGCTGAGGACGGTCAAAGAACCGTTGACAGCGTGCTTGCACAGGATATGTACGACGCTTTGACGGAGAAAGGCTACAAGGTTTTCTTTGCGAGAATTACTCTTGAAGATAAACTCGGTCAGGAGTATGAGCCTTACATATTTTCGGCTTTGAGTTCGGCAAGGGTTATGCTTGCAGTAGGTACAAGCTACGAGTATTACAATGCCGTATGGATTAAGAATGAGTGGGGCAGATTCCTTGATATGATGAAATCCGACAAGAAAAAGGTGCTTATTCCCTGCTACAAGGATATTGACGCTTACGATATTCCCGGCGAGTTCAAGCATTTGCAGGCACAGGATATGAGCAAGGTTGGATTTATGCAGGATTTGATTAGGGGTATCGGGAAGATTATTCCGCTTGCAAATCAAAATTCAAATGTTCAGCAGTCGGCACAAGGCGGAACAGCAGATTCTTTACTGAAACGTGCATTTATGTTTTTGGAAGAGGACGAATGGAATAGTGCAAACGAGTATGCCGAGAAAGTGCTTGACCTTGACCCGGAATGTGCAAGGGCATATGTTGTGAAATTGCTTGTGGAAAGAAAACTCAGGACGCAGGAGGAACTGCATTTCAGCAAACCGGCGAACGCTGCAAACCTAATTTTCACCAATGGGCATTTTATTAACGCACTTTTCACCAATCCGATTGAAAATAGTGAAAATTATAAGAAAGCTGTGCGTTTTGCAGATGAGCAGCTTAAAGCGGAACTTAAACGTTATTCTTTGGAAAATTCAGAAGAGTATTATCGTATAAGATACGATAATGCAAAAGCTAAAATGAATTCGGCACAGAGCTATAAAGACTACAAAATTGCGGCAAAAATGTTTGAGAATTTGTCCGATTATCGTAATTCTATTGAGCTCGCAAAGCAATGCTATGAAAAAGCCGAGGAATCTTTTTTGCCGCAATTATTGTCTGCTCAGAATAAAGCTGTAATGGGTCAAATCGGTGATGTAGTTTCATTTGGAGGATACGAATGGTATATCATAGACAAGACAAATGAAAATTGTACTTTGTTGTGCAAGGGAATTGTTGAATGTAAGCGTTATCATGAGGAAAATAGGGATATAACTTGGCATTCTTGCACTCTAAGGAGATGGCTCAATAATGAGTTTTTCAATGAATTTGCAGCCGAAGAAAAAAAGTTGATAGCCGATACCACTATCGTTAACAGTGATAATGCGAAATATGAAACAAGGGGCGGAATTAAGACGGTTGACAAGATATTCCTACTAAGTCTTGATGAAGCAGAAAAATACATGATGAATAAAAAAATTTTTGCGATAAACCAGGTGTGGTGGCTGCGGTCGCCGGGCTATCAGCAGTTCGGTGCAGCACTTGTCAATAGCAACGGTTCACTTAATGATCGTGGCTATTATGTGAGTGATTATTACGGTGTTCGTCCCGCTTTGAATCTTAAGTTTGAATCTTTTTATCAAGGTTCTGATAAGCTGACAAAACAATATCGAGAGAGTGCAAATGAATATCTTTATCAAAAGGTATTAGCAAAGATGGCTGAAGCTGTTACGGATATTGATTTTACGGATGTGGCAAATCAATTTGATAAAATATCTCATTATCGTGATTCTGATAAGATGTCAAAACAATGTCGAGAGAGTGCAAATGAATATCTTTATCAAAAGGCATTAGCGAAGATGGGTGCAGCTGTTGCGGAGATTGATTTTAAGGATGCGGCAAATCAATTTGCCAATATATCTCATTATCGTGATTCCGCACAGCTTGCAGAGAATTGCAAAAGACAGGCACTATTGATATTCCAGAAAAGAGTTATATTTGGCAAAACAGGGGATGTAGTTTCGTTTGGAAAATACGAATGGTATATCATAGACAAGACAGTTGAACATTGTACTTTGTTGTGCAAGAAGATTGTTGGAAACCTGCGTTATCATGAGAAAAATGAAGCTATAACTTGGGAGAATTGCACATTGCGAAAGTGGCTAAACGAGGACTTTTTCAATGAATTTGAAGCCGAAGAAAAAGCCTTGATTGCAGATACCAACATCATTAACAGCGATAACGCAAAATATGGAACAAAAGGTGGAAATAATACGGTTGATAAGATATTCATTTTGAGCCTTGATGAAGTAAATTATTACTTTGAGTATGATAATAAAATGCACAGATGGTTGCTGCGATCGCCAAGTAATAATCAGAAATATGCAGTGGAGGCAGATACCAATTCTTTAAATGACACTGTTGTTTTTGTAAGTTTTGACCATTTTAATCGTTATTCTGAAGGCTTATGTTGGTTGCGATCACCAGGTAGAAATCAGAAAGATGCAGCACTTGCCCAAATGGGCGAGTTTAACTGTTACGGGTTGGTCAATGAAGTGGGTCGTATTGTGTATAGGGGCAACGGTGTTTGTCCTGCTTTGAATCTTAAATTCAAATCTCCTGATCCGGAAATTAGAGAAATACTGCGTGTTCAAGCCAAAATAAGAACTTTACATTCGGATATTACCAGAATTGATAACAACTTATCAATTCTCAAAACCCAACGTCAGCAACAGCAATCCATTTATGCCGAAAACGAAAAGAAGCTTTTTGGCAAGAAAAAGGTAAAGGAAGCACGGGAGATGATTTCTTTTTACACTGCCGAACTTGAAAAAGCAGAAAAACGGAAGAACGACAAAGAGAAAGAGTTGAGCGAGCTGGAAGTCAAATTAAACGCTTTTAAATCCGAAACTTAATTCGGAATAACCAACAACAAGAACAGGCGGTTGATTTGTTTCAGCCGCCTGAGAGGAGGAAGAATTTTGGCAAAATACAATCATTCATTAACCGTCAAATTCGATTCGGAAGATAACGAATTGATTTACAGCGGAGTATCTTTTTACAACAAAAAGATTGTCGATGATATTGAGATAAGGAAAAACGCTATAATTATCAATTTTGTAAGAAGTTCAAAAATGAAAACGGAAATGGTTCTTGATTCTCCAAAAAGTAATATCCGATACCATCTGCAAAGGGCATTGTGCTTTTATCTTGCAGTAACAGGCACTATTCCCGATGTGGATAGTATAACATTTACTTGCAGCGGTGAAGCGGTGCAGATTCCCCACGAGAGCTTTACTTGTCACTGGAAGAATTGTGATATAGATATTTGCCTGCCGCCTGAATCCGCAAAGGTTATTTTTGAAAACGAAAACGGAAAGCCTTTTTACATAATGATTTCATATTTTTTGAAATCACAGCTTGCTAATTTTTCGCACGACCGTTTCCGCTCGGCTTGGAGTACTCTTAATGCTGTTTATACTTACATGGATTCGATTAATAATGAAGACACTTATCGGAGTGAAAACAATAAACTTTCAACTTTAATGTATATCATAGATAAAAATACTATGAATTATTCGGTTGATAGAATTAAGCGTTTGAAAAATGATGATTTTTGGGAACATATCAGTTGGTATAATGCGTTTCATGATTTTTCTGAAAAGGATTTTAAAAGTTTAATAAGCGGCAGTCTTTATAATGATTCCGAACTTTTAGGATATATTTGTAATCACATGAAAGTTTTTTCCGAAGAAATCGTAAACGATGAAGAGAGTTGGGCGATATTAAAAGAGAAATCTACAAAGAAAAACAACCGTCCAAAAGATAGATTGAAATTCATTGTATGCAGATATTGTTATATGATGCGTAACAAAAGCTTTCACGCTGAAACGATCTATCCGCTTTTCGTAATATCCGATGATGCCGAAACACGAATAGAAAAAATTCTTACAGAGGTTTTATTGCTTACCATTAAGGATTTATTTATACTTTACTCCGACAAATTAAATAATTAACAATTATTTGTTGAACTTTATGTCGATATGTGTTATAATGAATACAAATGTATTTTCCAAAATGACTAGGAGGTAACCTATGACAATTTTCAGATGTAAAATGTGCGGAGGAGATTTGGAAATCACTCCCGGGTCAAGCGTCTGCGAATGTTTGTACTGCGGTACTCAGCAGACCTTGCCGAAGCTTGACGACGACAGACGTGCGAATATGTACGACCGTGCGAATCACTTCCGCAGAAACAACGAATTCGACAAGGCTATGTCGATGTACGAGAAGATTCTCGAAGAGGACAAAACCGACAGCGAGGCTTACTGGTCTTTGGTGCTGTGCCGTTACGGTATCGAGTACGTTGAAGACCCGACAACTCACAAGCGTGTGCCGACAGTCAATCGTGCTCAGTACACTTCCGTTTTTATGGACGAGAATTACAAGTCGGCGATAGAATATGCCGATGTGGTTCAAAAGTCTGTTTATGAGCGTGAGGCGGCGGCGATTGACGAAATACAAAAAGGTATTCTCGCAATTTCTCAGCAGGAAGAGCCGTTTGACGTGTTCATCTGCTACAAGGAAACAGGCTCGGACGGCAGACGGACGAGAGATTCCGTTCTCGCAAACGACCTTTATCATCAGCTTACGCAGGAGGGCTACAAGGTTTTCTTTGCAAGAATTACCCTTGAAGACAAGCTGGGGCAGGAGTATGAGCCGTACATATTCGCCGCTTTGAACAGTGCAAAGGTAATGATTGTTATCGGCACAAAGCCCGAATATTTCAATGCCGTTTGGGTTAAGAACGAGTGGAGCAGATTTCTTATGCTCATAAAGAACGGTGAGAAGAAAACGCTTATTCCGGCTTACCGTGATATGGACCCTTACGATTTGCCGGAGGAATTTTCGCACTTGCAGGCACAGGATATGGGAAAGCTTGGCTTTATGCAGGACTTGATTCGTGGTATAAAGAAGATTACCGAAAGCGACAAAGAGAAGCCTGTTGTAAATCAAACAACCGTTATCAATAACGCCGCCGCAGGACAGGCTGAACCGCTTTTGAAACGTGCGTTTATGTTTTTGGAGGACGGCGACTGGAACAGTGCAACTGAATATTGCGATAAGGTTCTTGATATTGACCCTGAGAATGCGAGGGCTTATGTGGGTAAGCTTTTGGCAGAACGCAAGCTCAGGACGCAAGAGGAGCTACATTTCAGCAAGTCGAAAAACGCAAACGAGCTTTTTACCGAGCCGATCAGCAAATCAAGAAACGCAAACGAGCTATTTATCGCACCGAGCATCATATCAAGAAACGTAAACTACGAGCTTTTTACCAAGCCTATTGAAAATAGTGCAAACTACAAGAAAGCCGTACGTTTTGCAGATGAGCAGTTGAAAGCAACTCTCGAAGATTACAACAGGGAGAATATCGAAGAGTACTTCCGTTTGAGATATGAGAGTGCGAAAAGTTCAATGGATTCGGCAGCTGACGAACAGGAGTTTCAAGACGCTGCAAAGCTGTTTGAGCAGATTTTTTCTTATAAGGATTCTGAGGAACTTTATAATGTGTGTTTGGAAAAAGCGGAGTATGCCCGTAAGGATAGTATTTACAATGGTTTAGTGGCTCGGTTTAATGCAGCACGTTCTAATCAGGATTATAAGGGGCTTAGAGCGAGATTTTCGGAAATTTCCGGTCACAAAGATGCCGATGAATATGTTCAGAAGTGCATAGACGGTGCTAAAGAAGCATATTTGAAAGAAGAGTATAGTAGAGCTCAAGATTTAAAAAAGTCTGTAAATGATAAGGAAAAGCAGAAATTGGCTTTGGAGATTTTTGAGAAATTGTCCGACTATCGTGATTCCGCAAAGTTGGCAGAGGAGTGCCGCAAGCGTATAGAAGAGATTGAAAAGGAAGAGGAAGATAAGCGAATAGCAACCGAGAAAGCCGCAAAAAAAGCAAAATTGACAAAGATTATTTCTGTTGTTTCAGCAGTTATTATTGTTGCTGCGATTATCATTTTACCACCAATGATAAAGTACAAAAAGGCTATTACATTTGTTGAAAGCGGAGAATATGACGAAGCAATCACACTGTTTACGGAACTTGGCAGCTACAAGGATTCTGCCGATATGTTGGAGGAAGCAAAGTATCAGCAGGCTGTGAAGTATAAAGACGACGGCTCAAATAACGAAGCAATCGCACTGTTTACGGAACTTGGCAGCTACAAGGATTCTTCCGAAATGATTAATGAAGTCAAGTATAAGCAGGCTGTGGAGTACAAGGATAACGAAGCATACGAAGATGCACTAACTCTGTTTGAGGAGCTTGGCGATTATAAGGATTCTTCCGAAATGATTAATGAAGTCAAGTATAAGCAGGCTGTGAAGTACAAGGATAACGAAGCATACGAAGATGCACTTACTCTGTTTGAGGAGCTTGGCGATTATAAGGATTCTTCCGAAATGATTAATGAAGTCAAGTATAAGCAGGCTGTGAAGTACAATGACAGCGGAGCACACGAAGAAGCACTCGCTCTGTTTGCGGAACTTGACGACTATAAAGATAGTAATGAATATTGTACCAAGGCTTGGCAAAGTCCATTAAGAACGATCGATACATCAACTTATACCACAGTAGGCATAGAAAAATACGGAGGAGGGGTTGTTGCTGGTGGCTATAATGAATATGGTGAATGCAAGGTGTCCAGTTGGAGGAATATAGTTTCGGTGTCGGCAGGAGATTATCATACAGTCGGGCTGAAAGAAGACGGAACGGTTGTTGCTGTTGGCAATAATGAATATGGTCAATGCAAGGTGTCCGGTTGGAAGGATATAGTTTCGGTGTCGGCAGGACGTGTACATACAGTCGGG
>CACWTQ010000058.1 GCA_902763835.1 uncultured Ruminococcus sp. | reverse complement strand
TTCAATTTTATCCGGAAGATCACCTGTCATTTTATCCTCGAGAATAAAGTGACCGTCTTCAACATTCTGCGAATCGAAGCTGTTGTCAAACGCATAAGCAAGGCTGTGAGTTGCAACCACAAATCCCGAAATAAATCCGACTGTAATTATCATAAACAGAAAAATAACCGCATACTTGCCGAAGTCGCTTTTAAGCTCACGGGGCAAGCGTTTCATCAAAGGATTTTTCATATTTTTTCCTCCTTACCAGTCAAGCTCGGCAGCCGGAACTTTAGTTTCATTGATGTACTCCTTGCGGATAGCACCGTCACGAAGCTTGATAACCTTATCCGCCATAAGCTTAATAGCGTCGTTGTGAGTTACGATAATCACAGTGTTTCCGAATTTTTGATTTACAGTTTCGATAAGCTGTAAAATATCTTTGGAAGTATTGTAATCAAGAGCACCTGTCGGCTCGTCACAAAGAAGAATGTCAGGGTTCTTAACAATAGCTCTTCCGATAGCCGTTCTCTGCTGCTGACCACCCGAAAGCTGATTAGGAAGTTTATCCTTATGCTCCCACAAACCTATTGTTTTGAGAAGCTCGTCAATGTCAAGCGGATTATCGCTGAGGTAAGAACCTACTTCAATGTTCTCCTTAACCGTTAAATTAGGAATAAGATTGTAAAATTGGAAAACATAACCAAGATGTTTACGGCGGTAAAGTGAAAGTTTCTTCTCGTTCATATCAACGGTTTTTTCGCCGTCAATGCTGATGTAACCCTCGTCTGCGTTGTCAATGCCGCCTATGATGTTGAGCATAGTGGACTTGCCCGAACCCGAAGGACCAAGCAGAACACAAATTTGCCCTTTCTCAACGCCGCAGTTAATGCCTTTCAAAACCTCGTTTCTGTTGTCGCCTTCACCATAAAACTTGTGAAGATTGTTAATTTCAAGATACATAATTTCTCTCCTCTTTATTCTTTAATAAGTTAGTTTAATAAAACTATATGTCAAAAAAATATACGGTGATTTACCGAATATTCTTAGAAAATTTTAGTTGATCATATACTCAATAGATAATCATAACTAACTTTTGTGGTGTTTCCTTTCTACATTTTCATTGTATCATTTAATTTTTTATTTGTCAAGTAACAGTTGAGCAATTATTCAACTTTGTTGCAATAATATATTTTCACCAAAATAAAAAGAATTTTTTAGCTACATTTTCCTATTATATACTAATATATTTATAATTTGAAATATATTAATTATTAGATTATTTCATTGAGCTTCAAAACTAATTCGGAGGTGTGTGAACATCTTCAACCTAAGAAACTTGAGAAATAAGTTGAACAAATTAGACAAGTATAAATGTTCAAGTTATTTTCTGACATTTCCTTAGAGCCTGTTTAAAATCTGAAATATTCGGATTTTCGAGCATAATTTTTCTGATAACAAGAAAAAAAAAGGACGCAGGCATACTGCCGTATGTCAAGTTCTTTTGACGCAGTTAGCAGGAAAATTTGCCAAAAAGACGTGTGTCGCTAAGATTTTAAACAGGCTCTTAGGGTAGTTTGCTTTTCTTTGCATGCTGATTTTGTCAGCGAGCAGGGCTCTGCCCTTGCTGGTGCAAGACCACTAGGAAAACATCCCAATCAGCTTTCGCCTACGGCTCAGCTTCTTGGAGTGTTCCGTCGCCCGCAAGCTTTGGAAAGCTAATTCTTTTAGATTTTGAGTACAACAAACAAACAAACAAATATAAAAAATCTTAAATATAATCATTAAAATACACTTGGAATTTAACATATCCAATATCAACAGTTATTCTATAAAAATCTTACTTAATCTTTATTTGCCCCTTTCCCCTCTTCATATTCTTTTATCGCATCAATAAAAATCTTTCCGTATTTATCAAGTTTAGCTCTGCCGACACCGGACACATTTGAAAATTCACCAATAGTTTTAGGCTTTATTCGGCACATATCTTTCAAGCTTGAATCCGTAAACACAACATATGCCGGCACAGAAGCACGAGCGGCGAGGTCTTTTCGCAAGGCTTTCAAATATGTAAACAATCTGTTATCGAAGGTCTGATCTTCAAACCTCTTTGTCGGTTGGATTTGCTCCTCCTTGAGAATTTTGGTGGTTATGGTTTCTTTACCTTTCAGAACGGCGGCTGCACCCTTGCCAAGTTTGAGAACAGGGTACTCATCCTCTGTCAAAACAAGATATTTCTGCAAGACAAGAGCATTAATTATGGAACGAACCTTATTTTCGGAATAATCTTTCATCAAACCGTAGGTTGACAGCTTATCAAAACCCAGATTCAAAAGACGTGAATTTTTGCTCCCTCTTAAAATATCACAAATCATTTTTATGCCGTATGTCTGATTGGTTCTCACCATACACGACATAATTTTCTGTGCGTCAACAGTAATATCCACGGTTTCAAAATTTGAAATACAGTTGGAACATTTTCCGCAGTAGTTCGGAGTTCTTTCACCGAAATATCTAAGCATAAAGGAACGAAGACAATCCCTTGTTGTACAGTAAAAAGTAATATATTTAAGACGGATTCTCTCACGTTCTTTCAGGATTTCAATTTCCTCTTCACTAAGCTCGGAATTCTCGTCCATTTTGCTTATAAGAAATTTTGCTGTGCGAACGTCCAACGGTGCATACATCATAATACATTCCGCTTCACCGCCATCACGTCCTGCTCTGCCTGCCTCCTGATAATAGCTTTCAAGATTTTTCGGCATATTGTAATGTATAATATAAGATACATTTGATTTATCTATACCCATTCCGAAAGCGTTAGTTGCAACCATTATAGATTTTCTGTCAAACACGAAATCATCTTGATTAGTTTTTCTCTCTTCTTCTGATAAACCTGCATGGTAGCGAGTGGCCGTCAAACCGTTTTCGTTCAGATAATCACAAATTTTTTCGACATTGCTTCTCGTAGAACAATATACTATCCCGCAAAGTGATTGACGCTCTCTGATAAGACTGAGTAATTTTAACTCTTTTGAATTTGGAGTTATCACTGAAAAATAAAGATTCGGGCGGTCAAAGCCTGTAGTTATGCTGAAAGGGTCATTCAAGCAAAGTCGTTTCGCTATATCCTCTTTGACATCGTTTGTGGCTGTAGCCGTAAATGCACCGACAACAGGACGTACAGGAAGAACATTCACAAAATCTGATATTTTCAAATAACTTGGACGAAAATCCTGTCCCCAATGCGACACGCAGTGAGCTTCATCAACGGCGACCATTGAAATATCAAGATTTTTACAGATATTAACAAAGCTATCAATAGCCAATCTTTCCGGTGCAACATAAATTATTTTATATTTATATTGTGACATAAGCTGCAATACTTTATTATACTGACCAAATGAAAGAGAACTGTTTATAAACGCAGCTGGAATACCTGTTTGAATTAGAGAATTAACCTGATCCTGCATAAGAGAAATAAGCGGAGAAACAACAATTGTTATACCCGAAAACATTATTGCCGGAATCTGATAACACATTGACTTTCCCGCACCCGTAGGCATAATGCAAAGAACATCTTTACCGTCACACAAATTGTCAATTATTTTCTCCTGACCATTTCGGAAAGATGTATGTCCGAAATATTCTTTTAAAACTTGATATTTTTCACCCGATATATTCATAATATCTAACCTTTCAAATTAATAAAATTATGATATAAAAATAATTTTTAAAATCATGCAGAACTTCCGACCTCAAGAATTATGCTTTATAATTATTTGTAATAAATTTAAATAATAGTATTGACATTTAAACCCTATTTATATATAATTTATACAACAGATTAATGAACGGAGGTTTTTTTATTATGAGTATACCAACTCCACATATTTCGGCAAAATCAGGTGATTTTGCAAAAACTGTCCTTATGCCCGGAGATCCTCTCAGAGCAAAGCTTATTGCTGAGAAATATCTTGATGAAGCTATGCTTGTGAACGAAGTAAGAGGAATGCTGGGCTATACCGGAAAATACAAAGGTGTACCTGTTTCCGTAATGGCAAGCGGAATGGGTATGCCGTCAATAGGAATTTATTCCTATGAGCTTTTTAATTTTTATGATGTCGATAATATCATAAGAATAGGCTCGGCAGGAGCTTTGTCGCCCGACCTTGATTTGTATGATATTGTTGTCGCAATGGGAGCTTGCACAAACTCGAATTTTGCATCTCAGTACGGTTTAAACGGAACGTATGCTCCTATTGCAAGTTTTACGCTTTTGAGTGCTTTTGTTGACACGTGTAAAAAGATAGGAATAGTACCTCACGTTGGTAATATTTTGACATCGGACGCTTTCTACTCTGCCGACATCACTTGTAACGAAAAATGGCAGTCAATGGGAGTTCTCGCTGTTGAAATGGAGGCAGCCGCTCTTTATATGAATGCCGCAAAAGCTAAAAAGAACGCTTTGGCAGTTTGTACTATTTCCGATTGTCCGTTTAAGGGAACAGAAACCACCGCCGAGGAACGTCAAAACTCTTTTGATGAAATGCTGACTGCCGCTCTCGAAACGGCGATTTCACTGTGAGGTGCGGCAATGACAGATTATGATTTGATTGAGCTGGCAAAACAAGCTTCTGAAAACAGCTATTCCCCCTACTCCAAATTCAAAGTCGGTGCGGCTCTTCTCTGCAAGGACGGAACTGTATTCTTAGGCTGCAACGTCGAAAACGTTTCATTCGGTGCGACCAACTGTGCGGAAAGAACAGCGATTTTTGCGGCAATTATAAACGGTCACAGAGATTTTTCAAAAATTGCGGTTGTGGGTATATCCGACGGAAAAATCAACAATTTCACACCGCCCTGCGGAATATGCCGTCAGGTTCTGAGTGAATTCTGCGGCAGTGATTTCAGTATTATTTTATTTGATGGTGAAAATATTAAAAATCTGACAATGAACGAAATTACGCCTAATTGGTTTTCAGAATTTTAGAATATCGGAATAAACAAGAAACTCCTATGATTATACATAGGAGTTCTAATATTTTCTATACGAAATTATCTGTAATTCCATCACCTGCATTAGGATTATTAACCGAATAGAAAAAGTCACCCATAAACGCAATAATGAACACCATACATATTGCACGTTTTGTTTTTCGGTCAAGTTTATTATACAGATTATCAAGAACAGGTGCGATAAAATAAGTTGTAATCACTCCTGCCAACCCGAATACAAGCAGACCTTCAAGGCAGATTCTTCCGTGAAGATTACAAAAGTACCCTGTATAATCCCACCATTTACTGTGGAAAAACGTTTCCAAAATCCATGCCGTAGTGTACTCGATAGCTCCGCATACAACAAACGCACCGCCGAACATAAGAGCAGGATTTTTTCTCAAAGGCTTCAAAAACAATATAATCACAAGTCCGCCCAGACCGTAAATCGGAAGCCACGGTCCGAACATAGTTCCTCGATTGATAAACTTTCCCTCGTTAAGAAGGTAAAAGAAAACTTCCCAAACCCAGCCTATAATCGAAAATGTAAAGAAAAACATAACGCAGTTTTCGAGAGAATAATTTCTGTTGTAATCAGCGATAAGCCAACGGCGGATTTCCAGATAGGAAGTTGGACATTCCGCATCGGGGTAACTGTTTAAAGCTGCTGTGTTATCAAAAAGAAGATTATCATACAAAAGCTCACTGTTTTCAATAACCTCTCTTTTTTTGCTGCGAAGTCTTGCGTAAATCTCCGCATAGATACACTCTTTATAAGGGTCAAGGAAAAACAGCGTTACCAAGTGCATTGTTGCACCGTCAAGAAGCAGCCACGGAACAAGGCTTAATTCAAGTTTGAAAGCATTAAACTTTTCGTCCTGCATAATCTCCTTTGACATCTTAAAAGCCTGCTTATAATTGATGTGTGGATTTTCGGCAAGAATATACGGTATCATAAGATATTCGTAATGTTTATATATACCGCCGATAATAGTAATATTCCATATTGTCTGCCACACTGAACGGATAAGCATTACAGCTGCAACATTTCTTGCAGCACCGGTGCGGAAAACGAAAATTAATCTGTCGATTCCTGTATCTTTATATTGCCGCTGCTCGAGAAAATATCGGCACTTCCCCACCATAACAATATTTCTGACAAAAATCATAAGAAGTATCGAAAGAAAAACCATAATAAATATTGAAATCGATTCCGATATTCGACCGCTGAAAAGTATTTTGTTTATACCGTTCAGAATGCCGAAGCCTATAGATCCTGTGCTGGTTATCTCGTTTACGATAACGGAAAAATAACCCTTGGTATACTTTTCGGCTGTATTGTGGGAGTTAATTTCAAAATCAAAAATATGCTGACCCTCAAGAAATTCTTCAAGAATTATAGCATTGGTTTTATGATGAGTTTCAAGCATAAGTGATATATTTGAATTTTGATATATGTTATCTACCAAAGTATAATTATAGCCTGCACTGATTAATATTGCTACAATAAAGACAACTACAACGTTCATAAAGTAACCCGAACGCATATTTTGCAATGCAGCAACATTTATATCTTTAAATACAGGAAATAATTCTTTTGCATTTGCTGTTATACCTTTTGCATTCACCTTTATATCTTCTATTAACTGCATATAACCCTCCTTTGCAAATTTGTCGTATTTTGTAAAATAACAATCAAAGTTATTGTACCATAAAATTCGCTGTTATTCAATAGTTTAACAAAATTTTTATTTTGGTTAAAGTATAATTTCCGATTGAAAACAAATTAACAATCATTTGCTGCTCGATTTTTATAAAAAACAAATAACCCTTTAGAACATTTAATGAACTAAAGGGTATTAAAATTCATTTTTAATTATACAATACTTGCATCACGCAGGGTACTGTAACGGAACTGTCCCTCATTATAAGTATCAAACACACCTACAACGGAAATTATATCGCCCTCATTCGGGTATTTTGAATTATCTGTTAAAATAAATTCTATACCCTGTGCACAACAAGCCGTTGCGTCTTGTATTATACAAGCATAATAATCCTTTCCCGTAGTATCATCGTGGGTAGATGTGAAAATGCCTGTCATCTTCACTTTCTTTCCTATATAGTCATCGGGCATTGACATCATATTGTATACTTCCGAATAAACCATAGTGCTTGAAAGTGCAGTTAAATCGACATCTATCCCCTCTGCTTCGGTGCTTGTTTCATTTTTTGAAACAATGTTACCGTCGCTTTGAGAAGCCTCGCTCTGCAACGCCGCCGACTGAAAAATATCATCAACCGTAGTTTGATTGTTCGACATTCTGTTTCCCGATTCCGCACTTCCGCAGCCTGCAAACGCAAATAATATCAAACTTAAAATAACTGCTGTAATTGACTTTTTCATTCTTTAATGCCCCCCGTAAACATTCCTATTACACAACAAACTCCGAATATCAGCATATCAACCGCAACAATAGTTGAACCAACGGGAGTTCCCATTAATATCGAAATTATTATTCCCGAGAACGCACACACCACCGACAGCAAAGCCGAACTTATTGTTACGGATTTAAAGCTTCGAAAAATCCTCATTGCCGACAGAGCCGGGAATATAATCAATGCCGATATGAGAAGCGAACCTACAAGATTCATTGCAAGCACGATAATCACAGCGATTATTGCCGCAAGCAGAAAATTGTATCTTTCTGACTTTGTGCCGACTGCTTTTGAAAAATCTTCATCAAACGTTACGGCAAATATCTTGTTGTAAAAAAGAACAAAAATAATCACAACAGTAATTGACAATATAATACACAGCCATACCTCACGGTAAGTCAGCGTTAAAATTGATGTAGAGCCAAAAAGCGTACTGCATACATCACCGGATAAATTAGAAGATGTCGAGAATATATTCATCAGCAGATAACCGAAAGCCAATGCACCTACGGAAATCATAGCTATTGCCGCATCACCTTTGATTTTAGCTTTTCTTCCGCCGCTGAGTAACAATATTGCACTTATAATCGTGACAGGCAAAACAATAATCATTTTGTTTGTGAAATTAAGCACACTTGCAATTGCCATTGCTCCGAATGCAACGTGAGAAAGTCCGTCACCTATAAAGGAGAACCTTTTGAGTACCAACGTAACTCCGAGGAGAGATGAACAAAGTGCTATCAAAATTCCGACAATCAGAGCATACCTTACAAACGGATACTGCAAATACATTACCAATTTATCAATCACTCCGAAACACCTCCCTCCGAAGCCAAAAAGAACTTTCCGGCATCACTGCTCAAATATTCCTCTCTCGTTCCGAAAAAGACATTACTCCCGATATGCAAAATATGACTTGCATATCTTATTGCCGCCGAAATATCGTGGGATATCATTATTATTGTAATTCCGTCATTGTTAAGGTCTTTTATTAAATTGTACATATCCGCCGTGACTTTCGGGTCAAGACCCGATACAGGTTCATCAAGGAGTAATAATTTCCTTGTCGCACAAAGTGCCCTTGCAAGCAGAACACGCTGCTGCTGACCGCCCGACAGTTCACGGTAACAACGTTTTGACAGATTTAATATACCCAATCTCTCCATATTTTCACGGGCAAGCTTTTTTTCTTCCTTATTATAAAATGGTCTTAAACCGCAGCGAGCCTGAAATCCCGAAACAACAATTTCACTCACTGATGCGGGAAAATCCCTCTGTATAACGGTTTGCTGAGGAAGATATCCTATTTCGTTAGGAAGAATACCGTCGCCCTTGATAATTTTCCCTTTTATAGGGTCTTGCAAATTCAAGAGTGTTTTCATAAGTGTACTTTTACCCGAACCGTTTTCGCCGACAATACATAGATAATCACCCTTGTTTACGGTGAAATTCAGATTTTCAAGAATAACGTTTGAATCGTAACCGAGAGATACATTTTGAATATCAAGCAGTGACATACAGTACCTCCCGTTAATTCAATGCTTCAGAAAGAACGGAAAGATTATCTGTCATAATTGAAAGATAAGTTGTACCGTTCTCGACATCTTTTGAAGTCGTTGCCTGCATTGAATCAAGCGTCAAGATTTTTTGATTTTTAGACTTTGTATTGCTAACAATCGTTTCGGCAATTTTATGATTATCGCCCTCAATGGTCATAACACTGTTCAAAGAAAGTTCGTCTGCCTTTTTTGCAAGAAACGTTATTGTTTCAAAGCTTGCTTCTGTTTCGGCAGAGCAGCCTACAAATGCGGCATAATATTCAAGACCGTAATCGTCGGTAAAGTATCTGAACGGGAAACGGTCGCCGAAAAGCAGCGTTTTTGTTTTGGCTGTTGAAACTGTTTCCTCGTATTTTTTATCAAGTTCTGAAAGCCGAGTTTTATAATTTTCAAAGTTATTTTTGTATGTGTCCGCATTTTGCGAATCCGCTTTTACAAGTGAATCGGCTATTGAACCGCAAAGAATTTCCGCATTTCTCAGAGAAAGCCAAACGTGTTCATCATATTCGGGTTCTTCTTCTTCTTCGTCGTCTTCTTCCTCGTCCTCGGGCTGCATACCCTCAACAACCTCTTCTTCCTTAACGCTGTCACCGAGAACGTCAAGCAAATTTATAACAATCATATCCTTATTCGTTGCTTCTTTCAAAGCGTCTTCAACCCATTCGTCCGACTCTCCGCCAACATAGATAAACAAATCACAGGTTGAGATTTTCATAATATCCTCAGCAGTAGGCTGGAAGCTGTGCAAATCGACACCGTTGTCAAGGAGCATTGTCACATCGGCATTCTCGGCAGTATCTCCGAGAATCTGCGTTACCCAATCATACTCGGGAAAAATAGTTGTAACAATACTCAGCTTTCGGGAAGAATTTTCCGACACATTTTCAACGCTCGGGGTACTTTCCTTATTGCAGGCAGTAAGAGAGCAAATAACCAAAATCGTAACTATAAAAACAGAAATTATTTTTTTCATTCGTGTAAACCTCCGTAAATTCAATACAATACTATGAAACAAAGGTATTTAATCGTTCAATCTCACCTTTTGGATAATTAATGTATTAGGAAAAATATCATATTTCGCAAGACTTAAACAGAATAAAGCAGCAAGCACGGTAATGACAAGATGAGATATGTTTACCGAGCCGCCCGTTTTTGTACGGATATTCTCCTCACAGTGCTTTATATTCAAGCAAATAGGACAGTTGTCACCGTCACAGCTGTGGTTCGCTTCCTTGACTATGTAGATGAATGAACAGGAGAGAACAAATACTAATGCTGCGGATAATATTATTGACAATATTTTAGATATATTTTTAAATGTTTTATTTTTCATATTGTTAAATATTCTCTCCCCTTTCGTTTTGATTTACCGAATGAAAAAATTTGTAGCTGTACGGTTGCGAAGCCTGTTAAAGTTTGGTCAAGCTTTTCAAAGCTTGCGGATCAAGGGCAGAGCCCTTGTCGCTGACGAAGCCAATTTTCAAAAAAGAATAAACTACCCTCAGCGAAACTAAACAAACTATCAAAGAAAACGAAAAAACACACATAAAAATACTATCTTCCGACACAAACCAACAAAGGCAACAGCATAGCGAATTGCCGATTAAGGAACTGTCAGAAAATAAATTGAACATTTATACTTGTCTAATTTGCCCTGTGTGTCGTTACAACACCTTGAAATACGTCAGTATTCCTGCGGTGTT
>CACWTQ010000057.1 GCA_902763835.1 uncultured Ruminococcus sp. | reverse complement strand
TGCGATTATTATGATTATCTTTCGTTGTTTCGGTAATATATTAGAAATTATCTTCCTGATCTTGCTGTTTGTATAGTCTTATGGATTGGGAAAGTACTAGTGTACAGTTGACTATAATCTTATGCCACTCGCTACGCTTCCGTTTTCTGTAATTACACATTTTAAACACTTCCCGAAATAATCCTCCTTATCTCCTCTTCCGCATTTTTTACCTCTTCCCGAAAAGCACGTGAGGAAACACGCAACGCACCGCTGCCGAGAATTATCATCTGTTCAAGACCGTCCGATGTTACAACCCTAACCCTATGATTTTTAGCAAGCTTATGAGTAACCTTTTCAATATACATATCGGCGGTTTCGGCTTCCTTGGTATACACCACGCTGATATTATTAACCTCTTCAATCTCACGACCGTTCCCCTTGACTTTATACGCATCAAAGACAAGAATCAACTCGCATTTTTTATATCCTTGATAATTGCACATAATATTGATAAGTGAATTTCGTGCCGCATCTATATTTTCCTTTGCAAGTGCCTTAAGATTATCCCACGCAAATATTACATTGTAGCCGTCGACGAGAACATATTCCACACCGTCATATTTTGGAGCAGTTTTTCTATTACAGTCCGAATTATTGTTACTCTCAAATCTTCGGCTTTGACCATTTGTACGCTTTTTCACCTGACCGTAGGTTTTCTCAAAAATATGCATAAGCTCCTTATCAAGTGCAAAAACATCACTTTGTGTTCTGCACATTGAAAATAATTTTTCTCTGCAACAGCTTGGAGTATCATCAATTTCCGTTTTTAGCGTTTCCGAAAGGTGCATATACTTTTTCACTTCATTCCACTTGACGCTGTAACCTGCACCGTGAGAGCAGAACACTGAATCACACGGATTATCAATATCGCTGTCGGGGTCGTACCCGATATCCGCAATAACCTCATCTGCATTGTGACAAGGCTCGTAGCCTTTCAGTTCGCAGACAATTTTTCCTTTGCCGTGTGTGTACTGAATAACATCTCTTGTATAATCACACATTGCTGAAACAGGGGCTGTACCCGTAAGCACGGCGAAATCACCATTGTGTTCGGGCGGATTGAAACTTCCGCACATACGCTGAATATCCGACATTGCTCGTCCGACATTGTCCACCGGCACTTCGATTGTAAATTCATAGACAGGTTCAAGCAGCACGGAATCAGCCAAACGCAACCCCTGCCTTACCGCTCTGTAGGTAGCTTGTCGGAAATCACCGCCCTCGGTGTGCTTGGGGTGAGCTTTTCCCGAAGCAAGCGTAATTTCAATATCAGTTATCTGCGACCCTGTCAGAACACCGATATGAGTTTTTTCGTAAAGGTGAGTTAAAATCAGCCTTTGCCAGTTCTTATCAAGCACGTCCTCCTTGCAGTCGGATTTTATCACAATACCGCTGTCACGCTTGCCGGGTTTCATCACAAGATGAACCTCCGCATAATGCTTTAACGGCTCAAAATGACCGACACCCTCAACGGTATTCGATATTGTTTCCTTATATATAATATTTCCCTTTCCGAACGTGACATTAATGCCGAAACGGTCCAAAATAATACACTGCAAAATTTCAAGCTGGATATCCCCCATAAGCTGAACTTGAATTTCTCCGAGCCGTTCATTCCAAAGGACGTGCAGCTGAGGGTCTTCGTCCTCGAGGATTTTCAGCTTTTCAAGGAGAGTATGTGCGTCAATCCCTTTTGGCGGTTCTGCTCTGTATGTAAGCACCGGTGACAGTATGGGCAGACACGAATTTTTCTCTGTACCCAATCCGTCACCCGGGCGAGCAAAAGTAATACCCGTGACTGCACAAATTGTCCCCGAATCAACTTCATCTGTCTGAGTAAATTTTTCTCCGGAGTAAATTCTTATTTGATTGATTTTTTCACCGTTTAAATTCTTATCGCTTTGCAGAATATCCTTGACCTTGATTTTTCCTCCCGTTACTTTTAGAAACGTTAGGCGGTTGCCCTGACTGTCCTCCGAGATTTTATACACCTTTCCTCCGAATTTTTCGGGATATTTCGGAGAAGACGTATAATCGCTAAAACATTTAAGAAATTCGTCAACACCGTTTAATTTCAATGCCGAGCCGAACAGGCAGGGGAATATTCTCCTGTCTGCAACAGCATTTATAATATCGGATTTATTTATTGTTCCGTTTTCGTCATACTGAGCAAACAAATCATCGTCGCATAGTGCAACGTTCTCAAAAAAATTGTCTGTATTATCGAAATCGAACTCAACGCAGCTGTCACTGAGCTTTGTTTTTAGCTGCGTCATAATATTTGTTTTATCCGCACCGTGCAAATCCATTTTATTTACAAATATAAAACACGGAACATTATATTTTTTCAGAAGCTTCCAAAGTGTATGAGTATGGCTTTGAACGCCGTCTGTACCGCTTATAACAAGTATAGCATAATCGAGAACCTGTAAGGTTCGCTCTGTTTCCGACGAGAAGTCCACGTGACCGGGAGTATCGAGAAGTGTAAATTCTGTATCGTTATACTTTAACACGGCTTGTTTTGAGAAAATAGTTATTCCTCTGCTGCGTTCAAGAGTAAAAGTATCTAAAAAGGAATCCCTATGGTCAACTCTGCCCAGTTTGCCGATATTTCCCGAACAGTACATCAATGCCTCGGATAAAGTGGTTTTTCCCGAATCGACGTGTGCGAGAATACCGACTACTATTTTTTTCATTTTAAATCACGTCCTTATTTGTAGATTTTAGGAACTGTTTGGAAATAAGTTGAACAATTTAGACGCAGGATAATTTGTTCTGTGTTAGGCACAGCACCTCAGGAATACTGACGTATTTCAAGGTGTTGTAATGACACACAGGGCAAATTAGACAAGTATAAATGTTCAAGTTATTTTCTAACAGTTCCTTAGTTTGAAATACATTTTCTATTATTATACCACAAATAAGAACAAATGTACAGATATTATAATCCTACAGGCACTGTTTTAAACAAGTAAATAAATTATGAACAGTCTACATATTTATTCATAATTCACCAATCATACAAAGAGTTGAGATTGTACTTCTAAAAAAGACCTGAATCCGCAAAGTTCGTAACTGCTTAAAGAGCAACAAAGCCTGATAAAATCTGTATTTCTGGTTTATTTTTTTCCGAAATTTTCTTCACCAAATGGGTGAAATAAAGTAAGACCCATAAATCGCTTAAAAATTCAGTGTCTATGCGGATTTTAGATGACTTATTATTTTTGAGTTCTAAAGAATTAAAACAGTTGAAATAACAGAGCTTATTGTTTTATAAACTATACCGGGACATTCCTTTAGTGAACTCTTCTTAGGGAGAAATTTTGACGCAGGTGCTAAAGTCATCATACATAAAATGTTAGTGTCTGTATTTCCAACGGACATTGCCCGTTTGCTGTTCTTTTAAAACAGTCCAAATATTCTATGTGTAGCCGTCACTAATCATTATAATCAAATCTCTGAGCTAGCTTTGCAATAGTCTTTTTTTCAATTCTGGAAACATACGACCTAGAAATATTCAGCCTATCCGCAACTTCTTTTTGAGTCATCGGTTCTTTTCCATTAAGACCGTATCTCATTATAATAATGCTGCGTTCTCTTGGCAGCAGCTGTTCTATAAAACCGTACATTTTCTCCGAATTCATTTTTAAATCGAGTTCATCTAAAATATTATCCTCGGTTGCCATAATATCCATTAACGTCAGAGGATTGCCGTCCTTGTCTGTATCAATCGATTCATCAAGCGACACGTCAAGTGAATTCTTCTTGGTACTTCGTATATGCATAAGAATCTCGTTTTCAATACATCTTGAAGCATAGCTCGACAGCTTTATGTTTTTATCCGCATTAAAGGTATCGATTGCCTTAATAAGTCCGATTGTGCCTATTGAAACCAAATCGTCCTGATCACTTGCAACACCGTAATATTTTTTCACAATATGAGCGACCAATCTGAGATTATGCTCGATAAGAGTATTTCTCGCAGATTGGTCGCCGATTTTTAAACGTCTGATTTGTTCTTCTTCTTCTTTTTTGGACAGCGGTTTTGGGAACGACCCCGGGCCTACAACGTGAAGAATTGCCACCAGGGCAAACTCGCTTAAAAACGCAATCAATGTTCGGAACATATATACACCTACTTTTATTTTTTAATAGATGTATATTCACTCCACTGTCAAAAGTTGACAAAATTAATCTAAATTTAAATATTGGTTTATTTATAAAATAAAACGAAAATTCTTTTTAAAAATCTAAAAATTTATGATGAATAATTTTCGGATTTGTGTTATAATGAAAAAAGAAAAATATAATTTGGAGAACGTACAAATGAACAATAACGAAACTTTTGAAGTAATCGGAAATATTGACAATATAATTTATCGAAACGATTCCAACGGCTACACGGTTCTTAATATTGATACGGGCGAAAAAATAATTTCGGCTGTCGGCATTATGCCTGGAGTTGGTGTCGGTGATGAAATAAAAGCAACCGGCGTATTTAAAACTCACCCGAATTACGGCAACCAGCTTTCGGTTAATTTTTTTGAAAGATGTCAGCCTAAAACAAGTGCTGCCATTCTGAAATATCTTTCAAGCCGTGCCATTAAGGGTATTGGTGCAAGAATGGCTGCGAAAATAGTTCGGGAATTCGGCGACGAAACTCTTGAAATTATAGAAAACTATCCGGAGCGTTTGACTGTCATTAGCGGAATTACCCTTGAAAAAGCCAAAGCTATGAGCGAAGAGCTAAAGAAATCTTTCGGATTCAGAGAGCTTTTAATTAAGCTTGAAAAGTATAATATCACTCCCGAGGAATGTGTGCGAATTTGGAAACATCTAGGTATAAATGCCGAAAAGATGATTGAAGAAAATCCGTATATACTGTGTGACGAAGAAATTAACATCGGCTTTGTGAGAGCCGACAAAATTGCCGTTATGCAGGAAAAAGCTTTTGACAGCGATTTCCGAATCAGAGCTGCGATTGTACATATTTTAAATCACAACACCGCAAACGGTCATACCTGTCTGCCGAAAGAAAAGCTTTTGGAAACCTGCGTAAAATTCTCGGGAATAGAGTCAGAAAAAGTTAATGATGTCCTTGAAAAAATGGTTTCCGACGCAAGCCTTTTCAATGATTTTCAGGATAACGCAAGCAAGGAATTTATTTTTCTTCCGATATATCATCGGGTTGAAACATATGCCGCTGCAAGACTTCAAATGCTTTTGAGATTTCCTCCGCAAATCATAAGTGATATTGAAGGTAAGATAAGGGAAATAGAAGACAATGAACATATCGAATATGCCGATTTGCAAAAAGAGGCTATAAATAAGGCACTCACAAAAGGTATTCTCATTTTGACAGGCGGTCCGGGTACGGGTAAAACGACTACCCTTAACGCTATTATTAAAATTCTGAAAGCCAACGGTGAAAAAGTTCTCCTTGCTGCACCGACAGGCAGAGCTGCCCAGAGAATGAGCGAGCTTACGGGCTGCGAAGCTAAAACCATTCACAGACTTCTCGAGGTTGAATGGACAGAAAACGAACGTCCTGTTTTCAAACGCAACGAACAAAACACACTTGCCTGTGACGCTTTGATTTTAGATGAGGTTTCAATGGTTGATTCTGTTTTGCTTGACAGCGTGATGAGAGCCTTTCCGCTTGGCTGCCGTCTTATTCTGGTGGGTGACAGCGACCAGCTTCCCAGTGTGGGGGCGGGAAATGTTCTCGGAGATTTAATTGATTCAAAGCTGCTCCCTACCGTGACTCTTAACAAAATTTTCCGTCAATCAAGGCAAAGCCTTATTATTACTAATGCACATAAAATAAACAAGGGTGAAATGCCTGTAATAGATGTTAAGAATAATGACTTTTTCTTTTTGAAATGCAGTTCGCCTAATGTTATACTTAACACAATAATTGAGCTTTGCACTAACAGACTTCCCAAAACATACGGCTACTCTCTATCCGATGAAATTCAGATTCTTACACCGTCAAGAAAAGGTGAGCTTGGAACGGCAGAGCTTAACATTGCTTTACAGGAAGCCGTGAATCCGCCGTCCCCGAACAAGACAGAGATTGCCGTGAATCAGCGTGTTCTGCGTGAGGGCGATAAAGTTATGCAATACAAAAATAACTATAACATTCCGTGGACAAGAAAAGACGGAGTTACCGGTGAAGGCGTTTTTAACGGCGATATCGGTATACTTACGGAAATAAATAAGTTAAACCGAAAAGTCAAAATACGGTTTGAAGATAAAGAAGCTACATACACTTTTGATGATATTATCGATGTTGATCTTGCGTATTGTTCTACTATACATAAAAGTCAGGGTAATGAATTTGAGGCTGTCATAATTCCAATGCATAACAATCCTCCTCAGCTTCTTTATAGGAATCTTTTGTATACAGCGGTTACACGTGCAAAAAAACTTTTGATACTTGTTGGCAAACCCGAAATTATGGAACGTATGGTAATAAACAACAAAAGAACTCTCAGATATTCCGGCTTGAAAGAATTTCTTACACGAGGAACGTAAATGGAGTAACCGGTTATGATAATTTCAAGATTTCTTTTCCCCTGCCGATGTTTGTTCTGTGACGATGTTATTTCGCCCGACAAGCCCTGCTGTAATAATTGTCTAAAATATTTGAATATAGTTCCGCACAAAAAGGTTCTTCCGAGCGGTTATACTTGTGTTTCGGCATTTGTTCACGAGGGTGTACACAGAAATGCAGTATTAAGATATAAGTATCGTCAGCATAAACAGCACTATATTCAGTTTGCTATAATTATGAAAGATATTATATCAAAATGCTATGATGATATCAATTTTGATTATTACACCTCTGTACCCCCTCACAAGAAAAAAACAAATGAAAGACCTTATGACCAAGTAAAGCTTCTTGCAAAGGAAACAGCTCGATTAAACAAGACCGTATATAAACCGCTGTTGTATCAAGTGAAGGAAAGTAAGTCGCAGCATTCGCTTTCAAGAGATGAGAGAATTGCAAATGTTAAAAATGTTTATCAATGTATAAGTGGCATAGATATTAAGGATAAAAATATATTGCTTTTTGATGATGTTGTAACCACAGGCTCTACTTTGACTTCTTGTGCCGATAAGCTTATTGAATATGGTGCAGGCAATGTATGCTTCGTGACAATAAATTGGTAGGAGTTCTGTATTGTGAAAATTATATACAAAAATTGCATAAATTTTAATAAAATGCGAAATTTTTTAATTTTTATTTGTTCAAATATTTTGTAACATATTGACAAGAGGGTCAATATTATAATATAATTAATATGAGTAGACTTGCGTAATCTAAAAACTCTTGAAAAATCAGAGAGATAAAAAATAAAGTGCAATACAAAGATTCTGAATGTAAGAGGAAGTGAAATTTTGAGTACGGATATTGCTATAGATTTGGGTACATCAAATACAAGAATTTACTTAGCTAACAAAGGTAAATTCCTTGATGAACCATCTGTGGTTACTATAAATCTTGATAATGATGATATTATCGCAGTCGGACACGATGCTTACAATATGATGGGAAGAACATCGCAAAGATTAAGTTCTATGGAACCTGTTGTCGGCAGTGTAATTTCGGATTTTTATTTAGTTGAAAATATGCTTAAAATTCAGTTGGGCAAGGCTAATATAAGCCGAATAATCAAGCCCAGAGTAGTTGCCGGAATTCCGGGAGAAATTACAGATGTTGAAAAACGAGCGGTCGTAAATTCAATACTTTCAATAGGAGTTCGGAATGTCAGCTTGATTGAAGCATCTAAGGCTGCGGCAATCGGTGCGGGTCTTGACATACGAAGTCCTCACGGACGTTTTATACTCGATATCGGCGGCGGCACTACAGATATGGCAGTTATTTCTTTGGGTGACATTTCCGTATCCAGATCAATGAAAGTTGCCGGCAGCAGCTTTGATGAAGAAATTATAAAGTATGCTCGCCGAAAATATAATCTTGTAGTCGGAAGAGTTACTGCGGAAAAAGCGAAGTTTGAAGTCGGAGCTGTATTCAAACCCGAAGAAGAAAAAAAGTTCGTTCTTAAAGGACGTAATACCGTTACGGGACTGCCTCAGGCTGTGGAGCTTACAAACACGGAGCTGTGTCCTGTTCTCAGCGAAGTTGCAAAAACTATTACAGGGGCTGTTCAGGATGTTCTGGAAAGTACACCCCCAGAGCTTGTCGGTGATATTTACCGTGACGGAATCGTTATGACGGGCGGCGGTTCACTGCTTTACGGAATGGATAAGCTTATTTGTGAGCAGCTGAAAATTGATGTACACATTGCCGAGAATCCTGCCGACTGTGTAATAAACGGCTGTGGATTTGCACTAAGATATATAGGTCAGGGCGAAGTTGACGAAAACGGTGCTGTGAATCCGCTGAGTACACCTTATTAATAAATTACATATTATAAAATTAAAATATATTTAATAATATAAATGAAAATTAAAGGACGATGACAACCATGATTTATTGCTATCATTGTATGGCACAAATTGACGACACTTCTCAACCGTATTGCCCCAAATGCGGAAGGCTGTTTGATGTTCATATCTCTGAAAATTATGAGCTTCCGGCAGGTACTTTTTTGAATGAAGGAAGATATCTTGTAGGCAGAAGCATAGGTACGGGAGGTTTCGGAATTACATATATCGGTCGTGATATGAAACTTGACAAAAAGGTCGTAATTAAAGAAACCTTTTACAGCGGAGTTTTTCATCGTGACTGCGGCAACCCGAATATTGAAAATCCACTTGCCGTAACTTTTGATATTGATGAAGTTTCCATTGAGGAAATTGCATACAAGACACAAAAAGAATGCCTGAGCCTTTCAAAGGGTGAACGCTACAGCAACATTGTTAAGGTTTACGATTATCTTTTTGAAAACCGTACATCATATATTATCACGGAATATATTAATGGTAAAACCTTGCACGACAGAATTGTGGCAATCGGAAGGTATAATTGGAATACTCTGTACGAAAAGATGAAGCCTCTTATGCTTTGCCTTGCCTCTCTTCATCGTGAGGGATTGCTTCACAGAGATATCAAACCGCAGAATATTATGATTAGAAGAATACACGAAACAATGGAAGAGTTTGTTCTTATAGATTTCGGACTTGCAAGAACTGCACAGAGTTTCATTGTTGATTCCGCTTTCACTCCCGGATTTTCTCCGCCCGAACAGAAAACTCCCGAGGAAACAGACGGCACTTATATGGACGTGTATTCACTTGGTGCAACAATTTATGATGCCTTAACAGGTGAAATTCCTCCCGAAGCTACCAGTATGAATGTTTACGAAAACTTTCCCCAGCTTAAGAATATGAGCAAAAATTATCAGGTTCCGCAAAATGTTGTTGATGCGTTGGTATACGCACTTGAACCCGATTACACTCGCCGCTGTAAAACCATTGACGGATTTATCTACAAGCTCGAGGAAAATTCGGATTCTGCAATGTCACCTATCCAATTCAAATCAAGCTTCGGTGACTTACCCGAAGCTCCAAAAAGTCAGCCCGGAGGAAATCGCAGTCAAAGAAATAAATATCCTACAAATCACAACCAATTTCCCAAGGGTAATGTTTACATTTCTCAGCCGAACGAACCCGAGCCCGGCCCGGACGGAGTATTCCCTCTTTCCCTTACAACAAAAACACAGAGTATCGCAATCAATTTTCTATACATTATGGGTATTAAATTGAACGGTGAAATTATTACATCGGGCGGTGTGAGAATGTATCCGTTTGCTCAGATTTCACGTGACAAGATGGAACTTGGCAAACAGATGGACGAAATGAAAAAAGAGCTTAAAGGTGATGCAAATGCAATAAAAAGCTGGAGTAATGTTTCATCAATAAGTTTGGGAAATTACCATTCACTTTCAAGACATTGCGTTGCTCTTGTTTCCGACGGAACTGTTAAAGCTGTAGGCAGCAATGAATTTGGTGAATGCAACACCCGTGAATGGCAAAATGTTATTGCAATTTACACAGGCGAGAATTACACAATGGGTCTGCGAGCAAACGGCACTGTTTATGCAACAGGTGATAACACTTCGGGTCAGTGCAATGTCGATAGCTGGAAAAATATCGTTTCGATTGCAATAGGTCCGGGGCATTCAATAGGACTCAGAGCAGACGGAACACTGATTGCCGCAGGTGACAACTCATATGCTCAGTGTATGGTGAACACTTGGACAAACATTATTGCAGTTGCTACCAGCCGAAGACATACTGTCGGTTTGAGGTCGGACGGAATGGTTTATGCTACAGGCGACAATTCTTACGGTCAATGCGAGCTTCATACGTGGAGAGATATTTGTGCCGTATCGGTGAGTGCTGCTCATACTGTAGGCTTACTTAACAACGGAAAAGTTCGTGCAGTCGGCAACAACAACGACGGTCAATGCGATGTTAAGAACTGGAGAAATATTACCGCTATTTCCGCAAGCACCGACCATACCGTAGGATTGAGAGCGGACGGAACTGTTGTTGCAACAGGCAACAATGAACACGGTCAATGCAACGTTGAAGAGTGGGATAATATTATGGAGATTTATACATATTACCGCTGCACCGTTGGTTTGAAATGGAACGGAACTGTTGTTGCAACAGG
>CACWTQ010000056.1 GCA_902763835.1 uncultured Ruminococcus sp. | reverse complement strand
CAGTTCTCTTTTTTCTTGACTCAACATGGTTACCACTCCTTCTACACTTATTGTACCACGCTTGTCAATAGTCTATATATTTTATTGGATTGCTATAATTGTGTAAGTCACAACCCGATAGTTGTAGTCGGATTTTCTATAGACCCGGCGGAGAAGATAACTGTTCACGTATACAATTACAATATGGATTCGGATAATCCCGGTCCGGGAGATGTTCCTGTAACATCTATAAAACTTTCAACACTTAAGAACAGTTTTAAAAACACTATTATTTTAAAGTAAGGGTGGTTAGAAGTGAAGTTCGAGAAAACACACGGCGATTTGGAATTAATGCTGAACGTTTCACCTCAGGATGTCGGAATATATCAGATTATGAATATTATGCTGGACTTGCTGCTCGATACACGTGCTGTAACGAATACCGAAATTGCAAAGCTTAACGTAAACGGCGAAGCAGTCGGAAAATGGATATCTGTAGTCAATACTCTTAAAGGTATTCCTATTGAGAACGCAGCCCATGAAATTTCTAAGCGAAGACTTGAAAAACTTCCGATTTTGAGAAATGAGCTTGAAAGAAAGATTGAAAGCGTAAAAGAGGAAGAAAAGGAAATCGTAAGGATAGACGAAGAATCCGAATCTTTGAAAAGAAAACTGGGAGAGTTGGAGCATATTCGTGAAAAGAAGCTTGCAGCGGAAGCAGGTGTCAGCAAGCTGCGGAGAGAAATTGACTTTTTGCAGAGAGAAATCGACAATATGCCAAAGGTTAATCCAGAAGAGCTGGAGGAAAGAGCAGGCATTTTGAGAAAAACTCTGAACAGCATTAAAATTAACAAGGAAACATTTGATAAGATTAATATTAATATAGCCAAAGTTAAAACAGAGCTTGGAGATGTTGAGTTTAACCTCAAAAATGCCGAAGAAGAGCTTGCTAAGATAAATTCGGAATCCGAACGCAATATTCACGCTTTAAACGATACAAAAGCGGCAGCTGTCAAAAAGCAGCAGGATACAGAGGAAAAAATCAAACAAATTGAAGATGAGCTTCACCGTATCAATGAAATGATTCAAGACGGTGTTGCTAGAAGTGAACATTCGGCAAAAACTCTTGCAGAGCTTAACGGCAGAAAAGAACAGCTTGAACGTGATAATCATATTTTAGATGAAAATATCGGCAAATCTCATAAAGAGTTTGATGATTTGTCAAAGCTTAACGAGCAGAAAGAGATTGAGCTTAACGGTTTAAGAGAGAGAGTTGAGGGAGCAAAGCACAAACTTGGCGAACTCAGCGAACAGAAAGTTGTTCTTGCAAAACAGCATGGAGATATTGGTGGAGAAATAAGAAAGCTTGAAGAGGATATCAATAATCTCAGCGGAGAAATTAAATCTGCCAATGCAGATCGTGACGATAAAGCAAGAAAGCTTGCCGAAATTCATCACAGGAAAGAACAGCTTGCCCAGGATAATAATAAATTTGATGAAGAAATTCTTAAATCCGAAAAAGAGCTTGAAAATATCAAGAAAATCAACGAAGAAAAAGAGATTGAGCTTATCGGTTTCGGAGAAAGAATTGAAACTGCAAAACACAGAGTAGGCGAGCTTGATGAACAAAAAGACAATCTTGCAAAGCAGCACGGAGATATAGAGGGTGAAACCAGAAAGCTTGAAGAAGATATTCACAATCTTGAAAATTGGATTGAAGAAGACGAATCAAAGCGTGACGACAGTGCCGAAAAGCTCGGTGAGCTTAATCACGAAAAAGAAGAGCTTGCACACAGTATTCACACTCTCGATGAAAAAATCGAGGATCTGACGGAAGAGCTTAAACATCTCTCAGGCGTAAACGAGCAGAAAGAAATCGAGATTCTCGGATTCAGTGAAAGCATTGAGGGTGCGAAACATAAGCTTGTGGAACTCAATAACAGAAAAGACGACCTCGATAGGGAACTCAGAGAAATAGGTACTGAGATACGAATGGCTGAAGAGGATTCAAATGCAGTTGAGGGTCATATCAAAGCGAATCTTGCCGAACGTGACGATAAGTCACGAAAGCTTGACGAGTTTAGACATAAAAACGAACAGCTTGAACTTGATATCCAAAAACTGCATGAGAGTATAGGCGAAGCCAAACGAGAAAGGGAGAAT
This sequence comes from uncultured Ruminococcus sp., assembly GCA_902763835.1. Taxonomy (GTDB): domain Bacteria; phylum Bacillota; class Clostridia; order Oscillospirales; family Acutalibacteraceae; genus RUG592. The sequence goes on along the minus strand of CACWTQ010000056.1, from coordinate 10,069 downwards.
CTTTCACAGGCTAATGAGCAGAAAGAAATGGAACTTCTCGGTTTCAGGAATAATATTGAGAATGAGAAGTTAAGAACCGAAAAGATAAAAGAAGAGCTTGCAGCAACAGAAAAAGCTCTTTCCGATATTGAAGCTGAAAATAATGCTATGAAAGAAAGAATTCCGGAGCTTAACAATATTTACCAGAATACGGTAAAAGAAAAAGGAGCAAAAGCATTCCAGATAAAGCTTCTCACTTCGGATATCGACAAAATACATGAAGATATTGCCAATGCAGAGCTTGAGCTCAGCGACAAGACAACTCAGAAAGAAATTGCCGATAAGAAGCTTAACGATATGAAAGCCGAAATGCAAAAGGAGATTCAAGAAAAAGAGCAGCTTGAAAAGGAATATAAGGTTCTTGCAAACAATCTTGTTCAAATCAAGGAACAAATTGCCGCAATGAATAAGAGTGAAGCCGAGATTACCGCTGATATCAAGTCTAAGAAAAAACAGCTTGAATATGAAAGCGAAACTAAGAGTGCAAAAGTTCAGGGACTTAACAACGAGCTTTCACATCTTAACGATACCATAAAAGAGTTGGAGATGAAAATTGTACGGCTTGGTGCAGATAAAGAAAATGCCGAAGAGGACTTCAACAAATTGTCTGAGGAAGTGGTTGACCTTGAAACTCAAATCAGAACTATGAGGGAAAAGGACGAGGAGAACAAGAAACGCAAGATTCTTATGAGCAATACTTTAGCCGAATGCGAAAGAGGTCTTGGTGCATATCAGGAATTCTTTGCATCTGAGAACTATAAGGAAAAGCAAAAGGCTATCGAAAAGTATAAGATTATTATTGACCTTTACCGTGAGGGTATTATTAAGCTTTTCGACCAAGATCCTCCCGTTGAAAGGCTTATGGATTTGAACTTCGAGTTTGAACGAAAGAAATCGATACTTCGTGAACAATTGGGTCAGGTTGAATCAATTATGAATAATCTTCAGTCAGAGTATATTCAAGTTATAGCACAGATTGAAGGAGGAGTGAATCAGTAATGCAGTGCAGATGTTGTATGTTTGAAGTAGAGAACGGAAAAGCAAGCTGTCCTGTATGCGGATTTCCTACCTTGGGAGGTATCAGTTCCGAACATCAGTCTATTATTGACGAATATAGGACAAATAAGCTGAAAAATATCTCGATAGATATTTTAGCTTATCGCTACAGTATTGACGGCAGCGGTGGAATTACCGAATACGATTCCGAATATATAAAGCTTGCAGAAGCGTTGTCGCTTACATACGGTGAGGTTTTGTGGGTTGATGACAAATTTGAAAGCTTTGAGGCAAACCGCAGTATTGTTCTTGATATCAGCATTTGTAAGGGTGATGTCAGAAAAGAATGCAGAGTTGATTTAGTTCCGGGTGAACCTGTTGACTGCAGTGGATTTGGTATTTATCTTGACAGAGGATTTATAATAAAACTTGCTGTCGGTGATAAAAACAAATATCATCTTACGGAGAGTATTTCACTTATTGATATTTAAAAATATTGCTTTATTCCGATAACGGAGTTGAAAAAATTCTGTTTATCGGAATAAAACAGAAATACATAAATGAATTTATTATAGTGAATGGCTTTATAAATTGTAACGGCTTTCGTCTGAAAAATAATACCGTTTATTGTAATATTACATAAGGAGTGCATAAACAATATGTTTGGCAGAAAGAAGAAGAAAGAGAGTGCAGTACAGACTGCGACTGCGACACAGATCCCGGCATCGCTTTCGGCGGTAGCCGAAGAGGAAGCCCAAAAGAGGGCACAGCAGGCTAAAGAAATGCAGGAAACCAATAAGCGTCTTAGCCAGGCACGTGCTACCAAAGATGAGATTGATCGATTGCTGAATGAGCTTAGATATGATCCCGAGATTAATAATAATATGCGGAAACAGGCACGTAAAAACGAAAAAAAGTTAAAGGCACTGAAAAGCAGTCGTATAGAGAAAGGGGAGAAGGAAGATTCTTCTAACCAATCAAAAGACAGTGAGATGAAGAATAAGTCCGATTCAAAAGACGGACTTTATAATCTTGAAGAAGGTATGTACATTATAGCCGAAGAGATAGAAGGTGATGTAGAGAATAATAAGTGTTTGCTTGAGAATTATGTAAAAGCAGTTGAGGAAGTTTCCAATTTGTTTTACGATAAAAGTGCGATTGATGCTGTTGATATGGATGCCGATAAGCTTAATGCTGTTCTTGAAGAGTACATTCTTAAGCTTCGTAAAGCTCTTGAAGACGGCAGATCAAAAACAGCAGATGCTTGTTTGACTCTTTTGAAGTATGTTATTGAGGTTGGCTATCGTTTTGAAGGAACAAACGATCCACGCAAACGCAAGGAGCATATAGAAAAAAAGCTCGAGTTTGTTAAAGACACAGGCACACAGCTGATAAGTGTGATAACAGAGTATTACAATCAGTTGGCTGATTATGAGATTACTCAAGCAAGCTATAACGAAACTTATAATGCTTTCAAGGAAAAGAGTGTAGAAAGGCTTAATATGCCCGACCATATAAGACAAAAGATTGACCGTCTTGGATTTAAGCGTGCTATGAAGGAGCTTCCTCCGGGAGATGAGGCAAGAAGGTATCTGAAAGTTATCTTGGATGTTCGAGGCGAGTTGGCTATTGTGTATATGCGTAAGATGGAGCTTGAAAGTATAGAACTTGCGATGTCTCAACTTATGCAGGGCTATAATGAATATATGACGGAATGCCAGAGAGCTTTTGTTAGCGATAATGATGTTTTTGATTATGAGGCTCATCAGAAACGAATTTTTGAGCTTCATAAACGAAGTGTTGATAACATCAATCGTATCAATGATATGGCTGTTGCAAATCATGATCTTAACGAGAGAACAATGTCGCTCTTGAAAGAAGCTGCCGAAAATCCGGCTCTTGGTGAATCTGTTGCAACTGCTATGCAGGCACTTGAGTATTATGACAAGCTCGAGGAGAACAATGCTGTATTGGAACGAGAGATAGAGAAGAAGAAGCAGGAAAACAAGAAGGCAGCAGCCTTAAAGCTGAAGGCTGAAGAAGAAGAGCGTCAAAGAATTATGGCTGAAGAAAAAGAGCTTCAGCAGGAAACTCAGCAGGAAGTACAGCAAGAGAACAAACAATTAATAGAAATGGATATTTAATCTATCTTGATGTAATTCCGGTTTGCATCAGTAGAGTTTAGGAGGAAAGAATTTATGTTGTTTGATGACGGATGGAAAGCAAAAAGGAAAATTAAGAAAGAGGAAAAGAAAGTAGTTAAGAGCGAGCAGCTTGCCGAAACCTTATCCCAAACAAGCGACACCCAGTCCGACCTTGTAAAGCGTGGCGTAAAAGCACGTGACAAGGTAGCTACGGAAGAGTGGTATTCTAAGAAGCTTGACGAGCACCAGCTTAATCAAGAGATTCGTGAAGCAAGGCAGAATCTCTTTATTCAGCGTGATAAGCTCATCAAAAGAATGGTGAACTTTAACAATGAACACATGTATATTGAAAGCGAAAAAAAAAATAACGGCATCAAAACCAGAGAGCTTAAGAGATGTGAAACAGGTTCGAAGAATGCTGCTTATGCACTTGCTGTCGTTGAAGATGCAATAGATCGTTTGGACGATATTACCTCTGAGCGTGAATGGCATGATATTATGCACGACCTTACAAAGGGTTATAAAACGATTAATGCCCTTTCTGTCGGCTCAGATTTGATGACAAGATTGTCTTTTTGGCTTCAAAAGGCTAAACTGGATATTAACGGCGACATTTCCCTTCATGCTATGGAGCATTATTACGGTAAATCGATTGACGATCTTCTTGAACAGGCTGATATTAAAGAAGTTGCTGCCAATATGCTTGTTAAGGATGAAGCAATGGAATTGAAAAATTCGGACAAAATTCTGGAAGCTATCAGATGGGGCGAGATCTTTAATGTTCCTGTAAAGGCTGTAAATGACGCTGTTGAGGAATTCAGCGAAAAAGCAGAGAAGAGCGGCAGCAAGCCGATTATTGAGAACCCGAGGGAAACGTATAATAACACCTCGGACGGTGAATCTGCATTGGATAGTTTTACAAGTATGGACAGAATGGATAAGTAATAATGCAGAATATTTAAAAACAGATATTGCAAATAGCGAGGAATTTAACAATGGATAACAGATTATTGGAAAGTTTGAAAAAAAAAGAGCATGAATGCCGAAATCTTCAAAGACAGGCAAACGAGTTTCTTTCCAAGAACAACAGAGAACCCTGCGAAGAGCAGTGTACGCTGCTTCAACAGGCTGCGGATCTTGAAGCCGAAATGGCTAATCTTACGTTTGGTGCAGAGAAGAATCATCATATCAGAGAGAAGAACCGCCTTGACTATGAGATTATGAATATCAGAAGTGAGCTTGACAGAAAAGAAGGCAAAAAGTCTGTTATGAAAACTCCCGATGATAACGATAAAGACAGTGGTAAGGAAAAAAAGGAAGATTCCAAGGCAAAGCCTGTGCCTGCCGCAAAAAAATCAAAGGACGATGAAGAGCTTGACCGCACAGCTCGCACTTGGTATAAGGACGCACCGACGCATTCCTTTGATGACGTTTCCGGTATGGCTGAACTCAAGAAGAAGCTGAAAGGCTGCATTTTTGATGCTCAGGCTGAAAGACTTACGGATTACCTCGGAATACCGCAGCTTAATTCGTATTTCTTTGTAGGACCTCCGGGCTGTGGTAAAACATTTATCATCGAAGCTTTTGCACATGAGCTTATGGATAAGGATTATAAGTTTATGTCGTTGCAGGGTTCGGATATCATCAGCCGTTATGTAGGTGCTGCCGAGAAGAACGTTACACGTTTGTTTGAGGAAGCCGAGAAGAGCGCTCCCTGCATTGTGTTTATCGATGAAATAGACAGCTTGTGCAAGAATCGTTCACTTCCGAATTTGCCCGAATATGCAGCTAACATTACAACCTCATTCCTTACAGGTTACAACCGTATTCACAGTGCAGATTCCAAGGTCATTTTTATTGCGGCAACAAACTATCCCAATCGTGTTGATAATGCTATGCTTGACCGTGTGGAAGTTGTCAGAGTTCCGCTGCCCGATAAGGTTGCAAGAGAAGCTGCATTCAGAAAGAGTTTTGGGAAAATAATAACTCTTCACGAAAATTTAACATACGAGGCGATGGCAGAATCCACCAGACGTTACAATTACCGTGATATAGAACGTCTTACTTCTGCTGTTAAGCGTATGCTTTTCAGAAAAGTTCTTGATTTGTTCAAGGATCAGGATAGGGCAATCGAGGAACTGAAAAGCGGTAATTATAAGCTTACGGCTGAAGAATTCAAAGACATTCTTTCCAGGTTTAAGCCGTCGCCTAAGGAAACTATTATCAACGACCTGATAGAATGGGAGAAAGCCGTTAAGTCGGTTGCCGATTACGATGACACAGACTTTTCAGCCGTTTACGACTCCGAAGCTGACGAAAAGCCGCAAAAACCTCAAAAACAGCCGCCAAAACCCAAGATATCAATTTCCAAAGAGGTCGAGCCTAATAAAACGGAAGATAAGAAACTTCAGAAAGATCCAGTTTATGCTGTTCAGGATGAGTTTGTGCAAGATCCGGTAACAGGCGGTGTAAAGATTGTATTCGCTTCAAGTAAGGGACCTATTTCAAAACCGTTTGTAAATATAAACGGTGCTGTTTGTAAAGTGGAAAGCGTTGGCGAAAATTATGCGTTTACATATTTTCCGTCCCGGAATGAAACAGAAATTTTGGCATTTGTTGTTTCTTCAGATGGTGCTGTTGAAAAATTTACGGCAAAAATCGGTAAACCGATAAGCAGCAATAAAGATTTTGATATATAAGGAAAGAGCGCTATGGAATCTAATACAGTGATGACTTTTGAAGAAAAACTTAAAAAAGTTTTTGGAAATATGTTGGTTTACAAGTCGTCAGAAAAAACAAAGTTCTTTTCCGCATTGAGCATTCCCTCTTTTATGAGGGATTGGCTTGTGATGCGTTTTTCCGATAGTGAGGGTAACATCAACGAAGAAGAGGTACTCAATTACGTCAAACACACTATCCCGAAAAAGGAGCAGTGGAACGGCTTTCTAGTGGATATGCTTCACGGTAATAAGTCTGTAAGATTTCTTACCAAAGTGAAAATTGATTTTGATACAAAAAAGAAGCAGGCACTTTTTTCACTTCCTGTTTTCGATTTCCCCTCACATAAGGGCGAGGCTGTTGTGGAATGGATTGTAATTGAGAAAAACAGGGATTATCTTCTTTCTCCCACAGAGGTTTGGGGTATTGTAGAAATACAGTCCGAGCTTGACTCCGACGAGAAAAATTACATTTTCAAGCTTATCAATTTTGTTCCGTTCTGTCCTTATAAGATAGATTTGAAGTATTTTGTAAACGCAAGAAACTGTTTCACAACAGAAGAGTGGATTGATGTTGTAATAAGTGCGATTGACTATTCTCCTGCAGGATACAAAAGCACAGATGAAAAGCTTGCCGTTATTAAGCGTCTTATTCCTTTTGTTGAAAAGCGTGTTAATCTTATTGAGCTTGCACCGAAAGAAACCGGAAAATCGTATGTTTTTTCACAGCTCAGTCAGTACGGCTGGCTTGTAAGTGGAGGAAGTATTTCACGTGCCAAGATGTTTTATGATATTAGCAAGAAAACACAAGGTCTTGTTTCAAGATATGATTATGTTGCATTTGACGAGATTCAAAGTATAAAGTTTACGGATTCTATGGAAATGCAGGGTGCATTAAAAGGTTATCTTGAAAGCGGCGAATATCGTGTCGGCGACCATAAGGGTGTAGGAGATGCAGGATTAATTTTACTTGGAAATATCGGAACGGATTTAATGGATGTTAATGTGAATATGTTTGAGAGATTGCCGGAAATTTTCCATGAATCTGCTTTGATTGACAGATTCCATGGCTTCATCAAAGGCTGGGATATTCCCAAAATGAAAGAAAGTATGAAAGCTCACACTTGGGCACTTAACACGGAATATTTTGTTGAAATTATGCATGCTCTTCGTGATGAATCGGTATACAGAGCGGTTATTGATAAATTGCTTGTGCTTCCTGCCGATTCCGCCACAAGAGATACGGAAGCCATAAAGCGAATTTGTACGGCGTTTTTGAAACTTCTGTTTCCGAATGCTACCGATATCGGAAAGGTGAATGTTGACGAATTTGAAAAATACTGTTTGAATCCCGCCATTGAGATGCGTGGAGTTATCAAAACGCAGCTTGGTGTGATTGACCCGGGTGAATTCGGCGGCAAGAAAGTTCCGGCAATAACGGTGAATCGTGAATTGTTTGGGGGGCAATAGTAAAGGAGGCTAGGAAATGAAAGACAGCAGTACATTTAATCTTGAAGAACACCGTTTGCTTCGTAAAAATGTAATGTATTGCAATAATAATATAGAACCAAAGGATTTTATCGGATATGAGCGGTTAAAAAGCTTTTTTGGCAGTTTAATTCCCGATACTGAATTTTCAGATGATGAAAATATTGAGTATATCAGTGAATTTAAGGAAATGTATCCTGGAATTTATCCTACGAATAATTCTGTTACCAGTTCGGCAGTTATGTTTTCGGGGGAATTTGGCTGCGGTAAGCATACAGCCGATAAAGTTCTTACAACTGTAATTTTAAAACAGTTTGAAAAACTTGTCGGTAGTACTGAGGTTGATGATTGCTTTGAATATTATTCGTTAGATCTTTCGAGCTTTACAGACGGAAATTCAAAAAAGGAAGTCTCCGAACAAATCGAGCTTATTATGAGCACAATCATACAAAAGGCTTCAAGCGATACAGAGGTTATGTTCTATTTTTCTTTGGGCGATGTTACAGAGATTATGAACAGCAAGAAAACAGCAAAATGTTTTTCCGAAATGGTAAATAAACTTCTTCTTAATCATAAAACCACTTCAATTGTTACTTGTTGCTATGACGGTTCGGCAAGCAATATCAAAGACAAACTAAAAAAGTCTTTTTATGTTTATGAATTTGAAGCTCCCGATTATGAGATGCGAATGACTTATTTTGAAGAATTAAGGAATAAGTATTTTAATATCATATTTGAACCGACCGATGACGAACTTGCAGAAATGACGGAGGATTTCACTTTTGCAATGCTAAAAAGGCTTACAGCTTTTATTTTAACAGAGGTTAAATATAAATGTATTGAATACAGTGATAATCTTGATATTACAATGTTCTTTGAAACAGCCGATCATCTGGAAGATGATACAAAAATTACTGTAACAGCCGGTGCTATCGGCAGATATGTGGTTAATTTGAAAAACACAAAATATGTTCCTCCGATAAAGCAGCAAATGCCAATGTATGTTCCGTCGCCGATGGTTATTTCACAGCAGCAGGATTTTTCACAGCAGAATAAATCTAAAGAAAAGCTTACGGAAGAACAGGAACAAGAACTTGAAGCACAAAGTGCCGTTTCCCAAATTGACACAGTTAGCGGTTTGTTTGATTTTATGGATTCTATTGCACCGACTTCTTCGTATGTACCCGACAATTTTGAAGAAGGAAAATATGCGGATTTTTGAGCATAATTTTTCTGATAACAAGGAAAAAGGACGCAGGCATACTGTCGTATGTCAAGTTCTTTTGACGCAGTTAGCAGGAAAATTTTCCTAAAAGACGTGTGCCGCTAAGATTTTAAACAGGTTCTTAGTAAAAATTAATCATCAAATCAAAAAAATTTCAAACGACAGACTGCTTCAACTGTCTGTCGTTTATTGTGTAGGAGAATTTATGACGGAAATATACAGAATTGCAGAAAAAAATATAGAAATAACCTCTATACATTCGGGGGTTCATAATTACTGTAAGCAATATAAAGCCACGGGTACTCCTGATTTTAAGGTTGAAACAACACGAGCCGATATAGATTTTGAAAGAGAAAAATCTGCAAGGGAGAATATCCTTGAGGGTATTGCCGTAAGGAATTATTCCGATAGCTATTTAGAAGAGTTAGCCGTTTACAGAAAAATTGCTTTGAAAATGCTTGACTATGATACATTCCTTTTTCACGGCTCGGTTGTTTCCGTTGACGGTGAAGCCTACCTTTTTACAGCAAAAAGCGGTACGGGAAAGTCAACGCATACAAGATTGTGGAGAGAGCTTTTAGAAGATAAAGCCGTTATGGTAAATGATGATAAACCTCTTATAAAAGTAACAAATGACAGCGTTACGGTTTTCGGTACGCCATACAACGGTAAGCATAGACTTGGAAATAATATTTCTGTTCCACTTAAAGCTATTTGTATACTTGAAAGAGCAAAGGAAAATACTATTCACAGTGTTACCGGAAAAGAAGCATATCCAATGCTTTTGCAGCAGGTTTATCGTCCAAATGACAGTGAAAAGCTTTTGAAGACTTTATCCTTAATAGACTTAATGACAAAGAATATAAAACTATATAAGCTTGGCTGTAATATGGATATTTCAGCGGCGGAAGTGGCTTATAACGGAATGAAAAACAGTAATTGTTAAAATTCTTAATTTAAATATTTTAATTTATATTTAAGCTTTAAAGTTAAATAATTTAAATATAAAAATATCGTGCCGATATTGCTTTAAATGATATCGGCACGGCATTTTTGGTTTTTTTAAATTTACATCTAAATCTTAGCTAATCACTAACCGTTAAACACTAAACTTTGGACTGTAATAATTACGCATTTTTTTAGGTCTACTTGCAGCCGCAGCCACAGCCGCCGTTATTGTCATCTCCCAAATCTGAAATATTCGGCGGGAAAAATTCATCGGTCGGGAAATCTATTCTGCTGAACATCTCGCACGGGTCGTTGCTTGATTCAATGCACTCCTTTTCCGGCACACAGAAATCATAAGCGGGAATAAGCATTTGTACATTTCTCTCAATCTGAACAATCGTGAACAAACCGATAGTAACAAAGACAGTCTGGTTGGTACCAAGTGGACTATGACTTATCTTGGTGATAAATATGTTGTGGAGTTTACTTCAAAAACGGATGTACGCAGTTAT
>CACWTQ010000055.1 GCA_902763835.1 uncultured Ruminococcus sp. | reverse complement strand
CCACCACCTTACCGTCAGAGAGCGTATCCTGCGTTTCCTGCTCGGTAACCCGATGAAGCTTACCGTTATCGTCCCCGGAGATACGGTTGAAGCTATCACAATTAAAGAAAAGGAGAATTATTCGTATGAAATTGTATGAGATCAACGAAGAAATCGACAGACTTACCGACACAATCTACGTAGATGAAGAAACAGGCGAAGTTGTCGGAGATGTTGCCGCTATCTGCAAAGAGATTGAAACTCTCCAAATGGAGAAAAAGAAAGTTCTTGAATACCTCGCAAAGGTTGTTCTTAACACACGTGCAGAGTCAGCCGCTCTCAAATCCGAAGAAGAACGTCTTAAGGCTCGCAGAGACAGACTTGACAAAAAAGCCGAAAGAGTTCTTGCGGTTATCGACCGTGAGTGTGGTGAAAAAACCGACCTTGGTGTTGCTACGCTTTCATACCACTCATCAACTGCTGTTGAAGTTTCCGATAACAAGAAGGCTGTATATTGGCTTATGATTAACGGACACATGAACTGCTGCAATATGCAGGAACCTAAAGTGGCGAAAACCGCAGTAAAAGCACTGATTAAATCGGGCATAGAAGTACCTTGCTGTAAAATCGTTGAAAACCGCAATTGCAGTTTGAAGTAAAGGAGTGAGATTTTGATGTTAAAAATAACAGAAGGCACAGTCAACAGAGCCTTGAAAGTTGTTATTTACGGCAGCGAAGGTATCGGCAAAACAACGATTGCATCGAAGTTCCCAAATCCGCTTTTTATCGATACCGAAGGCGGTACGTCACAGCTTAATGTCCGCCGTATCGACAGACCGAAGACTTGGGAAGAGCTTTGCGACATCATTAAAGAAGTAGCCGCTAATCCCGAAGTTTGCAAAACGCTCGTTCTCGATACCGCAGACTGGGCGGAGCGATTGGCTGTCGACAAGGTTTGCAGGGATTACAACATTACATCAATTGAGAGCGCTAACTACGGAAAGGGATATGTTTATCTCGCAGAAGAGTTTGATAAGTTTCTCAAAAAGTGTGACAGTCTTATTGACGCAGGCATTAACGTTGTTATGACCGCTCACGCTAAAATGCGAAAGTTCGAGCAGCCCGATGAACAAGGAGCGTATGATAGGTTTGAGATGAAGCTCTCAAAACAGGTAGCGCCGCTTGTTAAAGAATGGTGCGATATGCTTCTTTTTGTAAACTACAAGACGTATGTTGTTACCACCGAAAACAAGACGAAAAAGGCACAGGGCGGCAAACGTGTCATTTACACGTCACATCACCCTTGCTGGGACGCTAAAAACCGTCACGGTCTGCCTGATGAAATGGAGCTTGATTTTAAAAATCTTGAACACCTTTTCACCGCTGAAAATACAGTATCGAAACCGCAGACACAATCCGAACCGACCGCTGAAAATCCTATCAACAAACTTCATGCTTTAATGAAGAAAAACGGTGTCACCGAAGCGGAGATTCAGCAGATTGTTTCAGACAAGGGACATTATCCGATTGACACTCCAATCATCGAGTATTCAGACAAGTTCATTAAGGGCTGGCTAATCAAGCATTGGGGCAAGATTTTGGAAATGATTATAGACACTAAACTTGATTAATTGACAGGAGTGATTATTTATATGAAAGAGTATTTGAACAATGACATTGGTCTTGATTGGGACGATGTTATCGAAAATGACGGCAGGGAATTTATCCTTTTACCGGCAGGCGATTACAATTTCACGATTACCGACTTTGAACGAAGTCGTACAAAGGAATCGGATAAGATGAAAGCTTGTAACAAGGCTGTACTCACGTTGAGAGTAGATTCAGACAAAGGCACAGCTTTTGTTCACACGCAGATTGTTCTTAACAGAATGTTTGAGTACAAGATTAGCAGTTTTTTCCGTTCCATTAATAGAAAAAGGCAGGGCGAGCGTGTTTCTATGGATTGGAACAATCTTGTAGGAGAGCGTGGCAGAGCACGTTTTAAGATAAGAAACTTCAAAGACAAGAAAACCGGAGAAGACCGTCAGGCTAATGACGTTGATCGTTATATCGACTACGACCCGAAATATTTTGAAGACGAAGATACGTTTGATTCGATTCCCGATGATGACGATTTGCCGTTTGATTAAGGGGGAGCTTGCATGTATTCACTAAGACCATATCAGGTTGAGGCGAAACAAGCAGTTCTGAACGAGTGGGACAAGGGGCAAAGAAAAACGCTCCTTGTTCTGCCGACAGGTTGTCACGCTCTGGGCGAGAAATTGCTCATGGCTGACGGCACTGTCCGCTCGGTTGAGAACATTAATATTGGTGATAAGCTTCTCGGTGCAGACGGAAATCCCCGAACGGTGCTTTACAAACATATGGGCAACGACCTTTTATATCGTATAAAGCCTGAAAAAGGAGAGCCTTTCATCGTCACCGGAGATCACAAATTAACGCTTGTTTCAATCAAAAACAGTTTCAGAAAAACGGAAGAAATATCCGATATAACCGTTTCCAAATGGCTGTCTTGGACAGAGGATAGACGTGCTAAATATATGCTTATCCGTTCCGGCAGTATCGCTGAGTTTCCGCTTGCAAACAAAGAAATACTCCGAATTTATCCGTATTTTATGGGCATTTTCCTTTCGGATAAAAGATTTGAAAGCTTGAAACAGGGCAGCCGAAACATATATCTTTACAATCAGATTGAGTATTACGGACTTGCTAATTCTACCAACATAAGCAAGTACATACCACATCAATACAAAACAGCACCGCTTTCGCAACGGATCGAAGTGATAGCAGGACTGCTCGACCAAGACGGATACCTTGGTGACGATTGTTATTATTTTGAAACAAAGTCACGCTCAATGGCAGAAGATTTTGAATTTATGTGCAGGTCTGTTGGTTTGTCAGCAAATGTTATAGGCTGTTACAAAGGCTTAGAGCATTTCTTTAAAGTTCAAATTTTCGGTGACTGCTCAATAATACCTTGCCGAACACTGCGATATAAGACGAGTTTTTTTAACTGCGAGAAATCGGCACAGCGTTCACATTTCATTGCGTATCCTGCGTACAAAGGTGACTATATCGGTTTTACCGTTGACGGAGATAATCGCTATTTAATGCACGATTTTACCATTACACATAACTGCGGTAAGACGGTAGTTTTTTCATCAATTACCGAACATCAGGTAAATAAAGGACATCGTGTTTTAATAATGGCGCATAGGGGAGAGCTTCTCACACAGGCAGCTGATAAACTCAAAGCCGCAACGGGACTTGATTCTGTTTTAGAGAAAGCCGAATCATCAAGCTTAGGCAGTATATTCCCCGTAACAGTCGGCTCGGTTCAGAGCTTGGCACAGGAAAAACGTCTTGCACGATTTCCTAATGATTACTTTCAGGACATCATTGTTGACGAAGCGCATCACTGTTTATCGGGTACTTATCAGCGAGTTTTAGAACATTTTCCACAATCAAATATTCTCGGTGTAACAGCAACGCCCGACCGTGGAGATATGAAAAATCTCGGTGAATTCTTCGACAGTAAAGCCTACGAGTACAGTATGATACAGGCTATTCGTGACGGATATTTATGCCCGATAAAGGCTCAAATGATACCGCTTGAACTTGATATTAAAAATGTAGGAATATCAAACGGAGATTATTCCGCAGGCGATATCGGACACGCATTAGAGCCGTATTTACATCAGATTGCCGCTGAAATGAAAAAATGTTGTCAGGGCAGAAAAACGGTTGTGTTTTTACCATTGATAGCAATATCGCAAAAATTCTGCAAAATTCTTAATGAAATCGGCTTTAAAGCTGCGGAAGTCAACGGCGGCAGTGACGACAGAGCAGAAGTTCTTTCTGATTTTGAAAATGGAAAATATGACGTTCTCTGTAACTCAATGCTCTTAACCGAAGGCTGGGACTGCCCCAGTGTTGACTGTATCGTTGTTTTAAGACCTACAAAAAATCGTTCTCTCTATTGTCTTGACGAAAGCACAGAAGTTTTGACAAAGGACGGTTGGAAGAAAGACGTTAATGTTGGGGAGTTAGTAGCAGCTTTTAATCCTTCAACCAGTGAAATAACATATGTTCCTGCTCTTGCAAAGGTTAGACGACCGCTTTTCGAAGATGAGTACTTTTATTCCGCAAAAGGTCCATCTACGGATGTACGAGTAACAAACCACCATCGTATGATATACGATCATAAAGCTCGTCATGGGTGGAAGATAAAAGAAGCTGAGCAAATTGCTTCTTTTAAGTCAGGGTGTTATTTGCCTGTTGCCGGATATGGAGCTTTTAAGGGAGTACCATTAACAGATGCCGAACTGAGATTTATCGGCTGGGTTATGACGGATGGTCATATTAACAAACGAAATAATGCTATTGTTATTTCACAGAGTTCGCACCACAAGGAGTACTGTGCTGAAATAGAGAAGTGCATAATAGATTGCGGATTCAAGTTTTCGCGTTATATAGTGCCCCGCCGTAAAGTGAAGTGGAAACAAAACGGAGATAATGTCGTATGGACAATATCAAAGGGTAAACCAAGGGGTAGAGACAAGCATTTAACGGGATGGGGACGATTAGAGAAATGGATTTCCAAGGATCTAAGCCCCGAGCTTTTTGAAATGACAGAGGAGCAGTTTGCTGTAATGCTTGAAACAATACATCATGCAGATGGTCATAAAAATCCATATGTATCGTATCACATCACAAAGGGGAACAAAACCTTTATAGAGCGTTTACAGATAATGGGAATACAGCGTGGGTATAGAGCCAGCGTTGTTGAATTGCCTGAAAATGCTGTGCGTAAGCACTCAGTGTGGACGTTACATATAAAGAATCAAGATTACATTACAGTAGGCGATACAGCGGGTGATCATACCAGATGGGTAAAAGAAACACATACTGACGAGATGTGTTGGTGTGTGCAAAATGAGTTAGGAACTCTTGTCACCAGACGTAACGGCAAAGTCACGATAGTAGGTAACTGCCAAATTGTGGGACGTGGATTACGTCTGTATCCCGGAAAAGAACATCTGTTATTGCTTGATTTCCTATGGATGACCACAAGACACGACCTGTGCAAGCCGTCATCGCTTATCAGTAAAAACGATGAAATTGCCGAAAAAATTGACAAGCAGATTGAAGATACAGGCGAAGTCGATTTGATAGAAGCCGAAGAACAAGCGGAACGTGACGTGTTAGCCGAAAGAGAAGAATCCCTTGCAGAAGAGCTGCGAAAGCTCCGTACACGCAAAAAGCAATTTGTAGACCCGTTGCAGTATGCACTTTCTATTGCCGCCGAAGATTTGGCGACATATACACCTACTTTTGATTGGGAAATGAAACCGCCGACTCAGGCACAGCTTTCCATAATTTCAAGCAGAGGAGTAGATACAGATTGCGTCACCTGTGCCGGTTACGCTTCAATGCTTATCGACAAGCTTATTCGCAGACAGGAAGCAGGACTTTCAACGCCTAAACAGATACGTTTGCTTGAAAAATATGGTTTCAGAGAAGTAGGTACGTGGGAATTTTCACAGGCAAGTAATATGATATCAACGCTTGCAAGCCATAACTGGAGATTGCCAATCGGACTTATTCCGAAAGCATATAAACCAAATTAAATCTTTTATTTAGAGGGTTACAGCACACTAAATTAATATTTTATTAAAAAAAACAAATAAGAATGGAGTGAAATATAATAAGAGATATGATGTTTACTAGTAATGACAAAGAAAGACAGAGAGCAAATGTCGGTGATTTGTATACAGAGTTGACAGCTTGCGATTCTTTCAAGGACTTTTTCATTGTTGTTTGCAAAGAAAAAATTGTTCGTGACCGTGAAGGTTTGAATGAATTAATTAATCTTGTAAATGATGATTATTTTAAGATAAAGTATGGCAGGAAAACGATTGTTTATTTATGTGATTGTATCACAACAAAAAAATGCTGCCGATTAAATTATCTGAATCATATAACTATTGTGAGAAGAAAATGCAAACTGAAATTATTAACAATTTTAGTAAGTTGTTTCCTAATATGGAGTTTGTCGGAAAAGAAGTTCTCGTAAAAGGTATTGGCAGAATCGATATTCTTGCAAAGAAAGATAATCGTTATGTGATTATGGAATTGAAAAGCGGTTCTAAAAATCCTAATACACAATTACTCGCTTATGCTAACCATTATGATGATCCGATACTTATCGGAATTACGGAAAAAGAAATTAATGACAGTCAAAAGTTAAATAACATAGAGTATTTAATTTTTGATGAATTAAAAAGGAGGGTTGATATATGGCTAATATAATCAATGTAAGAATTGAGAACGACAGAATGATAACAGACAGCCGTAATGTTGCCGAAGTGTTTTCTAAACAGCATAAACACGTTTTAGAGAGTATTCGTTCTCTTGAAAAAGATGTGCCGAATTTTCGGCTGATGTTCTTTGAAGGCGAAATGCCCGATAATTACGGAAGAAATCAGAAAGTTTACTTTATGAATCGAGACGGTTTTACACTTCTTGCCATGGGTTTTACAGGTAAGGACGCTATGCAGTGGAAGCTTAAATATATCGATGCATTTAATCGACTTGCGGAAGCATGGAATTCACCCGAAGCAGTTATGGCGAGAGCTTTGCAAATAGCTAACAAAAAGCTTGATGAAGTGAAAATGCTCATAGCCGCTAAAGACGAAGAAATTGCCGAGATGAAGCCGAAAGTAAGCTACTATGACGTTATTCTCAATTGTAAAGATTTGGTGTCAGTCACACAAATTGCCAAAGACTACGGAAAGTCTGCTAAATGGCTGAATGAGTTTCTCTCATCACATAAGATTCAGTACAAGCAGGGCGACCAGTGGTTTCTTTATCAGAAATATGCCGCTAAAGGCTACGCACAGTCTAAGACGCAGAGCTTTGCCGGAAAAGACGGAGAACCGCATTCAAAGGCACATACGTATTGGACTCAGGAAGGACGACGTTATATTTATGAATTGCTCAAAAGCGAGGGAATTCTTCCCGTCGTAGAGCTTGAATAATAACGCTGATAACATTTAGTAATAACATTCCCCGGCTGATTTTTTACGGTTGGTCGGGGTAGAAAAGGAGAATAATTATGCAAAATACAGTATTATTTGACGGTATCAATTATGAGCAGTGGGAGAAGATTATACAAAGCCCCGATTTTCTTTTGAAGCTTGCTTACCGCTGGAAAGAAGACCGTGATGCAAGAGTGACACTCGAAGCCGAGAATGCCGCACTCAAAACAGAAAACGCAAAAATCAAGCGTCAGTCAGAGATAGCGGCGAATATTAACAGCGACAAGATTCTCTCTGCTACCGAGATAGCAAGAGAATATGGTAAGCCTGCAACGTGGCTCAATGGCATTCTTTCCGAATTGTTTGTTCAATTCCGTGAAAACGGTCGTTGGGTACTCTCCGATGATTATAAGGACGATGGTTATGTAAAGTACGTTCCTATGACTTTCGGCGGCAGAAAAATGCCGAAGTTCACTATTAATCATATGTACTGGACATACAAGGGCAAGCAGTTTATTTACAATTTGCTCAAAGGCGATGGTATTTTACCGCTTGACGAGCAGGAAACAACGGAGGCAGAAGACCATGAATAATTCACATCTTAACATGATAGTAAGACAGATTGCAAATGAAAACTGCATTGACAAAGCAGTTGAAATGCTCAATCGTGCAAAAGCTTACAGAGAAGCGCACAACATTCGCACTAAGCTTGACGAACAGATAGAGCGTGAACAGAACTACGAACACGATTACATTGATAAGATTCTTTCGGAAACTTATCCCGTATCAATCGAGATGATTGCCGCTGATTACGATATGACCGCAGATGAATTGAACGAGTTTATGAAAAAGCTTGAGCTTCAGTACAAGGTTTTGGGTGAGTGGTTTCTTTATCCACAATATACCTGTCATGGATATACTGTAATGTCAGAAGTTTACGATGATGGTCATTTGATTGGATATCAGACTTTGTGGACGCAGAAAGGACGTTTGTTTCTCTACAGCAAGTTCATAAAAGCCGATATCTATCCGACTATGGAGCGTGATGATGACTGAATGAATATTCATAAAAATGTATAAATATACAGAAAAATGAGTAATTCAAACGTTTTTTCAAACAGCCGCAGTGGGTTGGTTTCGTCAGACTAACCCACTGCAAAAGAAATGAATATTACTAACTGTAATATTGCAAAAAAGGAGATTGTTGATATGAACAATATGATTTTATCAGCTTTAAAAGCTATTGATGTAGCCACTCTCAGCCGTGCCGATTGGATAGCGGTTGGTATGGCACTCAAAGAAGAGGGTTATCCATGTTCGATTTGGGACGATTGGTCGAGAAATGACAGCCGTTATCACCCCGGCGAGTGTGAGAAAAAATGGCAGAGTTTTCACGGCAATGCTAATCCCGTAAAGGGCGGTACAATTGTAAATCTTGCAAAAGAACACGGCTGGACGGCACACGCAGAAGATTACGCACTCGGTTGGAATGACACTATTGAGTACGATGGTGATGGCGGTTTTAATGGTTTTGATCAGACACCTTGGTCTCCGACAGAAGATTTAATTACATATCTCGAAACACTTTTTGATGAAGATGATCTTGTAGGTTATGTTACCAATGATGTATGGCAGGACGAAGAGGGCAAATGGAAACCAAGTAAAGGGGTTTACGACCGTACATCAGGTGAACTTATTCGTTGCTTGCGTAAATATAAAAATGACATTGGCGCTACAGTAGGCGACCATAAACCGCAGGCAGGCGCTTGGATTCGTTTCAATCCGCTTGACGGCAAGGGTGTGAAAAACGAGAACATCACAAGATTTCGTTACGCTTTAGTTGAGTCGGATACACTTTCCATAGCTGAACAGGACGCTGTTTACAGAAAGCTTGAACTCCCGATAGCTGCACTTGTTCACAGCGGTGGAAAAAGTCTTCACGCTATCGTTCATATTGATGCCGACAATTATGAGGAGTACCGAAAGAGAGTTGATTTTCTCTATGATTTTATGGAGAAAAACGGTGTGTCAATTGACCGTCAAAACCGCAATCCGTCAAGGCTTTCACGTATGCCGGGCGTTACAAGAAACGGCAATCGTCAGTATCTTGCGGCGACTAATCTCGGACGAAAGTCATGGGTAGATTGGCTTGATTTTGTTGAGGGTGTTTCCGATGAACTGCCCGATATGGTGACACTTGCCACATATAAGGATAATCCGCCTGAACTCCCCGATGAACTTATTTCCGGTATTTTAAGACGTGGACATAAGATGTTGATTTCGGGATCGTCAAAAGCAGGTAAGTCATTTTTACTTATGGAACTTTGTATTTCCATTGCTGAGGGCAAGAAGTGGCTCGGTTTTGATTGTAAAAGGGGACGTGTTTTGTACGTCAATCTCGAAATCGACCCTGCAAGCGCTATCAATCGTTTTCTCAAGATTTACGAAGCACTCGATTGGAAAATGACTCACGCAGAAAATATTATTATTTGGAATTTGCGTGGTCATGCCGTACCGCTTGATAAGCTTGTACCTAAGCTTGTAAGACGTGTTCGTGACCAGCAGCTTGACGCTATTATTATCGACCCGATTTACAAGGTCATTACGGGAGATGAAAATAATGCGTCCGATATGGGTGCTTTTTGTAACCAGTTTGATAAGATTTGTACCGATACGGGCTGCAGTGTGATTTATTGTCATCACCACTCGAAAGGCTCACAGGGTATGAAAAAAGCGATTGACAGAGCGTCCGGTTCGGGTGTGTTTGCGAGAGATCCCGATGCACAGCTTGATATGATTGAGTTGGAATTGTCGGACGATATCAAGAACTTTGTTCGTGACGGATGTGCTACCGGCTGGAGATTGGAGTCGTCACTCAGAGAGTTTCCGAATATCAAACCTGTTAATTTTTGGTTTGATTATCCGATTCATAGAATTGATGCGAATGATACGCTTGCTGAGTCACCTGTGCAGGGTTCGTTTGAAGCCGGCAGATTGAAAAACGCATTTTCCAAGACATCAAAGGAAGCTGATTCAGAATTTCGCACAGCTTTTGATATTCTGAATTTTGACGGTTATGTTACCGTTCAGGATTTAGCAGAGTATCTCAATGTTACAGATAAGACAATTTATGCTCGCATTAAGAAGATGAAGGATGATTTCAGACTTGAAAAGGGTAAAGTCTATCTTTGTGAAAATGATACAGAAATCGACTAATTGATTTGTGCAACTTTTTTCTTCTTCTACGCTGACTATATATAGATATATAGTCAAGAATAACGTTACACTCCACAAAAGGGGAAGGGCTAAATTGCCCGCCCTTCCCTTTGAGGAGAGTAACGTAACATAAACAGCAAAGAAAAAATTTAAAATTCCAAGGGGTGGTAAAAATTAATATTATGAAATTTAAAGTATTTGTAAATCCTCCTACTGCAACCGCACAGGAAAAGAAAGTAAGTGTGGTACGTGGTAAGCCAGTGTTTTATAATCCGCCTGCCGTTAAGAAAGCAAAGTCACTTTTGATATCGCACCTTATTCAGCATAAGCCGGACGAGCCTTTTTTTGGTGCTGTATCTTTGAAAGTTCGCTGGTGCTTTCCGAAAGGAAAATCGCATAAGGACGGCGAGTGGCGAATTACAAGACCCGATACCGATAATCTTCAAAAGCTACTGAAAGACTGCATGACGCAATGTGATTTTTGGAAAGACGATGCGCAGGTGGTTCGTGAAAAGAAATTCCGAGGGTTATTATGACCCAACGGCAGGTGCGGTGATCAGTAAGATGTTAAGGGAAAACCGCCTTGCAGCCCTGAATCCGCAGAAACAGTTCAGACCGCTTGTTTACATTTGCAGCCGTTATTCGGGAAATACCAAGGAGAACATACACGCTGCAAGGAGATACTGCCGATTTGCGGTAAAACAGGGATACATACCGATAGCGCCGCATTTGCTGTTCACTCAGTTCTTGAACGATTCGGACGAAAAAGAGCGTGAACTTGGAATAAAGTTCGGAAAAGTGATGATGGACAAGTGCCGTGAAGTGTGGGTATTTGGCAGTGAGTATTCATCGGGAATGCAGGAAGAGATTGACAGAGCAGTGAGAAAGAATTACAAAATCAGATATTTTAACGAAGAGTATCGTGAAGTTTTCATGGTACATAAAGACGAGGAGTGATGATTGTGACGGCAGAGGAGTTCCTGTCAAGGGCAGAGAAAATTGAAAAGCGTATTAATCTTAATCTTAGGGAAATTGAGCGTTGGCGTGAATTGTCGTACCATATCTCCGGCTGTAGCTTAGAGCCGAAGTATAATTCCAATCGTAATACAGAAGCTCCTTTTACAAAATGCATTGATGAAATAACAGTTTTGGAACAAAAGGTAAGTGATGAAATTAAGGAGCTCATAACTCTTAAGGCGGAGATTATTTTTGCTATTCACAATGTTGAAGAATTGCATTATCGTGAATTATTGGAATTAAGATACATAGATTGTTTGACTTGGAAACAAATAGCCGAAAAGCTTAATGCTGCAGAGAAGACAATTCGTAATTGGAACAAAAACGCACTCAAAAAGATTATTATTCCTGAAAAATATAACGAGATTTAAATACATAAAAATTATTATTTGATTGAGCTTTTACAAAGGAATTATATAATCAACGAAAAAGTTTACCAGCGTTTACCGCTAATTACCGCTTAGAACCGTTCAAAACCCTATTGCAATCCCTAAAACTTTGTGATATAATAGAAAATGTGGAAATAGGGAAAACTTATAGCCTTTGCAAGAGTGAATCTTTGCAAAGGCTGTTTTTATGACATTTTATAAAATAAAAATTGAATACAACAGCACAAGGTTTGCGAGAAATTATAACCTTGTAAGTTTTTTACTTAACATGAACAAAACAGCCTTTATGGGAGCAATCCTGTAAGGGCATTTTTTATACCAATTTTTACAAGGGAGAACTACTATGAGCAAGAAAATAACAAACGTATGCAATGATGACTTCGGCGGTATAAGCACCATAGAGATTATGGAGTTTCCGTTGCTTTTTGAAACGCTGTGCTTGATGTATGGAAAGCCTAACGCACGCAGATTTGCCGATGAATGTGATTTGATTTATCGTGTTGCACTCGGTATGACAGGTAAAGTGTACAGAATTACTCACGGCATTGAACGTGGTGAGAGTGTGAGAAAACATTTGACAAATGAACAGATTGAACTGCTTGACATCATTCAGCTTTATGATTTGGGAATGCTTCTCGGCTGTCCGAACTACGTTGAGCGTAAGATAAAGCTTGAATGGTTAAAGATGAAGTGGCTTAAGAATAAGTGTTCAAGCGAAGATTAAGATTATTTATAAATATTACTGAGCCCAAATCTGGGCTGAGTGATATACAAATTACTGACATCAATTTTGGATTCAGTTGATGAACCGACTCAATTTTGAGCGGATTGGAAATAAGGAGTGAAATGCTAAATGCCAAGACGACCAAAGAAACCGTGTTCATATCCCGGCTGCCCTAAGCTGACAAATGGACGTTACTGTGAAGAACATCAGCGGCAGGAGAACAGACGCTATGAACAATATCAGCGTAACCCTGCCACCAAAAAGCGATACGGCGAAGCGTGGAGAAGAATAAGAAAGAAGTACGCACAGACACACCCTTTCTGTGAGCAGTGTTTTAAAAACGGTGTGATTGTACCTGTTGAAGAGGTTCATCACATCAAGCCTTTGTCGGAAGGTGGTACGCACGATACAGAGAATTTGATTGCTCTCTGTAAGTCATGCCATGCAAGGATTCATGCACAGCGTGGTGACAGGTGGCATAACAATAAACGGTAATAAATTACTGCCACCAAAGTTGGAGTGAGTGATTAATTTCACGGCTAAAGTTTCAGCCGACAAAATCGCTCTCACGTTCGGTGTGACGACCTACAAGGTGCGTTAAAGCATGGATAAGGGTAGGGGTGTTTTGAACGTGTGGACGAGATAATGATTG
The DNA here is from genome assembly GCA_902763835.1 of uncultured Ruminococcus sp. Taxonomy (GTDB): domain Bacteria; phylum Bacillota; class Clostridia; order Oscillospirales; family Acutalibacteraceae; genus RUG592. Next base: position 633 of record CACWTQ010000055.1, on the reverse strand, counting down.
GTGTGCATCAAGAGTTGAATTATTTAACACACTTACAATAAAAAAATTAAAAAATTTTTCATCGATAGGTGAAAAAACGACCTTTCCCACGACAATATATAGAAGGGTTTCATTATGCAGTGATGATTACAGTTTTGGACAGTCCTTTGATTAAATACGAATTCAAACGACTATTCAAACAAACGTATTTTAGGACGGCGCAAAGTCGTGCTGTCGATATTTGATGTAATTTTAAGTGTAAACTATTAAAAATTAGGTTGACGGTCAATGTAACATTTACACAAAAATAAATGAATTATAAATAATATTTTATGGAATATAAATAAAGTGAGAAAAACTAATTTAGTAATAATTAATAAAATATTCAGGGGTAGGGGCGGTAATATTATCTAAAACTAACAATAATGTCAACGGGTGTGAGCCTTTACGCATAAAAACCGCAAATTCAAACGCAGCTGTCAATATGTTCAAATTTAGTATAATTTGTAGTAAAGATAAGCGGCGGTGGGGCATTTCTGCTGTTGGGGTCCCCCAGAGTTAGACGAAATTTAGGCGAATTTTTTCGTTTGAAAAGTTTGATTTGTTTGAAAAAATGTTTGAAAAACTGAAAGGAGATATTTAAATGGCAAAAGA
>CACWTQ010000054.1 GCA_902763835.1 uncultured Ruminococcus sp. | reverse complement strand
TCAAAAAACTTGGTCTTATTGATGCCGCTTCTACTCCTAAACGCAAGCGTGGCAGACCTAAAAAATGTGTATAGTCTTATGATTTGGGAAAGTAGTAATGAAAAGAATGCTCATAGTAGCACCGCTTTCAATATTGTCGGTATGGGAAGAAGAACTGCAAAAATTCGCTGAATTTCCGTATACACTTCATCTTCTAAAAGGCACATCTCAAAAGAAGCAGAAAGAAATAACCGCTGCAAAATCCGGTCAAGGACTGCAAATTGTCATAGTAAACTATGGATCAGCATGGCGACTGGAAAAGGAACTTCTTTCATACGATGCAGATCTTATTATCTGTGACGAGGCACACAAGCTGAAAGACGGTACAACATCTCAATCAAAAGCAATGCACAAGCTCGGTGACAAAGCAAGATTTAAACTGCTTCTCACAGGCACAGTCATAACGAATAAAGAGCTTGATGTATATTCACAATACCGTTTTCTTGACAAGAATATCTTCGGTACAAGTTTTTATCCGTTTCGCAGCAGATATTTTGATATGTGCGGTTACGGCAATCACATACCTGTTTTCCGCAAGCAGATGATGTCTGAATTCTTAAGACGTATGCACTCCATAGCGTTCAGAGTTACGAAAAAAGAATGCCTTGATTTGCCGGATATGATTGAAGAAATACGTCCGGTAGAACTTGAACCAAAGGCACTCAAAATATACAAGGAACTCGAAAGAGAAAGCTATACGGAGCTTGCCAATTCTGAGGTTTCTGCCGTAAACGTCCTTACAAAAATGCTCAGACTGTCACAGGTTACGGGCGGACATCTTACCGATGACGAGGGAGATGTAAATGCCGTCAGTACAGCAAAACTGGATGCTCTGTCTGACATCATAGACTCAGTAATTCAGGAAGATAAAAAGCTTGTAGTAATGGCGAGATTCGTTCCCGAAATGAATGATATTCAGAATCTTCTTGCAAAGAAGAAAATACAGTATGCTGTAATTCGCGGCGGTGTTGCCGACCGTGATGAACAGATACGAAAATTTCAAAATGATGATAACTGCAAAGTGTTCATCGGACAGATTGCCGCTGCCGGACTTGGCATTACTCTAACTGCTGCGTCAACGATGGTTTTCTATTCGCTTGATTACAGTATGAGTAATTTCGAGCAGGCAAAGGCAAGGATACACCGTGTATCTCAGAAAAACGACTGCTTATACATCTATCTGATAGCAAAAGGAACGGTTGACGGCAAGATACTTAAATCCTTACGCCAAAAGGTAGATTTGGCAAAATTATTAGTAGACGATTATAGAAACGGTAAAAATCCGTTTCAGGAATAAGGAGGCTTGAATGACCTACGTAAACGATCTTGATTTGATTTTGGATTATGGTGATTACAATCCCGAACCGAATCCCACAAAAAAAGTTAATAATGCTCCCAACACTTCAGATGAGAAGAAGATGTCAAAAATCTTTTTGCTTGCAGATCAGCTGAAAGCAGCTAAAGAGAAAAAGAAAGCTCTCGAAGATGAAGTCAAGGCTATAACAGCAGAAATTGACAGGCTTGATTTAGCTCTATCCGATGAAATGGCAATGTCTGAATGTGATAATTTTTCTCGTCACGGAAGTACCTTTTATCTCAAAAGCCGACTTTACGCTTCTCCGAAAGCAGGCGGTAAAGATAAATTGTTCTCTGCACTTCGTAAAAACGGCTACGGCAGTATGGTGCAGGAAAATGTCAATGCAAACACACTGTCATCTTTCGTTAAGGAGCAGAAAGAGAACAATAAAGATACCATTCCCGAATGGCTTTCCAGTGTGGTAAATGCCTACGAGAAAATTTCGGTCGGTATACGCAAGGGTAAATAACTCTTTTGTCAAAGAAACAAAGCTTTTAAGATTCTCGGAAACTAAGAAACGTAGGTTACAAAGTCAAAATATAAATTTAGGAGGACAAATATATGTCAATTAAGAATATTGAATCAGCAGAAAACGCAATGGTCGTTACAGGCGGCTTTGCAGATACAGAAAGCATGGAAATACTCAGAGAAGCGTTGGCAGACGATTGTCAGGCTATGAACTTTACATTCGATAAGATCAGCCTTCCGACAGGCGGTGTGACAGTTTTTCAGCTTCCCGATGAGGACGAAAACGGCAACTCTGTGACTAAGGATATTACAGGCGTTATACTTTACAATCACCCTGCATTTGCTTTCTACTCAAAGGAATACACAGGTGAAAGAGTACCGCCCGATTGCAGTTCCATTGACGGTGTGACAGGCGTGGGAGTTCCCGGCGGTGACTGCGAAAACTGTCCGTATAATCAGTACGGCAGCGGTGAGGGCAAGAGCAAGGCGTGTAAGAACAAGCGTTATCTCTATATTATCCGTGAGGGAGAAATCTTTCCGATTATTCTCTCACTCCCGGCAAGCTCTCTCGCTAACTTTATCAAGTATACCAAGCAGCAGCTGTCAAAAAGACGCAGGCTCAATCAGGTGGTCACTAAGGTTACTTTGAAAAAAGCAACAAGCAGCACAGGTATGTTGTATTCTCAGGCAGTGTTTACCTTTGTCAGAGTTCTTGAACAGAACGAAAGACAGGCTATAGCGGAGATGACAAACAATGTCAAAGAATATGCGACAAAGCTTAGTTCCGATGACTTGATTGAAAGCAGTGACGAGTCTGCTCCGACAAGCGATACAAAGAATAATGCAGTTTTGAGTATCGACCCCGAAACAGGCGAAGTTTTCAATTCCGTTGAAGATTAATCTTCTTACAATTTAACTTACAAGCTCCGAAAGGGTATGTGACTTACGGTTACAAGCTCTTTCGGAGTGGCAACAGAGGTGAAATAAAATGGAATTTTACAAACCAATTTACAAATGTGTTACGGCATTTTCGGATATAAAAGCTTTTCTCGATAACGATAAGCCTGTCGCATTTGACTTTGAAACAGCACCCGATGAACTCTACCGCAGAGAAGAAAAAGCGGCTCTTGACGCACATAAATCTCATATTGTAGGTATCAGCTTTTCTGTTTCCGAGGGTGAATCGATATATGTACCGCTTACCCATAACAGCGGTGATAATGCCGACAATCAAGAGGAGCTGTGGTCATTTCTCAAAGCAACGGTCTTTGAAAACAAGAATCGTGTCAAAATAGCACACAATCTTGCATTTGAAGCTATGTTCCTGTATGCGAAAGGTATCATTGTGCAACAGCCATGCTATGATACTATCGCTGCTGCACAGCTTACGCTCAAAGCACCTTATGAGTATCGAACACTGCACGACAGCGGATTGAAACTCCTTGCTATACAGTTTTACGGTGCCGATATGCCATCGTTTGAGAAAGTTACAAACGGCAGACACTTCGATGAAATGAATCCGCAGGATTATGAAACTATACGCTATGCGTGCGCAGACTCCGAGTATACGCTGCGTTTGTACTACCGATTTAATGCGTGGTTCGATAACTATTTACCTCAGCACCGTGTAATTGTCGAGCAGCTTGAATCTCCGACAGCCGTTTACTGTGGTATGATGAAATACAACGGTGTTCCTATGGATAGAGAACTTATGCAGCAAAAAAACAAAGAAGCTACTTCAAAAATTGATGGCATAAGAACTGAAATTGACAGGATAACAGGCGGTGTTGATATCGGCGCTAATGCTTCGACCGCTGCATTTAAGAAATATCTTTACACTACTCTCGGACTTCCCGTTATGAAAATGACGGAAAAGAATCAGAAGGCTGCAAATGACGCCGCTATGCAAATGCTCAAAGAATGGTGTGAAAACAATAAACCCGAATATGTAAAATTATTCGAGTTAGTTTAGGATTACCGGAAATGGGGAAAACTGAAGAGTACTTACATTGACGGCTACCTTTCTCATATAAACGAAGCGACAGGCTGTATTCACCCTGAATTTATGCCTTTGGGAACGGAAACAGGGAGATTTGCTGTAAGAAATCCAAATCTTCAAACGTGTCCCCGAAAAACAAATGACCCTATTGGTGTAAGAAATTTTATCAAAGCGTCCGAGGGGAATGTTCTGATGTCACTTGATTTTTCACAGATAGAACTTCGTGTCGGTGCATTTTACTGCCGTGACGAAAAAATGCTTGAAACCTACAGAAACGGCGGAGATATACACGCACAGACAACATCGGTTATTTTTAACGTTCCGTTTGAGGCAGCAGTAGACAAGAACGCCCCCGATTATAAGGAACACAGAACGATAGCAAAGAACTGCAACTTCGGAGTATTCTACGGATTATTTCCGAAAGGTTTACAACAGACTCTCAAATTCAAGGCGGGTTTGGATACATCGCTTGACCGCTGCAAGGAGATTATTCGCAATCTGAAAGCAGGTTATCCCGGACTGACAAAGTGGCAGGAAGCAACAAAGAAAAGGGCACAGGTTACTTGTTATGCGGAAACATGGCTCGGCAGACGAAGATATCTTGTCGGTATGCTATCTCAGGATTGGGGCAGGCACTCTTTTGCGGAACGCTGTGCTTTGAATACTCCTATTCAGGGAACAGCAGCGGATATTTTAAAAGCTGCCTGCGGACGTATTGTCGAAGGGCTGCCCGAAAGAATGTGGCTTAAACCGCTGCTCCAGATTCACGATGAGCTTGTCTTCGAACTGCCTGTGGATAAGGTAGAGGAAGCCATGCTCTTTGTAAAATCGTGTATGGAACAGCAGCCTTATCCCGAATTTGATGTACCGATTGTTGCAGAGGCGGAAGTCGGTTCACGATTCGGAAAAATGAAAGAATGGGAGGAGTATTGCAATGAGCATAAGCAAGTTTAATGCAGAGCGATATTACGACCCTACTACCTATGAAGCACTGAAGAACATTGAGAGAGAAGAAAGACTAAAGCGTAAGCAGCAAAGAACGTATATGCCGAAAGTTTATATTTGTTCACCGTTTAGCGGATATACACAGCTGAATATCCGCAATGCAAGACGTTACTGTGCCTTTGCTGTAAAAAGCGGTTACATTCCCTATGCAAGTCACCTGTTTTTTCCTCAGTTTCTCTCGGACGATAATCCGAAAGAACGTGAGTTGGGTATCTTTATGGGAACGGTCTTTCTTGACGGCTGTAAGGAGTGCTGGGTGTTTGGAAGTAATATCTCAAACGGTATGGCAGCGGAAATCAGACGTGCCGAGAGAAAAGATATTTTAATACGCTATTTTGACGAAAATTGTGTGGAGGTGTTTAAATGAGTTTTCCGAAAGAACTTAAAGACAAGAAACAATGGGTGTGTTGGAGATTTGAACCCGACCTCAACGGCGGTAAGCCTAAGAAAGTGCCGATTAATCCGATAACAGGTAAGGGTGCTATGTCCAACAACCCCGATACATGGACGGACTATGAAACGGCTGTCAAAGCCGCAAATAGCTTTGATTACACAGGTATCGGATATATGTTTTCCAAAGATGACGATATAGTCGGTGTAGATATAGATCACTGCTATAACGCCGAAACAAACGAGTTTAACGATATTGCTAAGGCTATCATTGATAAACAGCCAACATACGTTGAGTTTTCTCCGTCGGGTGACGGTGTACATCTGTACTTTAAAGGTGTAAAGCCTAAAGGCAGCAGCAAGAATACCGAGAACGGTGTAGAGATGTATGACTCAGTACGTTATTTTACTGTAACCGAAAGACAGCTTCCCGGTTCGCTTGATACTATTTCCGAGGGTACAGATACACTGCAGTGGATTTACGAAACGTATATCAAAAAGCAGAGGAAACCGAGAGCAAAGAAGAAAAAATCTGCAAATAAGAGCGTTGAACTTACTGATGAGGAGCTGCTTGAAAAAGCAAAATCGTCTGATGACGGCGAAGCTTTTGTTGCACTCTTTGAGGGTAATTGGCAGGAAAACTATCAAAGCCAGTCCGAGGCTGATATGGCTTTCTGCCGTAAGCTTGCTTTTTGGTCGGGTAAAAACAAAGAACAGATGGAACGTATTTTCCGTTCATCGGGGCTTTATCGCAAGAAGTGGGACGAGAAACATCATGCAGACGGCTCTACCTACGGAGAAGAAACCCTGAACAAGGCTATCGAATCAACGGAGAACGTATATTCTCCGAAAGAAGATAATCCGATTTATGAATATATGGGCAGGTATTGGAGAGCAAAGGGTGATACTACATATCCCATTACGAATTTTGTATTCAAGCCTGTGGAGATGATTGTATCAGATGATGAAACACAGCTCACCGCAGACCTTGTAACGGTGCGTGGAGAAGTATATCGCCTTACCTTTATGACCGCAGATTTTGCTAATCAGCAGAAGTTCAAGAATTTACTTAACAAAAATACAATATCATTATCCTATCTCGGCGGTGACGGTGATTTGGAGCTTTTGAAAGGCTATGTGTCCGAACTCAAATGGGAGAAAAAACGAGGAGTAAAGGCTATGGGCATTTACAGTCATGAGGGCAGATTGGTATTCGTTTCAAAGGACGGCGCTATCGAAAGCGGCGGACTGTCCGTTGAGAATATCGTCCAGCTTGAAAAATACAAGAGCATTGAAAGCGGTATTCTTTGCTGCGATGCACTTACAAAAGACAAGCTGCTCGAACTTGGTAAAATTTTGATGTCATACAATGAACCGGCAAAGGCAATATCTATCATTGCTTGGGCGGCAGGGTGTTTCATTAAGGAACATCTGCGTGTCGAGGGCATAAAATTTCCGCATCTCTTCCTTATCGGAGAGGCGGGCAGCGGTAAGTCTACAACTTTGGAGCGTGTTCTTCTTCCGATTTTCTCCGAATCAAGAGTGATCGCCGCAACTCAGGTGACTGCTTTTACGCTGATGAAGGAATCTGCGTCGTCAAATTTAATTCCGCTGCCGCTTGATGAATTTAAACCGTCAAAAATGGATAGGGTGAAAATCAGTACCCTTTACAATCATTTCCGTGATTCTTATGACGGTCATGAGGGTGTTAGGGGAAGAGCCGATTTGTCGGTTGTAACATACGATCTTGCAGCGCCTTTGATTGTTGCAGGCGAGGAATCGGCGGACGAGGCGGCAATACGAGAACGCAGCATTGAACTTCTTTTCTCGAAAAAGGATTTGAAAAATACGGAACACAGAATGGCGTTCAACAGGATTTTATCCAGGGCAGCGGTTCTTTCCGATTTCGGCAGAACTCTTCTCAATACCGCTTTGAGAATCAGCTCATCAACCGTTGAGAAGTGGTATACAGAGGGCAGAACACAGTTCAATTCAGATTTACCAAGCCGTATTGTGAGTAATCTTGCTTGCTGCTATGCCGGACTGAAACTTTTGGAAAAGATATGCACAGATTTCTCTTTCAAATGGGAAGAGGTGTTTCCGTTCAGAATAGACAGCTGCGTGAAGTATCTGGAGTTTGCCGCTAAGGACTATCTCCTTGACGGCGGTACAAATAATCAGAGTATCGTGGAGCAGACGTTTGAGATCATGGCGAGAATGAAGCTCGACCCCACAGTTTACTACAAGATTGACGGAGGCAAAATGTATCTCTGGCTGACACCTGTCTATGACCTTTACACGAAATACCGTAAGGATTATGCGATTGTGGGAGAGGTTTTGACGTATGCACAGTTTAAGAAACAGCTCCAGCATTCGGAGTATTTTATAAAATCCAATGTGCAGAAATTTATCGGCAGTGATAATCACAAGTGTTGGGTGCTTGACTTCAATTTAATGCGTAAAAACTGCGATGTATCGGGCTTTGAGGGCACAGAAATCGAGCCGTTGACTCCCTAACTTCTAACCTTCCTAACCTCTTATATATAGAGAGATACACGGGAATTGTTTTCGCGCGTATGCGCGTGCGTGCGTGTGCGCGCGTATATACAGGTGACTCTACATAAAGAGAGGTTATGAGGTTAGGTGGTTATGTAAAAGGTAAAAATAATAAATTCTAACTCCGAAACACCGAAAGGAAAAAAGCCATCTTCTTATATTATATATTTTTACACATACACACATATGTATATATAATATTCAAAAATTATTGACTATAATACCTTTTTTCTATTTCAAGTGTTTCGGAGAAAAGGATGGCGAACCAAAATGAAAGAATCCGACATAGTTAAAGCTATTTTAAAATATTTAACGACTGTGCCGAACTGTTTCTCGTGGAAAGAACACGGCGGTATGTACGGCACAGCAGGCATTCCCGATATTATCTGCTGTTACTGCGGAAGATTTGTCGCTTTCGAGGTAAAGACAGAAACGGGAAAGCTTACAAAGCTGCAAGAAGCAACAATACGAAAAATCAAAGAAGCAAAGGGACAGGCATTCAAAGTAACAAGTGTTGAGGAAGTGAAACAAATTCTTGAACATATGGAGGTGCAGTCTTAATGACGGCAAAAGAATACTTTAGTCAAGCTTACCAGATTGATAAGCGTATTGATTGTAAAATAGAGCAGGTAGCAAGGCTTAGAGAGTTGGCGGCTAAGGCGACATCAACACTCTCAGATTTACCGGGCAGTGCAACAAGAAATACGCATCGTATGGAGGATATTATCGTAAAGATGATAGCTTTGGAAAATGAGATAAACGATGATATCGACTATCTTGTTGACCTGAAAAGGAACATCACGAGGTTAATCAAAAGTGTTGACAATATAGAGTATCAGAGAATTTTAGAATTGAGATATCTTTGTTTAAAATCGTGGAAAGAAATAGGTGAAGATTTAGGGTATAGTAAGACCCATGTTTTTAGACTTCATGCTGAAATTTTGGAATCGCTTTCAATTCCCGATTCTACTATCGTAAAATAATGGAAATTTTCTAAAAAAGGAACGATAACCTATTGAATGGGATATCTTGACTGTGATATACTTATAATCAGCAGAATAGTCAAAATCAAGGTTAAGATTAAAAAAGTTTTGAAATTCCAAAAAAAGGAACGACAACCTATTGAATGGGACATCTTGACTGTGATATACTTATAATTAGCAAAGTAGCAAAGAATTTATAAATGGCTTATGAAAGGGAATTTTTGTAAGCCGTTTTTTATAGTAGTGTAAAGCCTTTATGGGAGCAATCCTGTAAGGGCATTTTTTATACCATTTTTTTACAAGGGAGAATTATTATGAGCAAGAAAATAGCAAACGTATGCAATGATGATTTCGGCGGCATAAGCACCATAGAGATTATGGAATTTCCACTACTTTTTGAAACGCTGTGCTTTATGTACGGCAAGCCTAATCCACGCAGATTTGCCGATGAATGCGATTTGATTTATCGTGTTGCACTTGGTATGACAGGGAAAGCATACCGAATTTCACACGGCATTGATCGTGGTGAGAGCGTGAGAAAACATTTGACCAATGAGCAGATTGAGCTGCTTGACATCATTCAGCTTTATGACTTGGGAATGCTTATCGGTTGTTCGAACTACGTTGAACGTAAGATTAAGATTGAATGGTTAAAGATGAAGTGGCTTAAGAATAAGTGTTCAAGCGAAGATTAATATTGTTCATAATAATCACTGAGCCCAAATTTGGGCTGAGTAGATATACAAATTACTGACACCATTTTTGGATTCAGTTAATAATTTACTCGGCTCAAATTCGAGCTGAGTAGATACGTGATAGAGATAAGGAGTGAGATGTATGCCAAGAAGACCAAAGAAACCGTGTTCATATCCCGGCTGCCCTAAGCTGACAAATGGACGTTACTGCGAAGAACATCAAAAGCAGGAGAACAGACGCTATGAAACATATCAGCGTAACCCTGCCACCAAAAAGCGATACGGTGAACAGTGGCGAAGAATTAGAAAGCAGTATGCGCAAACACACCCTTTCTGCGAGCAGTGTTTTAAAAACGGTGTGATTGTACCTGTTGAGGAAATACATCACATTAAGCCTTTGTCAGAAGGTGGAACGCACGATATAGAGAATTTGATTAGCCTCTGTTCTCATTGTCATGCAAGTCTTCATGCTAAACGTGGTGACAGGTGGCATAACAACAAACGGTAAAAAAGTACTGCACCCAAATCTGGGGTGAGTGAATAAAGTTTTGCGGCTGAAAGTTTAGCCGCAAAAAACCCCTCTCACTTTTGCTGTGACGACCTACAAGGCGCGTTAAAGCCTTTAATCGATAACGGATAAGGGCAGGGGTATTTTTGAGCGTGTGGACGAGATAACGATTGGTGTGAATTAAGAGTTGAATTGTTTAACAGACTTACAAAAAAAAATTAAAAAATTTTTCATCGATAGGTGAAAAAACGACCTTTCCCACGACAATATATAGAAGGACTTCGCTGTACAGTGACAATCCTAATTTTTGACAGCGGTTTGATTAAATACGAATTCAAATGTTTATTCAAAGCTATTCAAACAAACGTATTTTAGGACGGTGCAAAGTTGCGCTGTCGATATTTGATGTAATTTTAAGTGTAAACTATAAAAAAAATAGGTTGACGGTCAATGTAACATTTGCACAAAAATAAATGAATTATAAATAATATTCTATGAAATATAAATAAAATGAGAAAAACAATTTTAGTAATAATTCATAAAATATTTAGGGGTAGGGGCGGTAATATTATCTAAAATCAACAGGAGTGTCAACGGGCGTGAGCCTTTACGCAAAAAAATCGCAAATTCAAACGCAGCTGTCAATATGTTCAAATTTAGTATAATTTGTAGTAAAGATAGGCGGCGGTGGGGCATTAATGCTGTTGGGGTCCCCCAGAGTTAGACGAAAATTAGGCGAAATTTTTCGTTTGAAAAGTTTGATTTGTTTGAAAAAATGTTTGAAAAACGGAAAGGAGATTTTTTAATGGCGAAAGATGGTACGAACAGGGGCGGCGCGAGAGCAGGAGCAGGACGAAAACCTAAGAGTTTAGCTGAAAAGATCGCTGCCGGCAATCCGGGACATAGACCGCTCACGATGATAGATTCTTCTACAATGGAAGGTGTGGATATGCCGCCGCCTTCGGATTATTTATCCGCA
>CACWTQ010000053.1 GCA_902763835.1 uncultured Ruminococcus sp. | reverse complement strand
CTTGAAATACGTCAGTATTCCTGCGGTGTTGTGCCTAACACAGAACAAATTATCCTGCGTCTAAATTGTTCAACTTATTTCCCAACAGTTCCTAATCTTTTTGACTTTTTCATTAAATTATTCCTCCTTGTAACTATATATCATATTTGCAAGTATAAACTTCACAATATAATATTAATATTTATAATTGATTCTGTGGGTCTGTATATGGAAGAATTGCAATTTCAAGATTTCCGTTTTTAGTTCTGAGTTCATCGATAAATTCTTTTTCCTCTGTCGGGTTCTTCATCTGAATTTTAAAGGAAAGTCTGAACATTGAACCCATACCCGTTGTTTTAACTCCTGCACTTTCAACATTTTTAAGATAGTGACTGAATGTATCATCAAATGCGTCTGTATACTCAAGCGATTCGGGAATTGTAATTCTGAGAAGTTTATCCTGAGCAAGGCTTTTATGTTCAAAAATAGGAAGATATGAAAGCAGAAAATAGAACACCGACATTCCGAGGAGTATAACAATTCCGTAGCCTATGTAACCCATACCGAACGCAATACCCGAACCCATAGCGATAAGCACAGTTACAAGTTCGTCGGAGCTGCCCTGTGCGGAACGGAAACGTATCAGACCAAACGCTCCGCCGATTGCGACGCCTGCACCGATATTGCCGTTTACAAATGTAATAACAGCCGCAACTATGAACGGTAAAACGGTAGCCACTGTAAAGAATCTCTTTGTGGAGCGAACCTTGAATGACATCAGCCAAGCAAAGATTATTCCCGAGATAAGAGATGCGGCAGTCATAATAAAGAACTGAGATGCTGTAACTGTAGATGTATAAATTGAATCAAACATATTTAAAATTCCTTTCGGTTTACTTTTTGTAATTGCTGCTTGTACGCTGCACCATACTTTGAAAAGCTGTTTTTGTAAATCTTTCCCTCCGAGAGAATATCCGTAAGCCAAAGCGGAATTGCCTGCTGAACTTTAACCTCCAGAATCGTGTAACCCTCGGGGAGAAGTGATATTCCGTCCATTGAATATTTTAGGTCTAGGTGGTCGTATCTGTAACGTGGGTTGTGGTCGATAGTCAAACGCAAATCTCCGTTTGGTTGGAAGTATGCTATTCTGTCGTAAATGATAAGACAAGCAGGCACTAAACATTCGTAATAATCTCTGAATGTAGTTATCTCACGGTTAATTTGACCGCCGGCACAGATGTCACCCTCACCGTCAAAAAATTTCTTGACTAAGGGGATTGTAGACTGCACACGTCTTTTGTAAACTATGCCGTAAGCTTTTCTTTTGAGTTCAAGAAAAACAGGCGAGCTGTCTGTAGCCAGACCGTAGGAACGAAGTCGGATTTTCTCTTTAAACGGGGGTTTCTCTATTGACGTGCGAATCAATCGGTAATTCGGAGTATCGTAATACAGTGAAGCGATTGAAGTAAGACCGAATTTATCAATCTCCATATGCCCTTTAATGCGTTCCTTGAAAAACTCCGTTTGTTCGGGGCTTAAAATATATTTAAGCTCGTACCTCTTCATAACCACTACAGGTTTTGAAACTTCTGCCACAACAATCACCTCCAAATTAAAGTGCAATTTTCAGTACAAACAAGCCGTCCGTAACCTTTGCACTTACTCTTCCGTTGTGAGATTTTGCTATATCCTTGACTTTGGAAAGTCCAAGACCGATTGCGTCTGTATTTTCTGCGTTGCCGAGGATAGTAAATCTATCGAAAATCCTGTCAATGCTGCCGCTAGGCAAGTTTGTATCATTCGTTTGAGTGATGAAAATTCTGTCCTTTTCCTTTTTCAGAGTAAACTCGGATTTACTTATCGAATATTTAAGGGAATTTCTTATAAGCTCCGAGAAAAGTTTTTTAAGTGCTTCTTCCTCACCGTCAATGATTATATCACTTTCGATATCGAAATTAAGACTGATGTCTTTTTCCTCAAATTTTGGTTTACTGTAATCGAGTAAAGCACTTAACGTACTTGAAAGATTAACTTTCGTGACATTAACATTTTTATCCTCAAATATTTCAAGTGAACCTATTTCCTTAACTAGAGCTATCATTTTCTTAACCTGACGGTTGATTGATTTTGTATAATCGGAAGAACCGTTTTCTTTTTCGATTATTTCCGTATTAGCATTAATAATAGTAAGCGGTATTTTAAATTCGTTTTCAATGTTTGCAATGAATTTCTTCTGCTTGTCGTCTGCTTCTTCAAGCGGTCTGAAAAGACGTTTTCCGACAAGCCGCAGTACAATAAAGCTTAAAACAAGTCCGACTATCTCTCCGCAGACCGAAATTATAAGAATACGATAGGACGGTAAAAGCTCACGTCCTTGGTCAATGACCGTAACAAAGGTTTTATCGTTCTCTGTATACACACGATAGCGGTAAGTACCTCTTGTCCAGCCTGTATTTTCGTTGATAAGACCTCTCGCCCACGAGATAGCTTCATCTTCTTCAACGGCGGAAATCTGAAACGCAACCTTTTTTGCGTTGCCTTTTTCGTCAAAGGAGTACGTGAAATATCTCACCGAAGAATTCATCTCGGGGGAATCGGGTCCCATAGGTCCGATACGGCCCGAACCGCTTCTTCTTTTTATTTCGCTTACGATTGGTGTGTCGGGTGTATTAGTGCTGTTCGGAGTTTTGCCCGATTTATTATTCGGATTTTCGGGAAAAGCACCGTGTTTTTCGGAAAGTATCTGCGTAATCATATCCGCATCGTTGCTTGCCATTGTAAAATTGACACCGTTGATAATCGAAAGCATCACGGTAAGCAGTGCAAACAGTGAAAGCATTGCATACCATACAAATTTTTTTCTGACTTTATTCATTCTCTGTCACCAGCCTATAACCTTCATTAATCACATATTTTACACGAGAGTTTTTATTAAGCCTTTCAAATTTATTATTCAAGGAATTGATGTACGAATGAACCTGCTTCACATCGAACTGTTCTCCGTTTTTCAAAGCCTGCAAAATGTTAATCTCTTCGTTGGTAAAGCGTGTGCCGTCCGTGGATTTGAAGCTTTTAACATCAATTTCGATATCGCCCAATGAAATCTTATCCTTTGAAGAAATTTTTGTAACGACATCTTTTATCCTTTCGTCAAGCTCATACGGCAGAAACGGAAAACTCAGATAGGAGTTTGCGAGGATATTATCCAGAAGCACACCCGATGTAACCTTTTTATCCGAAAGGACAATTACGGGGATATTATCGTCATTAAGCATTTTTATAATTTGCTTTGAATCCACTCTCGGAATATTTCTGTTAAGGATTACAATGTCAAATTTATTATTTCCCAACTGCATTATAGTTTGAGTACCGTCAAAGACTGTAAGTACATCATGTGAATCAAGCTCCAGAAGTTTTTTGTAGGAAATCAGCAAATCTCTGTCGGCATCTGCGATAAGTATTTTCATAGTTTATTCACCTCTTTTTTGTTTAGTTTATTTTAATTTTCCTGCTGTTATAATTATAGCAAAAATCATTAACGCTTACTTGAATTTTTTGTAAAAAATTGTGTGTAAACCGAGTTTTTGGTTTTCTAGGTTTACACACTTGGTTCAGATTATAGAATTAGGGGTTATAGGAGTGGAATGTCATATTTCCGCCGCCGTCCCAGTTGGATTCGATGTTGTTCCATGTGGAGTTGTTTGCGGGGTAGTAGACATCGGCGGTGACATTTTCAAAAGGATACCGATCATCGCTGTAATCAAATTTAGGCTTATCACCCTTGAAATAAATTTTATTTAAACTTGTACAATTATAAAACGCATAATTACCTATTGAGGTTACACTATCCGGGATTGTTACTGTGGTTAAACTTTTACAACTAGCAAACGCCCACTTACCTATTGAGGTTACACTATCCGGGATTGTTACTGTGGTTAAACTTGTACAACCAGCAAACGCTTCATAACCTATTGAGGTTACACTATCCGGGATTGTTACTGTGGTTAAACTTGCACAACCACTAAACGCACACTCTATTGAGGTTACACTATCCGGGATTGTTACTGTGGTTAAACTTGTACAAATATAAAACGCATAATTACCTATTGAGGTTACACTATCCGGGATTGTTACTGTGGTTAAACTTGTACAATAATCAAACGCCAAATTACCTATTGAGGTTACACTATCCGGGATTGTTACTGTGGTTAAACTTGTACAATAAGCAAACGCTTCATAACCTATTGAGGTTACACCATACTCTATTTTCACACTTTTAATGTTAGTATTCTCATACCACGGAGATTTTTTATCATAACTCCAACACAAATCCCAAATATTCCCATTCCAATTAGCCATATTTCCGCTGCCGAAAATATATAAATTACCGCTGTCATATAGTTCCCACTGAACATTATCACCACTATCTCCACAATCACCGCTAGCAACTAAATTAGTAGTTTCTCTTTTCTTAGGATTAACAGTAACACTACAGCTTGCAGTTTTACCATTTGAAGTTTTAGCTGTAATTGTAGCCGTACCCTCAGCGATAGCAGAAACAGAACAAACATATGTATTGCCAGATGACAACGATAAACCTGCAACTGATGAATTACTAGTTGACCACGTTACACTTTTATCGGTTGCATTTGACGGTGAAACCGTTGCAGTAAGCTGTTTTGTATCACCTACTGTCATTTCAATATTTGTTTCAGATAAAGAAATGCCTGTCGGTAATACGGTAGTATTTTTAGAACTCGTCGTACTTGAACTTGTTACTTTTGAACTCGTTGTACTTGAACTGGTCGTTCTTGAACTTGTTACTTTTGAACTTGTAGTCTTTGAACTCGTCGTACTTGAACTTGTTACTTTTGAACTTGTAACCTTAGAACTTACAGACCGTGAACTTGTATTATTAGACACAATGCTTGATGTCGAACTTCTTGAAGTTGTTGTATTTGAAGCTTTTGAAGAAGTAGTGACAGCTTGATTGTTGCCGACGGAACTGCTCTCTTTCTTTCCGTCACTGACATTAATAGTTACTATATCGCCCTTTTTCAAGCCGCTGCCGCCTGCCGGACTTTGTGAAATAACCTTGCCTTTTTCAACAGTATCGCTGTTCACTGTAACAACATTAACAGTCAAGCCTTTATCTTTAATTGCCTTTTCTGCATCGCTTTGAGTTTTACCGACAACATCAGGCACTGTCACAACACTGCTGTGTGTGCATACCGTAAGAACAACACTGTCGCCACGCTTAACACTTGTACCCGATTTTACGCTTTGATTTAAAACTTCGCCCTCTGTTTTACTGTCATTCTGTTCATAGCTGATTGTAACGGATAAACCCTTTCCCGTAAGAGTGCTTGCAGCATTATCCTGCTGCATACCGACTACATTCGGCATTTCAAAGCTTGACGCACCTTTACTTACAACAAGCTTAACCGTACTTTCGGGGTCAACCTCTGTGTCCGATTTTGGATTCTGCGAAATTACAAGACCCTCGGCAATAGTTTCGCTGTTTTCATATGTAACGCTGAATTTCAGACCACGGCTTGTAAGCTGAGTTTTTGCTTTTTCCTCAGTCATATATGTAACATCGGGAACAGTGACTTTATTATATCCCAGCGAAACAACAAGCTCAACCGTTTGAGATGTTTTTATCTTCGATTTCGCTTTTGGGTTCTGCTCCATAACTACATCTTTTTTATAACTCTTGCTGTACTTACGCTCCGTAACCTTTACGGATATTCCGAGTTCTTTTGCTTTTGCTACAACGTCATTGTATGTCATTCCCACAAAGTCGGGAAGTGTGACTTCTTTAACCTCCTGCTTTTGGTTCGGGGCTTTTCCCTTTGACACCGTGAGAATAATTTCACTGCCGTCCGCAAGTTCGCTGTCGGGTTCGGCACTCTGTGTAATGATACAACCCTCTGCAATTACATTGTCATATTGTTCTTCAACGGTTACAACAAAACCAAGTTCTTCAAGGGTTGCTTTTGCTTTTTCAAGCTCCATTCCCAAAATGTTCGGTACAACCGTTTTTTCTACTGAACTAACCGAAACATTTATAACCGTATTTTCGGGAACAACCGCTCCGCCGTCTATATCCTGCGTGAGGATATAATTTTCGGGAATTTCCTCGTTGTTTACCTTTTCACCAATCATCATAAGCAGATTACTCTCCGAAAGCTTTGCTTCTCCCTCCGTAACCTCACGGCTTATAACGGACGGCACTCTTGTTTGACCCTCGGGGATTTCATCAGTGTCACCATCGCTTTTGTGAACAATATGCCCTGTCGCCAAAAGCACTATAAACACCGCCAACCCGACCGCAGCTGTCGGTATTGAAATCTTCGCCCACAAGGGCCATGTCAAAGGGTCGATCTTCTTAATTTTTCCTGCTCTCCGCTTTACCGGCTCGGTGCTTGTAAGCTCATTAAAAAATGTTTCCATATCGGGGGTTCTGTCCTCAATGCGAACATTCAGAGCGTTTAATATTGCCGTTTCCACATTCGTGTCAATATCTCTGACATACTTTCTTATCGGGGGTAAAGTGTCCTTGCCCTTGTTCTCAAAGTATGCTCGCCGCTCCAGTGCGTCGGGCGGTGTGTGTCCCGTTATCATTTTGTACATAGTAGCCGCAACCGCATAAACGTCCGTATGTGAACCTTGGTCGCCACGGCTTCTGTACTGTTCCTCGGGGGAATATCCCGGCTTAATCATAACCGTCAAAGAACGGCTGTGGGTTGCGGTCGCATAACGTGCCGCTCCGAAATCAATAAGCTTGACATCTCCCCTCTTTGTTATGAAAACATTATCGGGGGCAATGTCACGGTGAATAATCCCGTGCTTATGAACGTTCTTTAACGAACCGATTACAGGCTTCATCATTTCAATCGCTTTATCGGACGGAATTGTCTTTTCTCTTTCCAGATAATCGGCAAGAGTTTCGCCGTCAAGATATTCCATAACTATGTATGCCGTATTGTTCTCTTCAAAGGTATTGAAAACCTTTACAATACCCTCTTCCGAATGGAACTTTGCAAGCTTTTTCGCTTCGTCCGTAAACTTGTTTAAGCCGTCAATAAACTGTTCGTGCTTGTTACCTCCGAAAATAGTTACATTCGTCTGACCCAACATTCTTGTTGCGAACTCGCTCGGCAGGTACTCTTTAATCGCAGTCTTAAATTGCAGAACACAGTCATAAGCGATATATGTAACACCGAATCCGCCGTAGCCAATCACTTTACCGACAATATATCTTTCGTTGAGAAGTACTCCCGGAAACAAATGAATAGGACTTTCCGGCGGTGTGTCTTCAACATATCCGCAGTACGGGCATGTATGCAGGTCATTGTCGTAATGCTCCATACAGCCTTTGCATAATTTCATAATTATCACCTCTTATTCAAAAATATAAATATCTTTATTATCAAAGAATCCCTCAAATTCGTAATTCAACTCTGCATACTGAACCAAAATATTATCATTAATCGGGAAACTCTCGTTCCTGCTCTGCATATAAATACTATCCTGTGATGATTTATTAAGCATAAACTTCAAAAATCGTTCCGCTGCCTTGTTGGAATTTTTATCAACATCATTCGCCGCCCAGACATTGCCGTACTTGCAGTAAATTTTATCGCCGTTAAGCGGAATCACCTCATACTGTGCCGGCATTTTATCCCGCACTTTAAAGAAATTACTGCTCTGTGTGCCGAAAAAGTCAGTTTCCTTTTCGGAAAATTTTTCAAAGGCAGAATCGTCATAGTAGCCGCCTGCACCGGACATAGTACCCGCTATACCCTTGAAATCCGTCGAAAACTTATGACCCTCGGGAATATCATCAGCGGAGGATATTTTTATATCCGAAAAATCATTGTCTGATTTTCTCGCAAACATAATCGGAGTTGTAAAGCCCAGCGGAAGATAATCGTAACTTCCGTAATACTCCCCTGCCTGACCCAAAAGCGAACACTCCTTTGCCTCCTCCGAAGAGTAAATTTTTTCAAGCGACAGGTGTTGCAGCTTGGAATCGGTGCTGTTGACATACTCGTAAATGTTCGGCTGTTCATCACTGTTCTTTAGCTTGTTAATATATTCCCTCTCTTCAAAGCCTTCTACTTTAACTGTAACATTGGGATAAGATACGTTGAAACTCTTTATAATTTCATTGTAAGCCTTAAGCTCACCGTTGTCAAGAGTTTCCTTGTAAGTTGCGGACTTTTCTTTATCGCCGGGAATCAGATTATCATCACTGCCGGTCTTGCAGTACCACATTGTAATCGTACAATCGGGGAGAGTGTTTTCGTCCTTTACTCTTTCATATTCCGTCATACTGACGGAAATACCCGTAACCAGCACAGCCACGGCAACCGCAATACCTGCAAAACGCTTGCGGTTTCGCTTCTTCTTCTCGACTGCCACCGGAACAACAGCCTTATCCTGATGTAAAGCCGACAGAAACTCCCGAACATTCGCAAACCTCAGACTTATATCAATTGCCATAGCTTTCATAATTACATTGCTTAAGTACTCGGGGATATTCGGGTTGAGCTTGTGCGGATAAAACAGATTGTCGTTAATCTTGCGGTTGGTCGATTCCTCGGGACACTGACCCGTAAGAATGTAATACAGCGTTGCACCGAGAGCGTAAATATCCGTCCACGGACCTTGCTTGTTAATCTGCTCGTACTGCTCGGGCGGTGCAAAACCCGGCTTAAGAATGACGGTAAGCTGACGGTTTTCGTCACGTGCAAACCTTGCCGCACCGAAGTCAATTAATTTTATTTTGCCGTCGTTACACATAAAAATATTATCGGGACTTATATCCCTGTGGATAATTCCCTGTTCGTGCAGCTTGCCCAGAGCATTCGCAACGTCCTCGGCAATTTTCACAGCAAACTCCGGAGAAATTATGTCACCGTTCTTGTGCAGATACTTGTTAAGTCCCTGACCCTCGAGAAACTCCATAGAGATATATGCGGTATTGTTCTCTTCAAAAAACTCGAAAACATTTACAATATTCTGTTCCGAATTGAACTTAGCCATATTTTGTGCTTCGTCAATAAAACGCTCCTTGAAGAAATAAAACTCGCTTTCCCTCTTTTTCGCATAAACAAACAGCTCGGGCGAACCGGGATTTCTGCTTGCAATACCGCTCGGATAAAACTCCTTGACAGCTATAACGGAATCAAGCTTAGTGTCGTAAGCCTTGTATGTAATTCCGAAACCTCCCAAACCTATTGCCTCACCGATAATATATCTTTTCTCCAAGACAGTTCCCGGATAAAGATAATACGCTTCTTTCGGGGGATTTCCCTCTTTATATCCGCAGTTGGGACAAAACAAAAAATCCTCTTCCGAAATTTCAAAACAGTTGTTACATCTTTTCATAAGTATTTTCTCCTCAAAACATTAATCTTTATATACAATCGCAATTGCACTGAAATTATCCATATCCGTACCCTCGCTGTTTTTCCTTGCCGTTTCGACCATATGTGCAAGCCACGCATCGGAGTTTTCGGTTTTCTTCAAAGCCTTGCACATCTCTTTCTCCGTGACGGGCTCCCAGAAACCGTCCGTACACATCAGGAAAGCATCTCCGTTATGAAGTTCCCCCACATCGGAAACCTCATACTTGTTATTCTCCCATTCAACTCCCATAACTCTCAAAAGTTTGTTTCTGTCAGGGTGCCTGCGAATGTGCTTTTCCTTGATGTCACCTGCCATAACAAGCATTTGCGGTACACTGTGGTCGATAGTGCGTTCGTGAACCTTGCCTTTCTTAAAACAATAAATCCTCGAATCTCCGATATGTGCATACCTGTACTTGTTTCCGCAAATAACAAGCACGGTAGCGGTAGTCTTCATCTCAAACCTAGCACCTATTCTCTTTTGCTCGACCAACAAGCCGTTCTGTGCCTTATCGAGAACATCAGTGAAAAATATATCGGCATTACGTGAAAACTTAAAATACTCTATTACAAATTCCGTAACGAATTTAGACGCTAAATCGCCCTTGCCGTGACCTCCTAAACCGTCACATAGAACAAAACAATAAGTACCGTTTTTCTCTGCAAATGCAATGCTGTCTTCATTTACTTCTCTATTTCCGCAATCTGTAAATAAACTATATTCTATATTCATAATGTTGTTCATTCCTTTTTATTTAATATTTTTGTAAATTAGGCAAAATTTTCCTATATTAAATTCTACTACTTGTTCACATAAATGTCAAGTAATATAAAAATCCCATTGTCACAATGTACCAATATTGTTAATCGACACGTGACAATGGGATATATTAATTTTAATTATTATGTTCTTGATTAATCCTGAAGCAAAGCTGCATAAGACTGTCGCTCAGGTGAACGTTTTCAACTATAACATTTTTAAACTTCATATTCAAATCGTAATGACTGAAATTCCAGAAACTTCTCACACCGAGATTATAAAGCCTTTCCGAAAGCTCCTCAACCGCACCTTTTGGTACACAGAGAATTGCAGTAACAACAGAATTATTATTGCAGAAATTTTCTATATCATCTGTGTGACGAATATTTATTTCTCCTATTTTACTGCCGATTTTGTTTTCGTCCTTATCAAACACTCCGACCAAATCGAAACATCTGTTTTCAAAAATAACCTGATTTGCGATAGCCGTTCCGATGTTGCCTGCACCGACAAGTATAGCCGGATAGTGGCATTTAATACCGAGGATATTCTCGATTTCATCTCGCAGTTCCGCCACACTGTAGCCGATACCCTGCTGACCGAACTCGCCGAAGCAGTTAAAATCCTGCCGAACCTGCGAAGCGGTGGAACGCATTCTTTTGGCAAGTTCATTTGAGCTGATACGGGTTATACCCTGTTTATCAAGCTCACGCAAAAATCGGTAATATCTCGGAAGCCGTCTTATAACCGATGAAGAAATATTTTCTCTTTTCGCCATTCCCCCACTCCTTTTTTTAACACGTTTTTTTAACACGTTTTTTTAACACGTGAAGATAGTTTATTTTGTCCATAACTTCACGTACCCGACCCCACTCCTTTTTTTAACACGTTTTTTTAACACGTTTTTTTAACACGTGAAGATAGTTTATTTTGTCCATAACTTCACGTACCCGACCAAAACTTTTTTTAACACGTGAAGATAGTTTATTTTGTCCATAACTTCACTTACCCGACCAAAACTTTATTTTTATTCGGTAGTTTTAGACCAACTTTATTTGGTGTAATAACAATCATATCAAAAGCTTTTGGTCTAATAATAAAGTTTTAGAAAAATCTTATCAAAAACTTTCGGTCGGGTACACATAGTTCAAACTATAAATAACTATCTTCACGTGTTTCAAGCGGACGTTGTCCGCATTACAGTAATGCTTTTAATCTCTTATCAACCTCAACAAGGAATGTTTCCGTATCAACCTTCTGAATGTTGTCGAGCTTTGAGAGAAGAGCAAGGTCGCCTGTCATAACGCCCTCTTCGATAGTTTGAATTGTAGCCTTTTCGAGCTTGTCTGCA
This sequence comes from uncultured Ruminococcus sp., assembly GCA_902763835.1. GTDB lineage: Bacteria > Bacillota > Clostridia > Oscillospirales > Acutalibacteraceae > RUG592. The sequence goes on along the minus strand of CACWTQ010000053.1, from coordinate 3,706 downwards.
AAATCGGAAAGTTCGGGAGTTCCGTCAAGTTCTCCTCTTTTCCTGAGAGCACCTGTCCAAGCGTAAAGAGTAGCAACGGAGTTAGTCGAGGTTGTTTCACCCTTAAGGTACTTGTAGTAATGTCTTTGAACTGTGCCGTGAGCTGCTTCGTACTCATAAACACCGTCGGGAGATACAAGCACGGAAGTCATCATAGCAAGCGAACCGAATGCAGTTGCAATCATATCGGACATAACGTCACCGTCATAGTTCTTGCAAGCCCAGATATATCCGCCGTCGGAACGGATTACACGAGCAACAGCATCGTCAATCAAGGTATAGAAATAGGAAATACCTGCTTCGGCAAACTTATCCTTGTACTCGTTCTCGAAAATCTCATTGAATACATCTTTGAAACGGTGGTCGTACTTTTTGGAGATAGTATCCTTTGTAGCGAACCAAATATCCTGCTTAAGGTCGAGAGCATAGTTAAAACAAGAACGAGCAAAACTTCCGATACTCTTATCAATGTTGTGAATACCCTGAATGATACCGTCCGTCTTGAAGTCGTGGATAAGTGAACGCTCCTCTGTGCCGTCAGCCTTAGTAACGCAAAGTTCTGCTTTGCTGCCTGCGTCAACTGTCATCTCGGTGTTCTTGTAAACATCGCCGTAAGCGTGACGGGCAATTGTGATAGGCTTCGTCCATGTAGGAATGTACGGAGTAATACCCTTTACAAGGATAGGACTTCTGAACACTGTACCGTCAAGAGCAGCACGGATAGTACCGTTCGGGGACTTCCACATCTCTTTGAGGTTGTACTCCTTAACTCTCTCTGCGTTCGGTGTGATTGTAGCACACTTAACAGCAACACCGTACTTTTTTGTAGCCTCGGCACTGTCGATAGTAACTTGGTCGTTAGTTTCGTTTCTGTGAACAAGACCCAAATCGTAGTACTCTGTTTTAAGGTCGATGTAAGGTGTAAGGAGGATATCCTTAATCATCTTCCAGATTACTCTTGTCATCTCGTCGCCGTCCATCTCAACGATAGGTGTCTTCATTTGAATTTTATCAGCCATAATAATAATGCTCCTTTTTTTTAACACGTTTTTTTAACACGTTTTTTTAACACGTGAAGATAGTTCATTTATGCCTTAACTTCACGTACCCGACCGATAGGGAATTTAGTCGGAACTTTTTTAACACGTGAAGATAATCTTTATAATTCTAACTTCACGAACCCGACCAATAAAAATTTTAGTCGGAAAATTTATATTAAAACAGATTTGAGCAACATAAAATATACACTCAACTATTTTTAATATCATAAACCAATCTTTTAAAATTGCAAACCGTAAGGTTTGCCAAACCTCAATTATTCATTCTTCTTTATTCTTCATTCTTTATTCTTTAATACGACTAAAGGCAAAGCTATCCCCTCGTGTTTCGGAAAGACATCTTTGCCCTCAGCCTATATTTATTTAATAGAATTAAGAATTTTCTCTTGTGTAGTCAAGCAAACCGCCTGCAATAATAATTGCCTTAGTTCTGTCGGTAAGCTCGCAGTCAACAGGGATATCAACACCCTTTGTAACATCGGTAACTACAATAGGCTCGTCCTTTTCAAGTTTAGCCTTAACGTCCTTGATAACAAGCTCGTCACCCTGAGCAATCTTGTCGTAGTCATCGGGGTTTACGAATGTCAAAGGAAGAATACCTGCATTGATAAGGTTACTCTTGTGGATTCTTGCGAAGCTCTTAACAAGAACTGCCTTTACACCAAGGTAAAGCGGAGCAAGAGCCGCATGCTCACGTGAAGAACCCTGACCGTAGTTAGCACCGCCGACAATAATCGACTTGCCGAGTGCCAATGCTCTCTGCGGAAACTCCTTGTCGCAAACTGTGAAACAGTGCTGTGAAATAGCCGGAATGTTTGAACGGAGCGGAAGAATTTTCGCACCTGCCGGCATAATGTGGTCAGTTGTGATGTTGTCGCCAACCTTTAAAGCACATGAAGCCTCGATTGTTTCGTCAAGCGGAGAAGTCTGCGGGAAAGGCTTTATGTTCGGACCTCTGAGAACCTCGACTGTATCCATTTTATCCTCTTCAATCGGAGGAACAACCATATTGTCGTTAATAAGGAACTGCTCGGGAAGCTTGATTTCAACTGCGTCACCGAGAGTGCGTGGGTCTGTGAACACACCCGTCAAAGCGGAAGCAGCTGCTGTTTCGGGGCTTACAAGGTAAATCTGACCGTCAGCCGTACCGGAACGACCCTCGAAGTTTCTGTTGAATGTTCTGAGGGAAATACCTGCCGAGTTAGGCGACTGACCCATACCGATACACGGACCGCATGCACATTCGAGAATTCTCGCACCTGCTGCAATCAAGTCACCCAAAGCACCGTTGAGAGCAAGCATATTGTAAACCTGCTTTGAACCCGGAGCAATTGCAAGCGAAACACTCGGACATACAGTCTTGCCTTTGAGGATAGCCGCAACTCTCATAAGGTCGAGATAGCTGGAGTTTGTACATGAACCGATACATACCTGATCAATCTTCTGCGGTCCTATTTCCTCGATAGTTTTAACGTTATCGGGGCTGTGCGGACATGCTGCCATAGGAGCAAGCTTGGAAAGGTTGATGTCGATAATTTCGTCATATTCTGCGTCTTCATCGGATTTGAGTTCAGTCCAGTCCTCTTCTCTGCCCTGTGCTTTAAGGAAGTCTTTTGTAACCTCGTCCGACGGGAAGATTGAAGTTGTAGCACCAAGCTCCGCACCCATATTTGTGATTGTTGCACGCTCGGGAACTGTCAAAGTTTTTACGCCCTCGCCTGCGTACTCGATAATTTTTCCGACACCGCCCTTTACGGACATAATTCTGAGAACCTCGAGAATAACGTCTTTAGCGGAAACCCACGGAGAAAGCTTGCCTGTGAGGTTTACTTTCACCATTTTAGGCATTGTGATGTAATATGCACCGCCGCCCATAGCAACAGCAACGTCAAGACCGCCTGCACCCATAGCGAGCATACCGATACCGCCGCCAGTGGGAGTATGGCTGTCGGAGCCGATGAGCGTCTTGCCGGGGATACCAAATCTTTCAAGATGAACCTGGTGGCAAATACCATTACCGGGACGTGAAAAATAAATACCGTGTTTCTTTGCGACTGTCTGAATAAAACGGTGGTCGTCTGCATTCTCAAAGCCTGTCTGCAAAGTGTTGTGGTCGATATAAGCGACACTCTTCTCTGTTTTAACTCTGGGAATACCGATAGCCTCAAACTCAAGATAAGCCATAGTACCCGTAGCGTCCTGAGTAAGTGTCTGATCGATTCTAAGACCGATATCACTTCCAACCGTCATTTCACCGCTCAGAAGATGATTTTTTATAATCTTTTGTGCGATTGTGTAACCCATAATGGATTCCTCCTTGATTCATTTTATATAACACATTTATTATAACAAAAAGTCCCGTATTAATCAAACAACAATTTGTTAATTTTTTTAAAATAAACAAAAATTGTTATTTAATCGACCTCATTACTTTTTGTTACAATTATATTATACAAAATTTTCAGGCAATTGTAAACAGTATGACGGAAATTTTTTGCGGACGTTATCCTCTTGGGAACTGTCAGAAAATAACTTGAACATTTATACTTGTCTAATTTGCCCTGTGTGTCGTTACAACACCTTGAAATACGTCAGTATTCCTGCGGTGT
>CACWTQ010000052.1 GCA_902763835.1 uncultured Ruminococcus sp. | reverse complement strand
CTACAACTACTCAAACGGTGGCTATGTGCTGAAAATGACACGTTATTACAGCAGCATTCTTGCGATTATCAGACCGAAGTATGAAAATGAAGAGAACGGGGGGGATACAGTGAAAAAGTTTATTATCGATGTTTCCGAACATCAGGGAGTTATCGACTGGAACAAGGCAAGAAGCAAGATTGACGGAGCGATTATCCGCTGCGGTTACGGTGATGATATTACATCACAGGACGATAAGCAGTACGCTCGTAACCTTGCTGAATGTGAGAGATTGGGTATTCCGAAAGGCGTATATCTGTATTCTTATGCAACAACTGAAACACAGGCTAAATCGGAGCTTGCTCACATACTCCGTCTTATCAAAGGACATACCTTTGAAATGCCAATTTTCCTTGATTGTGAAGAACCGGGAACAGAGGGTTTTGCCCCTACTGCCTGCAAGATTATCTGTGATGGCATTAAGGCAGCCGGCTTTACTCCGGGCGTGTATTCAAGCCTGTTTTGGTGGAATACCTATCTCACTGAAGTTACTGAATATGTAAAATGGGTGGCTCAGTGGAGTTCCGTTTGTACATATAACGGAATTTATTCATTGTGGCAATACAGTGAGACAGGTAAGGTGGACGGTATTGGCACTGCTGTCGATATGAACTACTTGTATGATAACATCGAGGAAACTGCTGCAGCCGATACTGTGGAAAATACGGATACTGCCAACACAGCAACATCTTCTCTTGATATTAGCTATCAGGTTTACACCGATAAGAGCGGTTGGCTGCCTGTGGTGAAAAATCTTGAAGATTATGCAGGAGTTGACGGTGAGCCTATCAAAGGAATTCGTGTTTATTCCAACGGTGTGGAACTTAATGTCACCACTCATCAAATGAGTAACGGCAATATCGATAAAATCACAATTACTTCGGATAAACACACTATACGTTATCGTGTCAAAGTAATTGGGCAGAGTGATTATTTCGCTTGGATGGATAACAAGAAGGACACAGGCGGAAGTTCCGACAGCTTTGCCGGTGCAGATAGTAGGGCTATAGACAGAATTCAAATAACAGTAATGGTATAAGATTAATATTTACGAAAGCCTAAGTAAATTTCAAATGATGATACTTAGGCTTTTTCTTTAACAAAAGAATAGACTTTAATATCACAATATGTTAAAATAGATATAGAATTTTTATTAGGTGGTATAAGCTATGACGGAATTAGAGAAATTGGATGCAGGACTTGAATATGATTTTATGGATAAAGATGTAAATGCCCGAAAGCTGCACGCAATAGAGGGATGTGCAAAGCTCAACGCTATTGATGTGCTTAATAACGAAGCAAGAGTTGAGGCAATAAAAGAACTGTTCGGAAAAGTCGGAGAGAACCCTACGGTATGCCCCGGATTTAATTGCGATAACGGTTCAAATATATTTGCCGGAGATAATTTCCTTACAAATTACAACGTAACGATTCTTGATATTGCTCCCGTTTATATTGGAGATAATGTTATGATAGGTCCCCACACTCTTATTACAACGGTAGGACATCCGTTGTCACCTATGGGCAGAAGAAATCACCTCGGCATTGCAAAGCCTGTAACTATCGGAAATGATGTATGGCTTGGAGGAAATGTTACAATTCTTCCGGGAGTCAAAATCGGAAATAATGTTGTGGTAGCGGCAGGGGCAGTTGTGACAAAGGACATTCCCGACAACTGTGTTGTCGGAGGTATTCCCGCAAAAAAAATTAAAGATATTGAAAATGATGTTGAATAATTGAATTTTAAGACGGAAAAATTATAAAAAAGGACGGTGAGCATAAATGGAAAAGCGACAATATATAGCAATTGATCTAAAATCATTTTATGCCTCCGTTGAATGTGTGGAAAGAGGCTTGGATCCTCTTACAACAAACCTTGTGGTAGCCGATTCAAGCCGAACCGAGAAAACGATCTGCCTTGCAGTGTCACCGTCGCTTAAATCCTACGGAATACCGGGAAGAGCAAGACTGTTTGAGGTTATTCAAAAGGTAAAAGAAGCTAATGATTTTAGGAAAAGAAAAGCTCCCGGATATAAATTCGAGGGTAAATCAAGCGATTTTACCGAGCTTTCACAAAATCCGTCACTTGAAATAGATTTCCTTATAGCACCTCCTCAAATGGCTCACTATATGAAAATCAGCACGGAGATATATCGGATATATCTCAGATACATTGCACCGGAGGATATACACGTTTATTCTATAGACGAGGTTTTTATAGACGCTACAAATTATTTGCAAACCTATCAAATGACGGCTCACGAACTTGCTATAAAGCTTATCCGAGATGTGTTAAAAGAAACGGGAGTAACCGCAACAGCGGGCATAGGTACAAATTTATATCTGTGTAAAATAGCAATGGATATTGTTGCAAAACATATTACGGCGGATAAAGACGGTGTAAGAATAGCCGAGCTTGATGAGATGTCATATCGTCAAAAGCTGTGGTCGCATAAACCTCTTACAGATTTTTGGAGAGTAGGAAAAGGCTATTCAAAAAGGCTTGAGGAATACGGAATGCACACAATGGGTGATATTGCAAGACAATCTCTTTATGACGAAGAGCTTCTTTACAAGCTGTTCGGCGTAAATGCAGAACTATTAATTGACCACGCTTGGGGTTGGGAGCCTTGCACAATTGCAGATATTAAAGCATATAAACCCGAAAATCATTCTGTCAGTTTGGGGCAGGTCTTGCAGTGTCCTTATGATTATGAAAAAGCGAAATTGATTGTAAAAGAAATGACGGAGCTTCTTGTTCTTGATTTGGTGGATAAAGGTCTTGTTACAGATCAAATGGTTTTAACTGTCGGTTACGATATTGAAAACACAAAAAACGGCGATTATAAGGGCGAAATTACTTCCGACCGTTACGGCAGAAAAATTCCGAAACAGGCTCACGGAAGTGAGAACATCGGAAGATATACTTCGTCAACAAGACTTATAACGGCGGCAGTTGTGCGGTTGTTTGAAAGGATTGTTGACAGTAATTTACTTGTTCGCAGAATGTATGTTGTTGCAAATCACACAGTTGATGAATCAAACGTTAAAGAGCCGAGCGAACAACTTGATTTGTTTATGGATTTTGAAACAATAGAAAAGCAGAAAGCAAAGGAAGATGACGAGCTTCAGAAAGAGAAAAGCCTGCAAAAAGCCGTGATTTCTCTTCAGAAAAAGTTCGGTAAAAACTCTGTTCTAAAAGGAATGAATCTAAAAGAGGGTGCTACAACAATACAGCGTAACGGTCAGATTGGAGGGCATAAAGCATAAATATGGGTGAGTACGACGATATTATAAATCTCCCTCATCATCAGTCAGCAAAGCATAAGCAAATGTCAAGACTGAATCGAGCTGCTCAGTTTGCACCTTTTGCAGCTTTGACAGGTCACGGTGCAGCAATATCCGAAACAGCTCGTTTAACAGATGAAAAGATAGAGCTTGTAGAGGAAATCGTAAACATACTAAACGAGAAAATACAGATCATTTACGAAAGTATTACCGAGAAGCCGTTTGTTGAGATAACATATTTTGTACCCGACAACCGAAAGAGCGGAGGAAATTATGTAACTGTTTCGGGAAATGTAAGGTGGATTGACGATTATAACAGAGAGATTATTTTTACAGACGATTTAAGGATACCGATAGACGATATATACAGTATCAACATAATTCGAGATATACCTTTAAGTCTTGTATAAGATTGGTATTATAACAAAAACACTGACAATGAGTTGACAACAATAAACTATACCGTGTTGTTTTGCAGCACCTCGTTTAATAACTTTATAAACTTGTTCATTTTCTCACTTGGCTTCAGCGAATAAACAATCCCTGTAGGTGAAACAAAATCCCAATCTACATCAATAGTATTGAAAGTAGGACTAATGCTTCTAAAGCTGTCGCTTGTCAGAATTATATTGTTTGGATGATTATAAAATGTGTTTGAAGTATATAAGGTCGGAAGCGATTTCAAATATATATTGGGATATTCTTTCTCAAGCATTCTGCATATTTGAAACACGCTCGGAGATTCTCTTGAAGGAGTAACAATTGTTTGTCCCGAAAGTTCTGATAATTTAAGAAAACTTTTCTCGCTTAATGGATTGGAAAACGGAACTGCCAGCTTAAAAACATCTTCTCCAAGCTTTAAAATGTTGAAATTATCATACCACATCTGTGCATCATAAGGAATGGTGATACAGTCAATTTCATTGCCAATCATGGATTTTAGGCTTTTAGCATTGAAATTATTATCATCAAGAGGAGTGATATGTAATGTATAATCGGATAAAGCATCTCCGGCTTTTTTCCACAATTCAGTAAGTCTTGTTGCAGGTCGCATCATAGAAGCACCAACATTTATAACAATTTTATCTTGAATTACAATCGATTTTACTTTCTCCATGGTTTTGTCAGCTTGTTCTTTTATTTTGACTGTCTTTTCATATAAAAGCTGACCTGCTTTAGTAAGTCGTACTCCCTGCGATCCTCGTATAAAGAGTTTTATGCCAATTTCGTTCTCAATTTTGGTTATTTGCTTTCTGACGGAAACAGCCGAAATATATAGTTTTTTCCCTGCTTTTGAAAAGCTGCCTGTTTCAGCAACAATCAGAAATGTAATGTATATGGGATCGAGCATAATAAATTCCTTTCCTGTATTAACTTACGGTTAATACTATTGTATCTTTTTTCGTACTTCACGTCAATAGATTATTGTGATATAATTAGCGTAAGAGCTGTAAAGCTTCTATTAAAAATGAAAGGGGAGAAGCTATAATGATTAAACACGTTGGTACAAATACAATAGATACACAAAGATTGGTTCTTCGCAGATTTAAATATTCGGATGATAAGACTATGCTGAAATATTGGATTTCTGATGAGAAAATTCAGTCACTGTATTCGGAACCTGTATATACCACAAAAGAAGAGGTAAAGGAGCTTCTTGATAAATATATTGGTTCTTATGAGAAAGATGATTATTACCGTTGGGCAATTATCGAAAAATCTTCCGGTGAATGTATTGGACAGATAGCGTACTTTCTTGTAGACAGCAGAAACAATTTCGCCGAAATCGAATACTGCATAGGTTCACATTTTCAATGTAAAGGATTTGCAACAGAGGCGACAAGGGCAGTTATTGAATACGGATTTAATCAAATGAATCTTCATAAAGTGCAAATATGCACTAAAACTATTAATGCACCCTCCAGACGTGTAATAGAAAAGTGTGGACTCACTTATGAAGGTACATTGCGGGATTATTTTTATATGAATGGTGAATATGTGGGAAGATTATATTTTTCAATATTGAGAAGTGAATTCGATGTAAAATATAAAAAATAATATTATAATAAACATTTTGTTTCAACAGTCCTGAAATACGGACTGTTATTTTTTTGAAAAATTTTACTTACCTACTTCGGATTAGGCATTTTTCTTTCGCCTTACATTAATAAGAGATATTTTTCTCAAAATCAGGTACCCACTCAAGCTATTTCTGTCCTTATAATAGTAGGAGATGATTTATATGACCGAAAAACAGAAGTCCGAAATAGTAAAGCTGAGAGCAAAAGGTATGACCTATGGAGATATAGCCGACAAGCTGGGTGTATCTATCAACACAGTAAAATCCTTTTATTCAAGACTTAAGAACCCACAAGAGTTGCATTCCATCGAGGTCAAAGAGAACTGCTGTAAGTGTTGTGGTATGGAAATATCTCAAAATCCACACACAAGGGAGAAGAAGTTCTGCTCGTATGATTGTCGAATGAAGTGGTGGAGTACGCATACAGAGGATATGAACAGGCAAGCTGTCTATTCGTTTAAATGCTCGTGTTGCGGTGCGGGGTTTCAAGCATATGGCAATAATCATAGAAAGTATTGTAGCCGAGATTGCTATTTCAAATCAAGATTTGGGGGCAGCAGTAATGTTGAGTAAAAAAGAATTTAAGAATGAAAAGCTGTATCAGACAACGATGTTCATAGCAAGGAAAATGATCAAAGAAAGAATCATCACTGAAAACGAGTATCATCAGATTGATACAATATGTACCGAGAAATATAGCCCTATTTTCGGCACATTATTTTCCGACATTCTGTTGACTTCTGAGCCGAAATGAGTGATTTATAGTAGTGAAAATTGTTTGAAAGAAGTGAGACTTTATGGCACAAAAGAAGGTAACAACCATACCTGCTACAATGAGAAAGCACACCGTCAGTCCTATAAACTGTCCCGAAAAACGCAAGGTTGCGGGATATGCTCGTGTATCTACGAACCTTGAGGAACAGCTGACAAGCTATGAGGCACAGGTGGATTACTACACGAACTACATAAAGAGTCATGACAACTGGGAATTTGCTGGGATGTATACTGACGAGGGCGTTTCTGCAACTTCGGTAAAGAAAAGAGAGGGCTTTAAGAAAATGGTCGCCGACGCTAAGGCGGGCAAGATTGATTTGATTATCACAAAAAGTGTTAGTAGATTTGCACGAAATACCGTTGACAGTCTTACAACAATTCGTGAATTAAGAGAAAAAGGTATTGAAATTTTCTTCGAAAAAGAGAACCTATGGACGCTGGATCCGAAGGTGGAAATGCTGATCGCAATAATGTCTTCCTTATCACAAGAGGAGAGCCGTTCAATCTCTGAAAACGTAACTTGGGGACAGAGAAAGCGTTTTGCAGACGGAAAAGTCAGCTTTGCATATTCGTCAGTTCTCGGTTTGGAGAAAGGCCCCGAAGGACAGATTGTTGTGAACAGGGAAGAGGCAGAAATCGTAAAACTGATTTTTCGTCTTTTTCTCGAAGGAATGACACCTCACACGATTGCAGCCGAACTTACAAGACGTGGAATAAAATCTCCGGGCGGCAAAGACGTGTGGTGTCAGCAGACGGTACGCAGAATGCTTTCAAATGAAAAGTACAAGGGGGATGCTCTTCTTCAAAAGCAGGTAACCGTTGATTATCTCAGCAAGAAAATGGTTAAAAATGAAGGCCAAGCACCGCAGTATTATGTTGAGAATAATCACGAGGCAATCATCAGTCCGCAGGTATTTAACCTTGTACAGGCAGAACTTGAAAAGCGTAAACGCACCAAAGGTACACGCTACAGCGGAGTAAGTATTTTCTCTAACAGAATAAAGTGTGGTGACTGCGGAAGTTGGTACGGCTCTAAGGTTTGGCACTCCAACGATAAATACAGGCGTGTGGTCTACCGCTGCAATCACAAGTACGGCGGAGAGAAGTGTCAAACACCTCACGTAACGGAAGATGAAATTAAAGATATGTTCATCACAGCTTTTAATCAACTGCTCACTGAACGTAAAGAAATAATCAGCAACATAGAGATAATCAAAAGTACACTTTTTGACGTGTCCGAATTAATAGAGGAACGTAATAGGCTGCAAGCAGAAATGACAAGGCTTATGGAACTGGCAAAGTCTTGTGCAGCATCACAGGCTATAAGCGTAAAAGCAGATTTTCAAGAAACGTATAACGGATTTATTAGTGAGTATGCAGTTGCAAAAGAAAAATATGACGAAGTCTTGAAACGGATAGAAAGCAGAAAGGTTCAAAACGAGCGAATGAACCAGTTTTTACAGACTTTAAAATCACATAACGAGTTGATTACTGAATTTGACGAAACACTGTGGTGCAGTATGGTGGAGTTTATCACTGTTGGCAGAACAGAAAGAATGGTAACTTTTAAGGACGGCACGGAGATAATCGTATAATAATACATAGTTCAAATGATTTATTTTAAAGAGTTCTTTTGCGTTTTGAATAAATTTACAAATTGTTCACAAACAAAATCCTTTGAAGTCATTCTCATTGTACTTCGCACGTTTGACATAAATCGACATATATGTTATAATACATTTGGATATTAATACCAAGAGGTGACAGCTATGCCGGATCCAAAATTTCAGAAGATAAAATTGCTGAAAATCTGGGAAATACTTAATCGAAAAACAGATGAGCAGCACCCGATTACAACGCAGGAGTTAATTGCAGAGCTTAATATTCTTGGTATTACTGCTGACAGAAGAACAATTTATACCGATATCGACTCCTTGCAGGAATTTGGCTATGAAATACAAAATAAACGCAGAAATCACGATATGGTTTATTGGCTGCCTAAAAGACAGTTTGACTTGCCCGAAATAAAGATCATAATGGACTGCGTTCACAGTTCAAAGTTTGTCACTGCGAGCAAAACCGAAGAACTGATAGACAAGCTTGCCGATCTCGGCGGCAGTGGACGAGGAGATTTGTTGAAAAGAAATGCTGTCCACTTCAACGCAGTAAAACATTCCAACGAATCCATTTACGAGATTGTAGATGTATTGGAACGAGCTATTGAGAGCAAGAAAAAAGTATCGTTTAATTATTTTCTGCTTAACCAGTCGGGCGAACGATTATATAAGCATAATAACAAACTCTATGTAGAAGAACCGCTTGCTATGGTTTGTAATGACGGTAACTATTATCTGCTTTGTTATCACTCGGAAGAAGAATACGAAAACCACATCAAAACATTTCGTGTTGACCGTATAGATAATATTTCATTGTCGGAAGAAGACATATCAAAAGAAGGCAAGACTGCACTCCGTAAAGCAAAGCAGTATCCGCTGCAAGCCTTTAAAATGTATGGCGGCCCGCTTCGTAGGGTAACGCTTAAATTTGATGAAAGTCTTATCGGAGTTATTTACAATAAATTTGGTGAAAAAACGGTTATAAAAAAATCGGGAGATAAGTTCACCGCCTCGGTGCAGGTGCAGATAAGCCCAACATTCTGGGGTTGGTTAATGCAATTTCCAACAACAATGAAGATTAAATCTCCGCAAGATTTGAAAGAGCAGTATCGGGATTGGGTAATGTCGGCGATAGATGAAGAGGATATATTAAAAATATCAGATACGGAGAATTAAATATGCTAACGGGAGAATTAAAAAATAAAATTGACCAGATATGGGAAATGTTCTGGACGGGAGGAATTACAAATCCTCTTGATGTTGTCGAACAGATGACCTATCTTATGTTTATACACGACCTTGACAAAGCGGACGCAGACAAGGCAAAGAGCAGTCTTATGCTTGAATTACCCTACACAAGTATGTTCGAGAGACACGAACAATGTAAGTGGTCTGTGTTTCGTGATTTGCCTGCGGAAAAGATGTACGAATTAATGCAGCAGGAAATTTTTCCTTTTATAAAGAATCTGCACGGCAATAAAGAAAGTACATATTCAAAATACATGGGCGACGCTATTTTCAAGATACCCACACCGCAGCTTCTTTCTAAGATTGTTGATGCTATGGACAGTGTTTATCAAGAAATGGCTAAAGATATTGAAAGCGATACAAAGGGTGATATTTACGAGCATCTTCTTTCAAAGCTTCAAACAGCCGGTGTAAACGGACAGTTCCGCACACCACGTCATATTATACGAATGATGGTAGAACTGCTTGACCCCAAGCCGGAGGATACTATCTGTGACCCTGCTTGCGGTACATCGGGATTTCTTGTAACATCGGGCGAATATTTAAAAGAAACATATTACGAGGATATTTTTTACAACCGAGAAAAGAAAGCTCATTACAATAACGCTATGTTTTACGGCTATGATATGGACAGAACAATGCTCCGTGTTGGAGCAATGAATATGATGACTCACGGTGTAGAGAATCCGAATATCGAATACCGTGACAGTCTTTCGGACGCAAACACAGACAACGGCAAGTATTCCGTTATCCTTGCGAATCCGCCGTTTAAAGGAAGTCTTGATGCTGATACGATTTCGCCGGATTTATTGAAGGTTTGCAAAACGAAAAAGACAGAATTGCTTTTTCTTGCTCTTTTTCTCCGTATGCTCAAAACAGGCGGCAGATGTGCTTGTATTGTTCCCGACGGGGTGCTGTTTGGTTCATCAAAGGCACATCAGTCAATTAGGAAAGAGCTGATTGAGAATAACAGACTTGAAGCCGTTATTTCAATGCCGAGCGGTGTATTTAAACCCTATGCAGGAGTTTCAACGGGAATACTTATCTTTACGAAAACAGGCTACGGCGGAACTGATAAAGTATGGTTCTATGATATGCAGGCAGACGGACTAAGCCTTGACGACAAGCGTTCGCCTGTGAATGAGAATGATATACCCGATATTATAGCACGCTTTAAAAACCTTTCGGCAGAGGAAACAAGAGAACGTACAGAGAAGTCGTTCTTTGCGACAAAAGACGAAATAGCGGAAAACGGTTATGACCTTTCGATTAATAAGTATAAAAAGGTTGAGTACAAGCCGGTTGAATATCCGTCAACGCAGGAGCTTATGAAAAATCTGCGAGATATTGAGCGTGAGATTTCGGCAGGTTTGACGGAGTTGGAGGAGATGTTGAATGGCTAAGTTAGGGGATATTTGTACTTTTTATTCTGGTACTGGTTTTCCTATTAAATATCAAGGGGCTAATACAGGAAGATATCCTTTTTATAAGGTTGGAGATATTGCAAAAAATGTTATGCAAGGATTTACTGTATTATCTTTGTGTGATAATTACATTGATGATGATGTTTGTTTAGCTATAAAGGGGGTAATTGTACCTGAGAATACTGTTGTATTTGCAAAAATAGGAGAAGCTGTAAAATTAAACAGAAGAGCTATAACAAATCAAGCATGTTTAATTGATAACAATGTTATGGGAATAAAACCTAACGAATGCATTACAGATCTTCATTATTTCTATCACTATATGTGTTGTTTGAAATTAGAAGAACATGCAGAGGCTACTACAGTACCTTCAATTAAGAAAACAGTTGTTGAAAAAATTGATATTCCATTGCCTTCGCTCGAAGTTCAACATCAGATCGCCGCCACGCTCGACAAGGTAACCCACCTGATAGACCTCTGCAAACAGCAGCTTGAAACGCTTGATTTACTTGTCAAATCCCGATTTATAGAGTTGTTTAGGAATTATGACTTATCAGCTCAATGTAGCAATTGGCAACGAATTGACGAAATAGGTGTAGTAATAGGTGGAG
>CACWTQ010000051.1:46883-76903 GCA_902763835.1 uncultured Ruminococcus sp. | reverse complement strand
ACACCTTGAAATACGTCAGTATTCCTGCGGTGTTGTGCCTAACACAGAACAAATTATCCTGCGTCTAAATTGTTCAACTTATTTCCAAACAGTTCCTAAGGAATAAGGAGTAATGCTAATTATTGTTAGTCGTTGTGATAGTAAAGAATGACTGAAAGTTAAAAAATATTTAAAGAATTGGTTTTGGCAAGTATACAAATATTTGGTATAATCCCAATATGGAGGTGACTTTTAATGTGTTACAGCGGTAAAAAGAATTTCAAGGATTTTTTTGAGTACCTTTCCAGAAACGGTATGGATAACAAATATAAAATTGTGAGCGATACCGACTTTGATAAATTTGTAAAAGACTTTGCCCCGATAAAGCTTCCGAAAGCGTATCTTGAGTTTATGAAGTATACGGGTTACGGTCAATTCTGGGTTGGTTCGGATTACAGCATAGAAAAAGTAAAAGCTTTAAACGGCTATGCTCGTGAATTGCTTGAAGAAAACGATTTTCCGCACTCATTAGGTGAAAATGACTTTGTGTTCTTTATGCACCAAGGGTATATGTTTTACTTCTTTAAGCTTGACGAGGGTGAAGACCCTGCGGTGTATTATTATTCAGAGTGCAAAAATCAAACGGATTTTGTAAAGTGTTATGACAGTTTTACCGACTTTATCATTGACCCGTACGTGACAGGAATCCCAAACCCTTTATAAGATTAACTTTCGGTCGGGTACATGAGGTTAATTAAAAACAGAGGTTGCTTCACGTTTTAAAAATAAGACTTCCTCACAAAATTAACTTTCGGTCGGGTACATGAGGTTAATTTAAAAACAGAGGTCGCTTCACGTTTTAAAAAAAGAGGTGTGTAAAATGGAAACTCGGCTGTTATTGCCTACAAAAGAAAATATCGAGCTGTCAGCAAATGCACTCAGAAACGGCGAGCTTGTCGCTGTGCCTACAGAAACCGTTTACGGTTTGGCGGCAAATGCTTTGAACGGAACTGCTGTGCGTAAAATTTTCACCGCTAAAGGCAGACCTATGGATAATCCGCTTATTGTTCATATCTCCGACTTTTCTCAGATTGAACGCTTTAATCTCGTCCGTGATATTCCCGAAAAGGCTTATTTGCTTGCGGAAAAATTCTGGCCCGGTCCTCTCACAGTGATTATGCCGAAAGGGTCGGATGTACCAAATGAGGTCAGTGCAGGTCTTGATACGGTCGCAATTCGTTATCCGTCACACCCCGTGACGCAAGCCGTTATCACTGCTGCCAACTGTCCGCTTGCCGCACCGTCCGCAAATACTTCGGGTATACCCAGCCCGACAGCCGCACGTCATGTTATGCACGATATGAACGGCAAAATTCCGTATATAATTGACGGCGGAATGTGTGAAGTCGGGGTTGAATCTACAGTTATAACCGTTGTACCCGATGTTCCTATTCTGCTTCGTCCGGGAGGAATTACTCTCGAACAGCTTGAAAGTGTTATCGGGGAGGTTGCAGTTTCCGAGGCGGTTTTATATAAGATGAAAGAGGGGCAGAAAGCCGAAAGTCCCGGAATGAAATATAAGCATTATGCACCTAAGGCAAATTTGATATTAATAAAATCGTCCGATGATAAATATATTGAATATATAAACAGTTGTAAAAAAGAGAATGTCGCTGCACTGTGCTATAACGAAGATGTTGAAAAGCTTAACGTCAAAGCATTTCCCTACGGAAATAAAAACGACTATGCACAGCAGGCAAACAGAATTTTCGATGTGCTGAGAGAGATTGACGAATCAGACGTGAAAACCGTTTACGGAAGGTGTCCCGACACAAAGGGGGCGGCTATGGCGGTTTATAACAGACTTATCAGGGCGGCAGGATTTGAGGTGCTTGAGCTTGCGTGACTATATGATTATAGGCTTGACGGGTGCGACAGGTTCGGGAAAAAGTACCGTTTCGGGATTTTTCAAAGAAAACGGATATGTGATAATCAATGCCGACAACATAGCCAAAAAGGCTTTGCTGCCTGACAGCAGCTGTTTAAAACAGGTGTGCGGAGTTTTCGGAAACGATATCCTTAACCCCGACGGAACACTTAACAGACAGCGGCTTGCGGAAAGAGCTTTTTCATCTAAGAAAAATGCGGCACTGCTGAATGATATTACTCACCCGTGGATATTTTTGCAGGTGCTGAAAATGTGCCGTGAAAATATCGACAAGGGAAACAATAAAATAGTGTTTGACGCACCGTTGCTTTTTGAAAGTAATTCGGATATTATGTGTGATTGTGTTGTCGGTGTGATTGCTCCGAAAGAGGTTCGTATGCAGCGGCTTATAAAGCGTGACGGACTTACAAGGGAACAGCTTGAAAAGAGAATGAGCGTTCAGCAGAGTGACGAATTTTACATAAGCAAATCGGATTTTGTGATTGACGGCTCGAAGAGTCTGCAAGAAATTAAGTCCGAAGTGGAGCTTTTTATAATGCGTAATTCATAATTGTAGTTTTCGGTAGCTGAAAGTTTTTGGAGAATACGGAAGCACCGCAGGAATACTGACGTATTTCAAGGTGTTGTAACGACACACAGGGCAAATTAGACAAGTATAAATGTTCAAGTTATTTTCTGACAGTTCCTTACTGTAAAGGAGATGAATTATGATTAAATTAATAGCTAAAAATAAAGATAAAACAAAAGTTAAAAATAAAAAAAATATCCCCTTTATAGTGATAACATCTTTGTTGGGTGTTTCAATTCTTATACCGCTTGTTCTGCTTATTGTTTCCACGCTTATGAACAGCGGAGCGACTAAAGAATTTACAAAAAGTTTGTATCCCATAAAATACGAAAGCTATGTTGAAAAGGCGGCTAAGGATTATAATGTAGATATTTGTCTGGTGTACGGTGTTATCCGCAACGAAAGCAATTTTAATCCCGATGTTGTATCAAATGCGGGTGCAATCGGTCTTATGCAGATTATGCCCGATACGTTTACTTGGCTGCAAAATTACCGTGAAAACTTTGAACCAAAGAAAATTTTAGACAGCGATAAACTTTACGACCCAAAAATAAATATTGATTACGGCACTTATTATTTGAGATATCTTCTCGACAAGTACGACGGTGACAAGTCGCTTGTTATCTGTGCTTACAATGCAGGCTACGGAAATGTTGATTCGTGGATAGAGGACGGAACTATCCCAAACGGAGATGTTTCTCCGTCCGATGTGCCGTTTTCCGAAACTTCAAATTACCTTGCAAAGGTTACGGAGTCTACCGAGATGTACAGAGAGCTTTATTTCTCGAAGCTTGAATCATACCCCGACGGCAAGGCGAGCGTTATAATTTCTATGCAAAATAACACCGAGGAAGAGGAAGAATCGGTTTTGTTCGATAACGAAGATGTTTACGAAGATGAAAACATTGACAACGAAGATGATATGTATTATAATGATGTTTATTATGATGAAGATTATGAGTATGAATAAATGGAAATACTGTTGATGAGGTGCAAAAATGAATATTGAAAATTAGTAGATTGTCTTTCTTTGACCGGCAATTGCCTGTTTTGGTTTTAACCGAAAGATACATTTATACAGGATTTTATTTTTGTTTTTTGATTATAGTTTGTTTAATTTCGCTGAGGGTAATTTACTTTTCTTTGCAAGTTGGTTTCGTCAGCGAGCGGGGCTTTGCCCCTGCACCCCACAAGCTTTGAAAAGCTTGACCAAACTTTAACAGGTCGTTTACGAAAGTTTATTAATAATTTAAAAGAGGTGTTTATTCTGGAAAAGCTAAAAAGAGTACAAATCGCCGAGGGCGTGTACTTCAATACGATTTTTGACAACAGATTTAAAACAAGCCGAATTGCAGTTACTATGCTTGTAGGCTTAGACAAGGATAAGGTTGCCGCTAATGCGATTGTGCCTAATATCCTCACACGTTCCTGCAAAGCCTACCCGACTTACTTTGAATTCAGCCAAAAGCTTGATATGCTTTATGGTACGTCTATC
Source organism: uncultured Ruminococcus sp. (assembly GCA_902763835.1). Lineage (GTDB taxonomy): Bacteria > Bacillota > Clostridia > Oscillospirales > Acutalibacteraceae > RUG592. The sequence continues at coordinate 72,913 of CACWTQ010000051.1, read as the reverse complement.
ACAGGTATAAACAGTAAAATGGGCGACTTTCAGGCACTTACCCTGTACGCAGTAGGAATTGATGACAAATACAGTCTTGACGGTGAATCCGTTAATAAGGAAATGGCAGAAATTATCTGTGATGTTCTCTTTGACCCGAATGTCGAAAACGGTGAGTTTAAAGACGAGGATTTCAAGCAGGAGCAGCGTCAGCTTATCGAGGCTATCGACGCTCAGTTTAACAACAAACGTGCATACTCTATGAAGAGATTTTTAGAGGTTATGTTTAAAGATGAAAAGTACGGTATCAATAAGTACGGTACTAAAGAACAAGTTCTTGCATTAACTTCAAAAGATGCATATAATGCGTACCTTGAAATCATCAAGACAGCAAAGGTTGAAATTATGTGTCTGGGCAGCAATGACAACGATGATGTTTGCAAGCTCTTCACGGAGAAGTTCTCCTCAATTGAAAGAGATTTTGCAGAGGGTGAAAATGTTGTTGTTCCGAAAGCGACAGAGGTCAAGGAGCAGACGGATAAGCTTGATGTCGAACAGTCAAAGCTTATTCTGGGATTCAGAACAGACTGTGCAGAACCCAGCGACACTGTTTCCGAGATGAAGCTTGCAAATGCAGTTTTGGGCGGTACGGCTCATTCAAAGCTGTTTAACAATGTTCGTGAGAAGCTCAGTCTGTGCTACTATTGCAATTCGGCTTACGATTCAAACAAGGGCTTGCTGTATATCGAAAGCGGTGTTCAGAAAGAGAATATCGAAAAGGCAAAAGCGGCTATTCTCAACGAAATTGAAGAGATGAAAAAGGGCAATATCACAGACGAAGAAATGTCGGATACAAAGCTCAGTCTTTGCAACAGATATATGACAAGCGTTGATTCCCCCTCGGGTACTCAGGCATGGTATCTTTCGCAGATGTTAAAGGGCAAGCCTATTTCTCCGCAGGAGCAGGCGGAGCTTATCAATGCCGTGACTAAGGAACAGGTCGTTGCGGCGGCGAACAAGCTTACACTTGACACGGTTTACGTTTTGACCAAGAACGAAAGCGAGGAGGAGAACTAATGGATATCAAAACTGTTGAAAACAATATTGTAAAGGACAAGTATTATGTTCTTGACCACCCGTCGGGGTTGACAATTTATGTTTACCCGAAAGAGGGTTATCAGTCAACATATGCCATTATCGGTACTAAGTACGGTTCTGTAAATACACGCTTCAAAGTAGATGACGGCGAGGAAATAACCGTGCCCGACGGTATCGCTCACTATTTGGAGCATAAGCTCTTTGAGAGCGAGGACGGCGATGCGTTCACTCGTTACGCAAAAACCGGTGCAAATGCCAATGCTTACACTTCCTTTGAGAAAACCTGTTATCTTTTCTCCTGCACCGAGAATTTTGAAGAGTCGCTGGAAATTCTTCTTGACTTCGTTCAGTCACCGTATTTTACGGCTGAAACTGTTGCAAAGGAACAGGGCATTATCGGTCAGGAGATTAAGATGTACGACGATTCCCCTAGCTGGAGAGTTATGTTCAATACATTGCAGGGTATGTATCATAAGCACCCCGTAAGAATTGACATTGCAGGTACGGTTGAGTCTATTGCCGAGATTACCGCCGAGAAGCTTTACGATTGCTATAACAGCTTCTATAATCTTCACAATATGGTACTTTGCGTTGCAGGCAATGCGACTGTGGAGCAGGTTCTTTCCGTTGCCGACAGAATGCTTAAACCGAACAAGAAGCAGAAGATTGAGAATTTCTTTGAGGACGAACCTTATGAGGTTGCAAAGGAATATGTTGAGCAGAAATTCCCTGTTACAATTCCTCTGTTCAATCTGGGATTCAAGGAGAATATCGGCGATAAGGCAGCCACAAGCGAACAGCTTGCATATACGGATATTTTGTTGACAATTTTCGCATCGACTTCAAGCAAGCTTTACAATAAGCTTATGGACGAGGGACTTATCAATGAATCATTCGGCTATGAATATGCCGAGGGTCCTCATTATGCAGCGGTACTTTTCGGCGGTGAGTCGAGAAACCCGAAAAAAGTAACTGAGATTATCAAAGAGGCAATAAGAGAGTTCAAGAAGAACGGCATTGACGAAAAGGACTTTGAGCTTGCAAAACGTTCCGTTTACGGAAATGCTATTTCGGGATTTAACAGCAACGAAAATATTGCTAATATTTTGATTGATATGCACTTTAACGACAGAGAGCTTTTCGGATATGTAGATGCGATTGCAAACGCAAAAGTTGAGGACATCGAGAAGAGATTGACAGAAATTCTTGACCCCGATAACTGCACGTTATCCGTAGTTCTGGGCGAGGAGGAGTAAATCTTGTCAAGCTATCACGTTGAATTTCCCGGACTTGGCTGGAGCTTTAACGTTTCTCCCACTGCGGTTACAATAGGGGATTTTTCAATATATTGGTACGGTATAATTATTGCAGTAGGTTTTATACTTGCGGTTGCTTATTGTATGAGAATCGCAAAATATCATAATGTCAATGAAGACAAACTTTTGAACTGTACCATAGTCGGATTGATTACGGCAGTTGTCGGGGCAAGGCTTTACTATGTCGCATTCAGCTGGGACAGCTTCAAGGATAATCCCGTCAGAATATTCAATATCCACAGCGGCGGACTGGCGATTTACGGCGGTTTGATAGGTGCTTTAATCGGTGGTTTGACCGTTGCAAAAATTCAGAAGATGAAAATACTCCCTGTGCTTGATGTTGCCGTTCTCGGTTTCCTGATAGGACAGGGAATAGGCAGATGGGGCAACTTCACCAATCAGGAGGCTTTCGGAGCTGAAACAAATCTTCCGTGGAGAATGGTTTCCGAAAATACGGGCGGTGTCGGAGTTCACCCTTGCTTTTTCTATGAATCGGTGTGGTGCTTGTTGGGGTTTGTGCTGCTTCATATTTTCCAAAAAAAATTCCAAAAGTATGACGGTCAAATATTTTATCTGTATCTTGTATGGTATGGATTTGAGAGAATGTTCGTTGAGGGATTACGTGCCGATAGCTTGTATCTTCCGTTTGCAAATGTCAGAGTATCGCAGTTATTGTCGTTTCTGCTCTTCCTTACAGGTGTTGCAATGCTTATTGTGAACCGCAAAAAGGTGAAAATCTCCGACAGCGAGAACACCGAAAACTAACAATAAACCGATTAATCTAAGGTGAAAATTAAAATTTTAAAATTTTTTTTCGATATCGTGCATTAAATCAGCAAAATCTATTGAAAAATGTTGCGATTAGGTGTAAAATTAATAATGATGAATTATGCTTAAAAGCTTGATGCCGATACCGAATATGCGGTTACGGTGACACTCAATTTGTAAAGGAGATTTAAAATGGCTAATCTTATAAACGGAAAAGAAATTGCCGCTCAGGTTAAGGCCGAAGTAGCAAAAGATGCTGAAAAGCTTGCTGAAAAATTTGGTGCAACACCGGGACTGGCTGTTGTTATTGTCGGTGACGATCCGGCATCAAAGATTTATGTCAGAAACAAAAAGAAAGCCTGTGAAGAGGTAGGCTTCTACTCGGAGGAGATTGCTCTTCCCGAAAAGACATCTCAGAAAGAACTTTTGAATCTTATCGATACTCTCAACAAGAGAGTTGATATTGACGGTATTCTTGTTCAGCTTCCTCTTCCGAAGCACCTTAACGAGAAAACCATTATCGGTGCTATCTCTCCCAAAAAGGACGTTGACGCATTCAGTCCTTTTAATGTCGGCAGAGTTATGATTGGCGAATACAGATTTTCACCCTGTACTCCGGCAGGCGTTATGGAGCTTATCAAGTCCACCGGTGTGGAGATTGCAGGAAAGAACTGCGTTGTAATCGGCAGAAGCAATATTGTCGGCAAGCCTATGGCTATGATGCTTCTCCACGAGAGCGGCACTGTTACGGTGTGCCACAGCAAAACGCAGAATCTTCAGGAGATTACTTCAAAGGCGGATATCCTTGTTTCGGCAGTCGGTAAGGCTAACTTTGTTACAGCCGATATGGTCAAAGAGGGGGCTGTTGTCATTGATGTCGGTATGAACCACGACGAAGAGGGCAACCTTTGCGGAGATGTTAAGTTTGACGAGGTTGAACCTAAGGCAGGCTATATCACACCTGTTCCGGGCGGTGTAGGTCCTATGACAATTGCTATGCTGATGAAGAATACGCTTACAGCGGCAATGATAAATGCTTCGGTTGTGAACAGAGCTGCTAAGGTGAATAAGAAAAGTAATGCAGGTACTGAGAATAAGAAATAATTAAAGTTGTAAGGCAGCGAAGCTTGTTAAAGTTTGGTCAAGCTTTTTAAAGCTTGCGGATTCCAAAGGCAGAGCCTTTGGTCGCTGACTAAACAAATCAGCGTAGAAAATAAACTACCCTCAGCGAAATTAAATAAACTTTCTTAAAGTAACCCTCAAAATAATATCTTTTGGTTTAGGAACTGTCAGAAAATAACTTGAACATTTATACTTGTCTAAATTGTTCAACTTATTTCCCAACAGTTCCTTAAATTAAAACAGGCAACAGCGTAGCGAATTGCCGGTCAAAGAAAGAGGACTTACGATTTAATTTCAACCGCACAGGCAGAAATAATTTGTAAATAAAAAATATAACCGCACAAGTCTTAAAAATACGGACTTGTGCGGTTGTTTTAATGAAAATAAAAAATTACAAAGTATTGATAAAAGTGACGAGTATGTTATTGTAATAGCAGTTGAGTTCTGTATATACTCGAAAGCGTTAAGATTTAGCACTTTTCTTTCTTAGGAACTGTCAGAAAATAACTTGAACATTTATACTTGTCTAATCTTGAAATACGTCAGTATTCCTGCGGTGTTGTGCCTAACACAGAACAAATTATCCTGCGTCTAAATTGTTCAACTTATTTCCCAACAGTTCCTTAATCTCTTATAATATTCCTAATCCGACTTAACTATTGCCTCTTTCTTTTCTTTAACATCAGTCCGGTAAGCAATTATGCCTGCTCCTATCAGTATCAGAAACGCTGCAAGAGAAATTATCTCCGAGGCTCTCCAGTACCACGGCTCTTTGAAGTCAACCGTAATATTTCCCTCAAAATTCGGCGGAAGCTCAAACTTAATTGTATTATTCTCACCGTCAAATATTCTGTAATTGTTTCCGCTATTGTCCGTAACAACGTAACCCTTATAGTTAAAAATCGGAACCTGCACCGTACCCGGAATGCCTATGCCCTCGCAGTAAAGCTCCATACGGCTGCCGTCACGCTCGAGCAATTTCACAGTCTGCATATTGCTGAAGCTGACCTTATGACTTAAATTATCACTGAAATTATCAAGCTTGTACTCTCCTGCTCCGACCGACCAGGGGTTAATATCACCGCCGTCTACCCAGTCATTGAACCTGATGTCATCAAGGTAAGCACCGTCAAAATACATCGAAGCCGCAAGGCTGACAATCGCAACGCACGCAGCCGCTCCAAGCTGAAAATATCTTGTTTTAGTACCAAAGTCTTTTTCTGTTAATTTCTTAAACAGATATCCGAATACAAGAGTTGAGAACATAATTCCCATTGTAACATATCTCCACGGAAACTGCACCTGTGCAAGCAGTCTGCCGAAAGATGTTCTTGCCGCAAGTCTGTCCCAAGGGAACATATCCGAAGCAATGAAAAGAGAAATCACCGACATTGAAACGTAAAATGCAAGCTCTTTTCTGCCGGTGTGTTTCTTTTGGTAAAACAGAAATACCACTCCGACTATCAAAGCCAACAGTAAAATAAATCCCGGAGTTGCCGCAAGCCGTCTGTTTTCGTGAACACTGAACTGACTGAAAACATCTCTGAATACCGCAAAATACTCCGCTATCGAACAGCCCTGATATTGAATATACGGAATCTTCTCCATAGTTTCGTTTATTTCAACAGTGACGTTTTTATAATAATCAAGGAATGGAATTACAAAATAAGCCGAAAGCAGAATAGTTTCCGCAGCTGCAATTCCCAATACCCTTAGTGTGGCAAGCTTAAAGGTTTTCTTAAACAGAATTATACACACAATTGCAAGTATGAAGCAAACCATTTCCGTGCTGAGAATATGACAGCCTATTAAACCCGACATACCTACTGCAAGAACTGTTGCGGATTTAAAGTATTCTTTCTTCTTTGACATATCGCCCGTATAAATCATATACATTCCGCAGGCAATAACCGGAAGAAACATCATAGCAGTATATTCACCGACAGCCGAACGTATATATACATTTACAAGTCTGTATGTTGCGGTTGAGTATACCATTGTTGACATAACTGCACTGTATTTATTTTTGAACATACGTTTAAAAGAAAAATAACCAAGCAACGCTGTACCTATATTTATAGATAAAATATATATCTTGTAAGATGTAACAACGGTAAAACCGATTATTCTCATAATTGCAGGCACATACAGTAAAATATCACCGTAGTAAACAGAAGCGGGATATCCGTAGCCGTCAAACCAGAGAGTTGAAACTCTGTTTGGAAAAACACCGTGCATAAGCGAATCGGCAAGTGCCTCAATTCTCATAACGTGGAAATAAAGGTCGTGTCCTTTTCCTATGTCGCTTGTAAAAAGAGGAAGAGATGATAACACAACAGTTCCGATAAGCGACAGAATAACCGTCTTGTTTTTCCTGATTTTATCTTCAAAGATAAACCAAATATCCAACGCAGCAAACAAAAGCATTACGTAAACAAGCAGTCTGCCCAATTTTGCGTGGTCGCCACGGATTGTAATATTTTTTATTCTCAATGTACCGTTGCCGTTATATTTAACAATAACTTCAAAATTACCGACCGATTCACTGATATTAACCCTGAACGAAGCTCTGTTTGAGCCTTTGACAAGCCGTCCCAAACCGCTTTGTATAAAAGTATTGGTTGCGGCATAGCAGCATTGTTCTTCGGTGCTTTCATAATCAACGGTAACGGTATACGAGCCTTTTGTCATATCGATATACGGACCTACCAAAAGGAAAACATCGTTTTCGCCCTCGGGTATCGGCACAAGATTTTCGTCCGCATACCATTCATTATTATGAAAGGTAATATAGTCCGATTTCCAATCCTTAAGCGGAACGTCAATGGGTTCTGTATTTTTATCAACAATTACCATAAAAACTGCAATCAGCAGAATAATTAAAACCTGACCTATACATAAGATTGTAAGCAAGTCACGCTTAAAAGAATTTTTTATTTTTTTCTCATTGACTTCGTCAATATTATTGTCACTCATTCTTTTATCACCCATTTCCATTAAAAAAATATCAACTTGTTGATTATATCATACAAACCGCAAAATTTCAATTTTCATAATTACTAAGCTTTAGCATAAATTACGAAAATTTTAATGCGTAATTGTGATGTGAGGAAGTTTGGGTGTATGGGTTAGGGATTAAAGTGCTAAGGAACTGTTTTGAAATAAGTTGAATATTTATACTTGTCTAATTTGCCCTGTGTGTCGTTACAACACCTTGAAATACGTCAGTATTCCTGCAGTGTTGTGCCTAACACAGAACAAATTATCCTGCGTCTAAATTGTTCAACTTATTTCCCAACAGTTCCTAAATGTTTTCAACTGTGAGTATAACACACATTTTTCCAAATTGCAATATATGAGAAATATTTTTTCATATTCAGATTGTATTCTCCAACAATTAATTTTATATCAAATTTGCCACTTGTAGAAAAAATCTCCTTGTGCTATAATATAAATAATCATGGTTTTTTTACGATTTTAAAGGAGAAGTGAAATAAAATGAAACTAGGTATAGTAGGTTTGCCGAATGTCGGTAAAAGTACGCTTTTCAACGCTATCACAAACGCAGGTGCTCAGAGTGCGAACTATCCGTTTTGCACAATCGAACCGAACGTCGGTGTGGTAGCCGTTCCCGATAAACGTCTTGACAAGCTCGCCGAGATGTATAACCCCGATAAGTACACACCCGCAACTATCGAATTTGTTGACATTGCAGGTCTTGTAAAAGGTGCATCAAAGGGTGAGGGTCTGGGCAACAAGTTCCTTTCAAATATCCGTGAATGCGACGCTATAGTTCACGTTGTACGCTGCTTTGAAAATGATGACATTATCCACGTTGACGGCAGTGTCAATCCCCAAAGAGATATCGACACAATCAACCTTGAACTTATCCTCTCAGATGTCGAGATTATCGACAGACGAATCGACAAGGCAACAAAAATGCTTAAAGCAGACAAGAAATATCAGGCAGACGTTGACTTCTTCAAGCGTGTAAAGTCTGTTCTCGAAGAGGGAAAAGCGGCTCGATGTGTTGAGTGTACGGACGATGAAAAGGCTCTCCTTGCAGACGTTGCATTGCTCACAAACAAGCCTATTATCTATGCCGCAAATATGAGTGAAGATGATTTTGCAAACGGTCTTGAAAATAACGAGGGTTTCAATGCCGTGAAAGCTCTTGCCGACAGCGAGGGTGCGGGTGTTCTGCCGATTTGCGCCCAGATTGAAGCCGACATTGTCGAAATGGATAAGGAAGAAAAGGAACTTTTCCTCTCCGATATGGGACTTGAAGAGTCGGGTCTTGACAGGCTTATCCGTGAGTGCTATTCACTTCTCGGACTTATTTCATATCTTACGGCAGGTAAACCCGAGGTTCGTGCGTGGACTATCAGGAACGGCACTAAAGCACCGCAGGCGGCAGGCAAAATTCACAGTGATTTCGAGCGTGGATTTATCCGTGCGGAGGTTATTCATTTTGACGACCTTATTGCATGCGGTTCTATGCAGGCGGCTAAGGAGAAAGGTCTTGTCCGCAGTGAGGGCAAAGAGTACGTTATGAAAGACGGCGATATTGTATTATTTAGATTCAACGTTTAAAAATCATAACCGTTTTGGAGAATGACAATGGAAATCACTAAATTCAACGATGTCGAGACTGTTGAAAACGCTGTACAAAAAGACGAGCCGTTAATGGCTGTTATATCGTTTGACGGCTCAAAGGCTTATGTCTGCCATATTGATGACGGTGTAGAGCATCATATTTTGTTAAGCAAGGTCGGATATTCGGGAACGGATATAGACAAGTTTTTCAGAATAATATTTGATAAGGACGGTGCAGACTGGACTTTTATATGTCCTCCCGACTATAAAAATATTTCGATTAAAGACAGACGTATAAAAGCCTTTTACCGTGACGGCATAAGCGTTATTTCGGAATTTCTTTCGGAAATGGGTTATCTTTGCGATATTAAGATACCTAAAAGATATAAAAGACATTTTGATATTATGAATGAAGAATAAACTGCACAGGAACAAATAATGGAACGACTTGACAAAATCCTATCCTCGCAGGGAATATGTTCCCGAAAAGAGGTTAAAAATTTTATTAAAAATAAACGAATCACAATCAACGGCATTCCCCCGATAAAAAGCGACACAAAAGTTGACCCCAAAAGTGATATAATCAAAATTGACGGTGAAATTCTCAACTATCAGAAATTCATCTACATTATGATGAACAAGCCAAAAGGTGTTTTGAGTGCTTCAACCGACCGCCGTGCCGAAACGGTTATAGACCTGCTCCCCGAGAATCTCCGCAGGAAGAATCTGTTTCCTGCCGGCAGACTCGACAAGGACACTACGGGGCTTCTTATCATCACTGACGACGGTGAGTTCGCCCACAATATGCTATCACCTAAAAAACACGTTTGGAAGCTCTACAGAGCCGTTCTCGACGGTGAGCTTACAGATGACAAGAAAGCTGTTCTCGAAAATGGAATTACCCTTTCTGATGGTACAATTTTCAAACCGGCAAAAGTTTACATAAACGATGAAAATAATCGCTGTGAGGTTGAAATCGAAATTTGCGAGGGAAAATTTCATCAGGTGAAAAAAATGTTCGCTTTTGTCGGATTGACTGTCACGGAACTTAACAGACTTCGTATCGGAGAGTTGTATCTTGACGAAAATTTACGTCCGAGCGAATGTCGGCTGATGTCGGGTTCTGAAATTCAATCAATTTTCCGTGGTAATAATAGCTAAAAATCCCTTGCATTTTTATACTTTTGGAGATATTCCATAAAGTATTCACCAAATCTTTAGTGAAAAAATTAATGGTAAAATTCTCGAAAATCTGTTATATTATATATGTATTGAAAATTGGTTTGCATAGCGGTTGTTCGCTGCAATATTATAGGAGGTTATTTTTTATGGCAAATGTATCTTTACAGCACATTTATAAAATCTACGACGGCGGCGTTGTTGCTGTTACCGACTTTAACCTTGAAATTGCTGACAAGGAATTCATCATTCTTGTTGGCCCTTCCGGCTGCGGTAAATCGACAACTCTTCGTATGATTGCAGGTCTTGAAGATATCAGTAAGGGTGAGCTTTACATCGGCGACGTACTCGCAAACGATGTTGCTCCTAAAGATAGAGATATCGCAATGGTTTTCCAGAACTATGCTCTTTATCCGCATATGACGGTTTACGATAATATGGCATTCGGTCTTAAACTCAGAAAAACTCCTCAGGACGAGATGAAGAGAAGAGTTGAAGAGGCTGCAAGAATTCTCGGTATCGACCATCTCCTCGACCGTAAGCCGAAAGCTCTCTCCGGTGGTCAAAGACAGCGTGTTGCTTTGGGTCGTGCTATCGTTCGTGATCCTAAGGTATTCTTGCTTGACGAGCCGCTCTCCAATTTGGACGCAAAGCTCCGTGCTCAGATGAGAACAGAGATTTCCAAGCTCCATAAAAGACTCGGTACAACATTTATCTACGTAACCCACGACCAAACAGAGGCTATGACTATGGGTACTCGTATCGTTATTATGAAAGACGGCTTCATTCAGCAGGTTGACACACCTCAGCACCTTTATGACCTCCCTTGCAATGAGTTCGTTGCAGGCTTCATCGGTTCACCTCAGATGAACTTCGCAGACGGCAGAATCGTTCAGTACGGCGAGGATTACTACCTCCAGTTCGGTAACTATCAGCTCCGTTTGCCCGAGTCAAAGAACCTTGACTATCAGCTTGAAGATTACGTTGATACAGACGTTACATTCGGTATTCGTCCCGAGCATATTTACGATGACCCCGATTACATTGCTATGCATCCGGAAGGAGTTCTCGAGGCAAGCGTAGAAGTAACAGAGCTTATGGGTGCCGAAATTTACCTTTACGTAGCAGTTGACGGAATTCCGTTTACAGCAAGAGTTGCTCCGACATCAACAGCACAGCCGGGCGACATCGTTCAGATTGCTATTGACGTTGAGAAGATTCACCTCTTCGACAAGGAAACTGAGCAGACTATCACAAACTAATATTTTTACTTAAGAAAATGTCAGAAAATAACTTGAACATTTATACTTGTCTAAATTGTTCAACTTATTTCCCAACAGTTCCTAAATATACGAAACCCACTGAACAATATATCATATATTAGTTTAGTGGGTTTTTAGAATAACAGGAGGTTTATGAAAATGCAATACAATATTGTGGGAGATACGCTGCCGGTGGTAATCTGTACACTAGCTCCGAACGAGAGTATGATTACGGAAAACGGCGGTATGTGTTGGATGACACCAAATATGAAAATGGAAACTACAACCAACGGAGGAATAGGAAAAGCTTTCGGTCGTGCATTTACGGGAGAAAGTATGTTTCAGAATATTTATACGGCACAGGGAGGTTCGGGAATGATAGCTTTCGCTTCAAGCTTGCCCGGCTGCATTCGTGCGTTCAATATTTCTCCGGGACACGATATGGTTGTACAGAAGAGAGGATTTCTTGCAAGCGAGAGGTCGGTTAATCTGTCGGTGTTTTTGCAGAAAAAATTCGGTGCAGGATTTTTCGGCGGCGAGGGTTTTATTATGCAAAGACTTTCGGGTTACGGAGTTGCATTCGTTGAGTTTGACGGTTTTGTTGTGGAGTACGAATTGCAAAAGGGTCAGCAGCTTGTTGTTGATACAGGCTACATTGCCGCTATGGACGCAACTTGTCAGATGAGTATTCAGCAAGTGTCGGGACTTAAAAACGCTCTGTTGGGCGGTGAGGGATTCTTCAATACCGTTGTAACGGGACCGGGAAAGGTTTACCTGCAAACAATGCCGATAAATAAGCTTTCGGCTGCAATTCGTCCGGCAGGGTCATGAAAGGGTCAGACCGGTGATATTGCTTTCGATTTGGCAGGCGATATTATTGAGAACCTGATAAATTAGCAATAATGCGTAATTGTGGTTGACTTTTAGTTATAGACTGTTTTGTAACGTTAATGTTCTATTAACTATTGATTAAGCGAATGAATTAATATTAATAATCAACTATCTTCATATATAAAAAGGAATTGGATATTATGGCAGATAATAAATCCGAACATGCAGGTCACAGACAAAGAATGCGAAAAAAATATCTTGAACACGGAATAGAGATTTTTGAACAGCAAGAACTGTTGGAAATACTTTTGTACTACACAAATTCAAGAAAAGATACAAGCGTACTCTCACACGACCTGATTGAAAAGTTCGGTTCTGTTTCTGCCGTTCTGGATTCTCCGTATAATTTTCTTGTAAGTTCGGGGGTCAGCGAAAACACTGCGTTTTTTCTTAGCTTTCTGCCCGACCTGCTTGAAGTGTACAGAAACGATAAAATACAAAATAAAAGCCGCACCATAAATCAAAAATTTCTTCCTCAAAAGCTTGCGGAGCTATATTTAAACGGAGCTATGGAATATCTGTATATTATTTTGCTGGATTCAAATTATAATGAAGTTTATTCGGGAACGGTGAACAATAGTTCTGATTTAAGAACAAAGGTGGATATTTCAATGATATGTGAGTTAGCCTTACGTTACTCGGCTATGTATGCTGTGATTTCATACAGCCGCAAAAACGGTGAAATATTTCCTACAAGCGACGATGTTGAGATAGCTATAGAATTATATCAGGCTTTGAATCGTTTGAATATTTTCTTAAAAGATGTTTATATTATTTCCGAACAAAAGTGTATTTCGTTTAAAGACGCCGGAATTTTGTTCAGAAGCAGAGAGGAATTTGAAAACAGCAGCTTTTATAATAATCCTCTGTTCACATAGGAGGTACGTTTACATATGATATCAAAAGAAATTACGGTCAAATATAACTATGTGAAGAAAAGATTGCTTTAAACCGAAGGGTTATGTAAAGGATAGTTCCAATTACAGATTGATTGACGGAGATATCGGAAAACTGATTAATTTTTACAGACCTTGGTGCAATACGAAAGAGTATTATGTTTTTCATATTATACCAGCGATTTATTTTGAGAGCGGAAACGAAATTACGAATGTCAAATTTAAAACAGAGAACTGCTTATTTGAAAACAGAGGTGGCTGTTTCAGAATAACGAATGAGAAATCGGCAGAGGAATTGTACAGAGAAGTTACCGACTATGTTGATGCTGAGATTGAACCGTGGCTTGATAAATTCAAAAACAAATCCGATTCAGTCAACGCTGTTATTGAAGGGAAAACGGAACTTCGTTTCAGCACGGTACAGTTTATGATTGACAATAATTACGGTTTTCGGATACTTCCTCTTTTGCTAGACAACTATGAAAGATTTTATTTCTACATATTGTTGTCCGGTTGAAATTTGGAATGAAGTGTGTTATTATATTACAAGAACAGATTTTACAAAGAAGCGGAACAAACTAAAATAATTTAAGGGTGATATTTATGTCAAAAATTATTGGAGTAGTTCCCCTTTGGGACGAGAAAAAAGAAAGCGTGTGGATGATTCCCGGATATCTCAACGGAATTATAAATGCAGGCGGAGTGCCTATAATCCTGCCGTTTACCGATGATGAACACGTTTTGAAAAAGTCGGCGGAGCTTTGCGGCGGATTTCTTCTCACGGGTGGTCAAGATGTTGACCCCAAGCTTTACGGTGAAAAAGCCTTACCCGAATGCGGTATGTCCTGTAAAGTGCGTGACAATATGGAAGCCTTTCTGCTTAACCTCGCAATCAATGAGAATAAGCCGTTGCTGGGAATATGCCGTGGAATACAGTTTATGAATGCCGCTTTGGGCGGTACGCTGTATCAGGATATTCCAACACAATATAATACTTATACTATACATTGTCAGAAGCCGCCGTATGATGTTCCCGTGCATAACGTGACTGTAACGGAGGAATCTCCGCTGTTTGACGTGATACGGAAAACGGAAGTTTCAGTAAACAGTTATCATCATCAGGCTGTGAAAACACTGTCGGATAAGCTCAGACCTATGGCTTATTCGGAGGACGGTCTTATTGAAGCGGTGTATATGCCCCACAGGAAATTTATTTGGGCGGTGCAGTGGCATCCGGAACTGAATTTTAAGGTTGAGGAGAGCAGTGCGGAGATTTTTAAACACCTTATATTTAATGCGTAATTAGTTTTTTTGGTGGCAGCTTTCCTATATATCAGGAAAGCTGTCCGGTTTGATACTGCAATTTAGGAGCTGCAAAAAAAATTAATTTTTAAAAAAAAACTATTGACAAATACAAAAATCCTTGCTATAATAGTATAGTAATCTTAAATAAGAGATAGGGGTATAGCTCAGTTGGTAGAGCAGCGGTCTCCAAAACCGCGTGCCGAGGGTTCGAGTCCTTCTGCCCCTGCCAAATTTCCCCCTTAGCGTGTTCGTATGCTGAGGGGGAAATTTTTTATATTTAAAGGAGTGTTATTATGAAAAGTATAAAAGCAGTTATTGCGGTGTTAATGGCGGCGGCTTTGACAATATCGTTCTGTAGCTGCGGCACAAAGCGAAACCGTAACAGAGAAGTATCATCGTCGGTGGTTAGCGAAACGCAAAACGAGTATGCTGACGAAATAAAATCTGAAGCGGAAAATGAGTATATTGACGAAGTACAATCAGAAGAGGAAATCGAAGATGATTTGACAAATTCGGAAGATAACGAACCAGTCGAATCTGTTGAAGAGCAGTCTGAGGAAACGGAATCCGAAGAAGAGAACGTCGGGGATAAAGCTGCCGTTCAGGCAAAGATGATTGAGATTGTTTCAAGTTCCAATGCGGTGGGATATACTATCGGTCATATTGACGGCTCAGATAATTCTTTCCTTATGCTTTCGTTCGGCGAAATTGAAGCCGCAAGATATTACGATGTTTACAGAATAGATGCAGACGATGTTGTGCTGGTTCAAGAAAAGCTTGTGGGTTCGCATACGGGTGTGTATATTTCGGAGGATACAGGAAACCTTGCGATTTATCAGGCTCATATGGGTGTTTACGGCTATGGAGATTTGATCTATACGGAACACGGAGTTACAGTTGATTTGATAAAAAACAGCGGCAGTGCGTTACAACACCTTGAAATACGTCAGTATTCCTGCGGTGTTGTGCCTAACACAGAACAAATTATCCTGCGTCTAAATTGTTCAACTTATTTCCAAACAGCTCCATAGTAAGTCCCATTTCTTTGAGAGCTTTTTCGGCATTGGCTTTCACATCATCTTCAACACGAAAATTAACTTGTGTCATTTGGTTCACGCTCCTTTTTATTATATTATAAAACATATGTATATACGTTGTATAATATAATAAAAAGGAGCGTTTTTTCACAACTCAAATTTCAACTACGATTCCCTTTGTTTAAGCTTATCCATTTCCAAATTAATAAACCGTGAAATCATTTCTTTGTATAAAGTTTCAATCATATCGGGGTCTGCACCGTACTCCTCCGCCTTGCTGCGAACATTGCGGATAACGGCTTCTTTTCTGTCTGTTGCCTGTACGTCCTCGGCAGTCTTTTTGAAATTGACAATCTGTTTTACATAGCCTGTTCTTTCGGCTATAAGCTTTATAATTTCATTGTCGATTCGGTCAATGTTGGAGCGAACTTCTTCTATGCTTTTACACTGCATTTTCGTAATCCTCCGTAAATCTGTTATGTATTGAGAATAGCTTCTTTAACACTCTTCACAAAATCGAAAACATACGGTACAGAGTTTTCACCGTGTTCTGCAATTATTCTTACAATTGCAGAGCCGATAATAATACCGTCGCATTTCTTTGAAATATTAGCCGCCTGTTCGGGTGTTGAAATTCCGAATCCGACCGCAACGGGTATGTCTGTATTCTCACGGATTTTCTCGACAATTGCTCCGATATCCGTTGTGATTGTACTTCTCATACCCGTAACACCCAATGACGATACAAGATAAATGAATCCCTTTGCGTCCTTAGCGATATTTGAAATTCTGTCCTCGGAGGTCGGAGCGATAAGCGAAATGAAGTCAATGCCGCATTTGTCGCAAATCTCCGAAAACTCTGCCTTTTCCTCAAACGGTACGTCGGGGAGAATAATTCCGTTCATGCCAACCTCTGCGGAGGTCTTTACAAAACGCTCGATACCGTACGAAAATACAACATTTGCATATGTCATAAATACAAGCGGTACAGTGAGCTTTGGACGAACTCTCCTTACCATATCGAAAATCTTGTCGGTAGTAACGCCTGTTGACAATGCACGGATATTTGCACCTTGAATTACGGGACCTTCGGCTGTCGGGTCTGAAAACGGTATACCTAACTCGATTAAATCAACTCCGCCTTTTTCCATTGCAAGAAGAAGTTCTTCCGTTGTTTCAAGGTTCGGGTCACCGCAGGTGATGAAAGATATAAAAGCCTTTTTGTTGTTAAATGCGTCTGCTGTTCTCATTCTGAAATGTCCTCCCCTCTGTATCTTGCGATAGCGGCACAGTCCTTGTCGCCACGTCCCGAAATATTGATAACCATAATTTGTTCCTTATCCATAGTCGGGGCAAGCTTGATTGCGTGTGCCACAGCGTGTGAACTTTCGATTGCAGGGATAATTCCCTCTGTTCTTGACAGGTACTCAAAAGCGTTTACAGCTTCATCGTCTGTAATCGGAACATACTCCGCTCTGCCGATGTCGCGAAGATATGCGTGTTCCGGACCTACTCCCGGATAGTCAAGACCTGCCGAAATTGAGTAAACAGGTGCAATCTGACCGTATTCGTCCTGACAGAAATAACTCTTCATACCGTGGAAAATTCCGAGTTTACCTGTTGCCATAGTTGCCGCAGTTTCAAATGTGTCAATTCCTCTGCCTGCCGCTTCACAGCCTATAAGACGAACTCCCTCGTCATTAATGAAATTGTAAAATGCACCGATAGCGTTCGAGCCACCGCCCACACAAGCGAGAACCGCATCGGGGAGTTTACCCTCTTTCTCCAAACACTGTTCCTTGATTTCCTTTGAAATTACAGCTTGAAAATCTCTGACAATAGTAGGGAACGGGTGAGGTCCCATAACCGAGCCGAGAACATAATGTGTGTCGGAAATTCTGGAAGTCCACTCTCTCATAGCTTCGGAAACTGCGTCTTTGAGCGTTGCCGTGCCTGTCTTTACAGCGTTGACCTTTGCACCGAGCAAACGCATTTTGTACACGTTCAAAGCCTGACGTTTAGTGTCCTCTTCGCCCATAAATACTTCGCATTCAAGACCGAATAAAGCCGCCGCCGTTGCAGTTGCGACACCGTGCTGACCCGCACCCGTTTCGGCAATAACTCTTGTCTTGCCCATTTTCTTTGCAAGCAAAGCCTGACCGAGAACGTTGTTGATCTTGTGAGATCCTGTGTGATTCAAGTCCTCACGCTTTAAATAGATTTTAGCACCGCTCAAATCCTTAGTCATTTTCTCCGCATAGTAGAGAAGTGAGGGTCTGCCTGCATATTCGTTAAAAAGCTGAGTTAATTCCCTGTTAAATTCGGGGTCGTCCTTATAATGATTATATGCCTCTTCAAGTTCTATAACGGCATTCATAAGTGTTTCGGGGATATACTGTCCGCCGTGTATGCCGAATTTTCCGTTAGACATTTTTTTACACTACCTTTCTTTTACTGCATTTATTGCTTTGAAAATCTTTTCTTTGTCCTTGACACCGTTTGTTTCAACTCCCGAGCTTAAATCCACCGCCCAAGGGTTTACTTGTTCGACTGCTTTCGGAATATTTTCCGAATTAAGTCCGCCTGCAAGGATAAACTCTCTGTTTATGCCCGATACTATCGACCAGTCAAACGTTTTTCCGCAGCCTGTTCCGCTGTCGAGAAGAACTTTGTCCGCACTGCTTTTTTTCGCTTTGGAAATATCATCGGCGGACTTTATAACAAACGCTTTCCAAATTTCGGTGTTCGGAATAATTTCTCTCAGAGATTTTATATACTCCTCGTTTTCGCTGCCGTGAAGCTGTACAATATTTATTATACCACGATTTACAAGTTCTGCAATATCTTTTATCGGATAATCGATAAAAACTCCAACAGTCGGAATTTCTTTATTAATAAGACTTCGCAAACGCTCCGCACGATTACAGTCAATGTTTCGCTTGCTGAACGGCACACCGATTATAAATCCCACAAAGTCGGGTTTGGCGGCGTTCACAAATTCCGCATCGACATCATGTGAAAGACCGCATATTTTTATTTTTGTCATTACCGTAAACCCTCTCTCATTTTTTTGAGGAAACCGCCCTTGTCGTCTGTACGCATAAGGGCTTCGCCGATAAGTACCGCATTCGCACCGCTGATTAAAAGCTGCTTGCCGTCCTCGGGGGTCGCAACTCCGCTTTCCGCAACGTACACGGCATTGTCGGGGATAAACTCTCTCAGAGTTAAAGCATTGTCAAAGTTTACGGTAAAGTCTTTGAGATTGCGGTTATTAACTCCGATTACCCTTGCACCTATTTTGACGGCTGTTTCAATCTCCTTGCGGTCGTGAGTTTCGACAAGTGCGGTAATTCCCAGTTGGTCGCAAATGCTCAGATATTCCCTAAGCTGCTTCTCACTCAGAATTGCACAGATAAGCAGAACAGCGTCCGCATCCATAACCTTTGCTTGATAAATCTGATATTCGTCAACCGTAAAATCCTTGCGTATCATCGGGATAGATACGGCATTGCGGATTTCTTTGAAAATCTCGTCACTGCCCAGAAACCATTTTGGCTCGGTAAGACACGAAATACAGTCTGCACCGACTTTCTCGTACTCCTTGGCAATTTCCAAATAGGGGAAATCCTCGCTTATAATACCCTTTGAGGGGGAAGCTTTTTTGACTTCGCAGATAGCCGTACCTCTGTGGTTTTTCAGAGTTTTTTCAAACCTGAAATCGCCTTTGGGGAGTGACAGGGCAAGTTCTTTTATTTCATCAAGGCTTACTTTTTCTTTGTCTTTTTTTACACGTTCTTTTGCGTAGTTTGCTAAATCGTCAAGTATCATATATTAGTGCCTCCTTATCATAATTCCTTTCATAAACTCGGAATCATTGTGACATTCGTAAACGATATCCTTTTCCTCTTCCGTGCAGCCGATTAAAATTTTAATTTCGGAATCCCTCTTAAGCAAATCGACCGTACATATAACCGCATCAATTTGTCTATTTGAATCAGACCCTACCCAAACATCAATGCCGCCTTTATCCATAGAGTTTGTATCTTTCAAATAACCGTAATCAACCTTGTAAACAAAATCGGGATACCTCGGGTGTGCAGTGCCTTTCGGGCGGTCAATCACAATTTCGGAGTTTTCAACAAGCTTGTCCAAAAGTTCCCAAAATTCGGGATTGTGCGTGTTTAAAAATAATGTATCATCAGCCATTCCGTTTCATTCGCTCCGTTTCCTGCAATTTCAAATCCAACTTTTTCATACATCTTTACAGCATAGTTTTCCTTGTTTACTCCCAAAGATACTTTTTTGTACCCCTTGCTTTTTAAAAGCTCCAGCATTTTTATCATCAGTGCCGTGCCTATTCCGTGACTTCTGTACTCCTTGTAAAGTGAAATGGAAAAGGACGGTGTTTTATTGTCAATGTGACCGTATTCGTCGGCAATCGCCGACCAGACAGCACCTATTACTTTTCTGTCAACCTCGGCAACAAAACAATAATCATCGGGTCTAGTGCCGAAATCCTTTATTGCTCCGTAAAGCATAGGGTCGTCATATATAATACTTCTAGGAACTTCTTCGGTGTACCAATCGGGAATGAAAATCGCTTCGTACAAAAAATCTTCCAAAAGCGGAATTTCATCTTTTCGCATTTCTCGTATAATGTAATTCATTTTTGCGGTATTATATTAATCAAGCAGGGTTGTGCCATAAGAATTGTCAATCGCACAAAGCCACTTGCCGTCAATTTTTCTGTAAACATAAGTCGCACGGCGTTCCATACTGTATTCGGAGGTGTCCTTGTTGTCTGCGTCAAGCAAAGTCTGCGACAGTACAAGAACGGTGTCGCCCGCTTCAATCATAAGCATTTTGCCTTGTGTAGGCTCAATGCTGTTTTTGAAATACTCCGCAATTTTAATGAATGCCCTTTTGATGTTCTCCTTGCCCTGAACCTCCATACCGGGTTTTACAACAAGAACCGCATCGTCCGTGTAAAAATTCATTAAATCGTCAAAGCGTTCTTCCTTGATAGCCTTGTCGGCTTGATTGATTAAATTTCTGATTTCTTCGTTCATAATATTATATCCTTTTTTTTTAACACGTGAAGCTAGTTATTTTATGCGTTACCTTTGCGAACCCGACCAAAATTTAATGTTATGATGGGGAGTTTTGAGGGTACTGTTGATGTTGGAACAATACTGCTCAATATTTTTCATTTAAAATATTCCCTAAATAATTCTTGATATAGTTTTTGTATACATTAACTTCAAGTTCCAATTGTTTAACATATCTGATATAGTCTTCGGGTAAGTTTGTGATTTCAAATAAATCATTCGGGTCAAAATGAGAACTGAGGTGTCGCCATACCTGACGGATAACATATTCAAGCCCCATATAAGTTTCAACATCATAATGTGTGACGTGCCTTAACTGATCAAGAAATTCATCAACGCTTTTCTCTTTAAAGGTAGCTCTCTCGTGAAGATAATACATAAAGCTGTTGTTTCGTGCGTTTATGTTGTCTTCAATAATACTTTGACCGTTTATTATTCTTTCAAAGTAATCACAAAACCATTCTTCAAAATCCATATCGGTTAGATTAGGCGGAGCATTTTCGTCCATATCATGGTCAATTACAGCGATTTTACCGTTATTTTCACTGCCGTCGATAATCAATTCATATGACATAGTACAGCCCGGTGTGCCGATATTAAGTGTACCGCCGAAAACATTAAGCATGATATTAAGACATTCATCATCTAACAGGCGTTCTGAAGCATTTTCGTATTCTTCGCAGATTTTCTCCCATTCTTCTCTTATCGAATATGGGTCGTAATCGGGATTGTCACTGTTGAAACGTTGGTCGATAAAGGCTTTTTTGCAGCCGAATTGTTTAAGGGACGGATTACGCTTTCTCAGCATTTCAAGCGAGTAAATGCCGTAGGCGGGACCCGCACCGCCGTTGCCTACTTCCGTTAGATACTTAACGAAACCCTCGGGGAGTTTGATGTTGTATTCCTTTTCAAACTGCCTGACCTCTTTAATAGTTGCAGTTGGGTTAAGCTCGTACTTGTGATAATTTGCCCCGAAAGCTCTGCACTTTGGGTCGGCTTCTTTTGCAAGCTTTATCAGTTCCTTTGCCTTTTCGGGGAATGATATTTCGCTGTTGTTTTTATGAAATATTTTAGTCATATAATCCACCTTTTAAATATCCTCAATAGTTATATGATATTTCATTTTACTGTTTGGTCTTATTTTCATTTCAACAGCTTTAATGATTTTTTCACAGGCTTTTGAATCACTGCTGCTGAACCAAAATATAATGTTATCGCTTAATTGACATTCGCAGTCTGTTGATTCAAGTTCCAAATCGGGAATGTTTTTAATCAGATAATCAACAATATCGTCAACTTGCAATTCGTAATCGGGGTCTAAATCATAATTGCCTCAATCGTAAAATAAGCATTTAATCATAGGATATTACTTCCTCATTATAATTAATTCGTCACAATCGGGGGAGGTATTAAGTTCGTTAAAATTATCTATGTGCCAATTGCAAGGTATAATTAATTATATACCCTGCAAACATAGTGTTTTTAAAAATTACTTATTGGTTGCCTTGATAAACTCATTAAGCTTTTCAAGTGCTTTTCCGCTGTCGATAGTTTCCTCGGCTTCCTTAACAGCCGCCGCAAAATCAATTCCCTTTGCAATGTGCAAGCCTGCCGCAACGTTAAGCACTACTGCATTTCTCTTTGCACCCTTAACTCCGCTGAGAATATCCTTTGTAATCTGTGCGTTTTCCTCGGGAGTACTGCCCACAAGCTCAGACTTGTCGCAAAGCTCAAATCCGTAATCTCTCGGGTCAAGTTCGTATGTCTTGAAATCGCCGTTGTTAATCTCGCAGACAAGCGTCTTTGCACTTGCGGAAATCTCATCAAGTCCGTCCGTGCCGAATACAACCATACCTTTTGTGACACCCAGCTTGTAAAGTACTTTTGCCATAGGCTCAACCAAATCCGCACTGTAAACACCCATAACCTGCATAGTCGCATTAGCCGGATTTGTAAGAGGTCCTAAAATATTGAATACCGTGCGGATAGCAAGCTCCTTTCTTACAGGACCTACATACTTCATAGCCGAATGGTATGTCTGTGCAAACAGGAAACAAATGCCCACTTCATCAAGAACTTTCTCGTTCTTTTCGGGGTCAATTCTAATATTAACGCCCAGTGCTTCAAGAACATCTGCCGCACCGCTCTTGCTTGATGCTGCACGGTTGCCGTGTTTTGCAACATTCACACCGGCAGCGGCAAGGATAATCGAAGATGTGGTGGAGATGTTGAAAGAATTGGAACGGTCGCCTCCTGTGCCGACAATCTCCAGAAGTTCCTTATTGCTGTTAAGCTGAGCTGCGTGTTTTCTCATACCCTTTGCAGATGCCACAATCTCATCTATAGTTTCGCCTTTCATTGAAAGTGCAACCAGATATGCCGCTGTCTGAACCTGTGATGTCTGACCGCTCATAATTTCGTCCATAACCTGTTCAACAACCTCGGGGGAGAGGTCTTTTTTGTTTGAAAGGTCGATAATAGCTTCTTTAATCATTTTGATGTTACCTCCAAAAAGTTTCTAATTATTGTGTCACCGTCGGGTGTGAGAATCGACTCGGGGTGAAACTGCAATCCGTAAACGGGATAGTCTTTGTGACGTACCGCCATAATCTCGCCGTCATCGGCAACGGCTATAATCTTCAAGTCCTCGGGGAAATTTTCTTCTCTCGCCGATAATGAATGATATCTCGCAACCTGCACATGCTCGGGAAGTGTATCGAAAATCGGGTCTTTCTCAATTTTCACAATTGAAGACTTTCCGTGAAAAAGCTTTTTCGCATATGAAACAGTTGCTCCGAATGCTTCACAAATAGATTGATGTCCCAAACATACTCCCAGAATCGGAAACTTGCTGTAAAGCTTTTGTGCAGCCTCGATACAAACTCCTGCATCACAGGGCTTTCCGGGTCCCGGAGAAAGAATGATGTGGGAGGGGTTGAGTGCTTCGATTTTCTCCACTGTCATGGCATCGTTTCTGATAACCTTTATATCGGGATTAATAGCACCGATTGCCTGATACAAATTATATGAAAAGCTGTCGTAATTGTCAATCAGTAAAATCATTTCGCTGCCTCCTCCAATGCCGTAACTACTGCCTTAGCCTTGTTTATGCACTCCTGATACTCCTTTTCGGGAACGGAATCCGCAACTATGCCCGCACCCGAACGGACGAAAACTCTGTCGTTTTTCTTGAATGCAAGACGTATTGCAATACAGGTGTCCATATCGCCGTTGAAGGCAAGATAACCGATAGCACCACCATAAATACTGCGTTTGTTGTTTTCGCTTTCGCTGATGATTTCGCAGGCTTTAAGCTTCGGTGCACCCGAAAGAGTACCGGCAGGGAGAACCGCACTGATAGCTTCCAGACCGTCGCAGTCCTCACGGAGTTCGCCGCTTACGGCAGAACCGATGTGCATAACGTGTGAATAGCGTTCAATGTTCATATACTTGTCAACCTTGACCGTGCCGAATTTTGATATTTTGCCCAAATCGTTTCTGCCCAAATCAACAAGCATATTATGCTCGGCAAGTTCCTTTTCGTCTGAAAGGAGTTCTTTTTCAAGAGCGATATCTTCTTCGGGTGTCTTACCTCTCGGACGTGTGCCTGCAAGAGGATAAGTTGTAACTATATTGTTTTCAAGCTTTACAAGAGTTTCGGGGGACGCACCTGCAATCTCTACATCGTCACTCGAAAAATAGAACATATACGGTGACGGATTTGTTTCTCTGAGTTTGCAGTAGGTGTAGAAAAGACTGCCCTCGTATTTAGCCGCAAGTCTGTTAGATAATACCACTTGGAAAATATCTCCCTCAAAAATTCGGTGCTTTGCATTCTCGACCATTTTACAGTAAGCGTCTTTATCGAAGAGAGGGGAGAGCGGTTCGAGAAGTCTGCCCTTTTCTTCAAATTTAGGCTCGCCGTCAACGAGAGTTCTCGCCATAGCTTTGAGGTCAAGAACGGCTTTGTTGTAGCCTGTTTCAAAATCTTCCGTTTTTATGTTTGTGATGTAGATGATTTCGTTATTTTCGTTGTCAATTGCGATAACTTTGTCAAAAAGCATAAGGTCAACATCACGGAAATCCTCTTCATCGAGAATGTCAAAGTTAAGCTGAGGTTCGCTGTACTTGATGAAATCAAAAGCGAAGTAGCCTACAAGACCGCCCGTGAACGGGGGAAGATTTTTAAGTTTGGGGGATTTGTTTTCTTCCAGTATTTTGCGGATATAATATTTAGGGTCGGCATTCTCAAAGGTGAGATCCGTACCTGAACGAAGTCGAACGCTGCCGTTGCGGCAGGTAAGCTCCAGACTCGGGTCGTATCCTAAGAATGTGTAGCGACCGTTTGAAGTATTTTTCTCGGCTGAATCGAGAATGAAAACATTGTGACTGATATTTTTCAGTATTCTGTAAATTTCCGTTTCGGAAATATTACATTTTTCTGTAAGGGCAAGCGGAATTGATTTAAACTCACCGCTTGCGGCAAGCTCAAAAGCCTGCTCCTTTGACGGATAAAAACTCATATTTATAAAACCTCCTTTGGGGTGAAAACAAAACCGCCCTTGACAGAATTATAAAAACTCTGTCAAGGACGGATAAATTTCAAAAAATCCGTGGTGCCACCTTGATTCACGGCAAAAGCCGCACACTCTGCGAAATACTAACATATTTCCGGCTACTGACGTAAGCCAACACGTCACAGAATACTCGGCAGTTAAAATTTATAACAGCCTTTGACTGTGCCCTCAGCGACCCATTTAATAAGCAGTAACGATTCGGCTCTCAGCCACCCGAACTCTCTGTGCGTTCTTTTCCTATTTTTATCTTCGCTTCAACGGTTTATTTATATAATTTGTTTACAAATCCTATTTTAACACTTTGAATTTTAAATGTCAATAGATTTTTTTAAAATTATTCTAAATGTACGGCTGACCATATATTTTTAACTTTTCAATAATCCTCTCGTTAGAAAAATGAACGTTCAACTACAAAAAATAATTACGCATTAATCAGTCGTTTAGGTTGTTTTCTTCCTCGTCAAGTTTTGCGGTGTATTTGCGGTAACGATACACACGAAACTCACCAAACAGAATATCAAAAAAGTATAAATAAAATGAAATAAATGATACTGTCAAATATAAACGAACTTGAAAATTTTCTTTCGGTATAAGCGGAAAAAGCAATCAGAACAACCGTAAACGATAAGTCGTCGGCAGCATACCATAACAAGCGTTTGAAAAATCCCGAGGCGGTTTTATCGGTATTAAGACTTTTTCCGAATAGAGTTTTCGGCGGAGTAACCTCCGCATTCCTGCGTGCCGCAATGCAAAAGACTATTGATATCACAAGCATTTGAGCGATATAGGGATATGTACCGTTAGGAACTGTCAGAAAATAACTTGAACATTTATACTTGTCTAATTTGCCCTGTGTGTCGTTACAACACCTTGAAATACGTCAGTATTCCTGCGGT
>CACWTQ010000051.1:0-46875 GCA_902763835.1 uncultured Ruminococcus sp. | reverse complement strand
CACCTTGAAATACGTCAGTATTCCTGCGGTGTTGTGCCTAACACAGAACAAATTATCCTGCGTCTAAATTGTTCAATTTATTTCCCAACAGTTCCTTAATGTTTCTTGTAAAAAAATGATAAAATATCATTACAATATCCAAAATTAACCCTGCGACCAAACCGCACGTCAAAGCAGACATATTGTAAAGCCTTTGACGTTCATCTTGAATAACTTCGCCGTTCTGTTTTTTGATACTTTTTGTAATGTTTGTTTCAATCTGATTTCCGTTCATAAATTATTCCCCTTTCTCCGGCCAGAAAAGCTCGTCAAGAGTTTTGTCAAGTGCGTTGCATATTGCAATACACAGTTTTAGCGTGGGGTTGTAGTTCCCCGATTCTATCATACCTATGGTTTGCCTTGTAACTCCGACAGCTTTTCCAAGCTGTTCCTGATTCATATCCTTTTCCATTCTTGCAATTTTCATTCTTTTGTTCTTCATATGTATTGAGTCCTCTTTACACTAAAGTGCTGTAAGTTTTCTTACAAGACTATTGTACAACATAAATTTCAAAATGTCAAGTATACATTGCATTGCGAAATATATATTTTTCGTGTTTGTTGAATCAATGTGATTTTTTGGGATAATTTTGTTCATTTTCACAGTATAATATATATTACGGGTGATTGAAATATTTTGGTGAATGAGTTATAATTAAGAAAAGGGGGTAACAATATGAGTGAACTTCAAGTATGCACACAGGAAAATTTACAAAAGGTTTTAAAGAAAACCAAACTTGCACTTGAAGAGGTTTTTGGTGAAAAGCTGAAAGCGGTGATATTGTACGGTTCGTATGCACGGGGCGACCAAGACGAGGAATCCGATATTGACGTTATGGCATTAGTTGATATTCCGAAAGAAGATTTATTTAAGTACAGAACTACGGCTATAATTACTGTGGATAATATTGCATTGGATTATGATGTGTTTGTTTCCTTGAAAGTTCAGGATATTGAAACATTTAGCAAATACGAAAAGGCATTACCGTATTTTCAAAATGTAATCAGGGAGGGAATAAAAGTTGTATAATCAAGATATTATAGATATATGCAGAATGAGATTAGCTAAAGCGGAAGACTGTTTAAAAAAGCTCAGAAAAATCTTGCTATTGAAGATTATGATATTGCAGCCAATAGGTCATACTATGCAATTTTTTATGCAATGAGAGCATTAAACGCTCTTGAAAATGTGGATTTTAAACATCATTCGGGCATAATATCTCACTTTAGAAAAAACATATATAAAAACACATATATTTGATGTTGAGTTATCTAATTTTATAACTACCGCTTTTGATATGAGGCATTTTTGCGATTATGATGATTCTTATGATATTATTCCGTCGGAAGTTGAAGCACAAGTTCAAAATGCAGAGATATTTTTGAATTCCGTTAAATTCTACATAGATAAACAATTGAATGATAAATAAATTAGTTTTGGCAGAGTCGGTTTGATTTTATTGGATTGCTGCAAATTATACGAATAATTTTGCTGGATTTCACAGTATAATATATACTAAGTATTTAACAGATATAAATCACTTCAAACAAAGTGATAAAATTTCATATATTTTTAAAATATGATTTGACAAATATGTTAAAATATGGTATAGTGAGTAATAGCAAACCGATTTTGAAAACAGAAAGGAAAGAAGTTATGAAAAATTATTTTGACTTAAAAGGACAGGTCGCTATTGTTACAGGCTGCTCCGGCGGTCTTGGTGTGCAGATGGCAAAGGCTCTTGCAAATCAGGGGGCAAATATCGTTGTTGTTGCTCGCCGTCAAAACCTTATCGAAGAGGTTGCCAATAATATTTCCAAGGAATTCGGTGTGGAAACTCTTCCTGTTCGCTGCGACATCACAAGCACTGAGCAAGTTGAAGCTATGGTTGACACAGTTCTCGAAAAGTTCGGCAAAGTTGATATTCTTATCAACAATGCAGGTACAGGTGCTGTTGCTCCGGCTGAGGATATTACAGACGAACAGTTTGAAAACGAAATGAATATTGACCTTTTCGGTTCGTTTAAGGTTGCTCGTGCTGTTGCTAAAAAAGCAATGATTGATGCCAAGTACGGCAGAATTATTAATATCGCTTCAATGTACGGTCTTGTAGGCAACAAGATTGCAGGCTCTTCACCGTACCATGCTGCTAAGGGCGGCGTAGTTAATCTTACTCGTGCTCTTGCTGCCGAGTGGGGCAAATATAACATCACAGTGAATGCTATCTGCCCGGGTTATTTTTACACCGACCTCACTCGTGCTACTCTCGACAGTGATTTCTTCCAGCAGAATGCAAAGACTATGATTCCCGAGGAGCGTTACGGAAATACAGGCGAGCTTGATACAGCTGCTATTTTCCTTGCTTCTCCTGCTTCGTCTTACGTTACCGGTGTTAATCTTCCGGTTGACGGTGGCTATACCTGTATGTAATGCGTATTATACTCACAATCTAAAAGATTTATCATTTTAAAGTTTGGTCAAGCTTTTCAAAGCTTGCTGGCGACGGAACGCCCCAAGAAGCCGAGCCGCAGGCGAAAGCTGATTGGCAGGTGTTCCTAGTGGTCTTGCACCGGCAGGGGCAGAGCCCTTGCTCGCTGACGGAGCAAATTATCGTAGAAAAATGAATTACCCTCAGCGAAACTAGGTAAACTTTCTGTAAAAAAAAATAGACCAAAGCAACCCTTAGGAACTGTCAGAAAATAACTTGAACATTTATACTTGTCTAATTTGCCCTGTGTGTCGTTACCTTGAAATACGTCAGTATTCCTGCGGTGTTGTGCCTAACACAGAACAAATTATCCTGCGTCTAAATTGTTCAACTTATTTCCCAACAGTTCCTTAGCCTGCTCATCGCTTACAACAGACTTATCGTATACGAGAACATAGCTGTTGTCGCCTGTTTCGGGATAAGCGTAAATCTTGTCGTCAACAGTAGCAGCTGCAACGGACTCTGCACTGTTTGAAGACTCTACGAGATCTTTCTCTGCACCTGTAACCTCAAGAAGAGTACCTGCTTTTACGAGCTTGTTGATATTGTCACAGGCAAATCCAAACACGTCGGCGGCACTTTCGGCATCTGTGAGAACCTGAGTGGCTGAGTCGGCTTCACCCTGAGGAACAACCTCAATCTGAATGTCGCCATAATCCTTCATATTCTCGGAGAAAGTTTTACACTGCTCATTGAGAATTTCCTGAGCTGCATCAGAACCCCAAACCTTAAGTTTGATTGTGCCGTTTGCACCTTCGCCGTAAAGTGGATCGAACACGTCCTCTTCTTCTGCAATTGAAACAGTTTCACTTACTGTATCGTAAATTGAATTTTCTTCGTCTGCGGAAGAAGTAACTCTGCTTCGTGTTGAATACGATTCTTGCGAGCTGGTGGTTGTATAATCACGTTCTCCGGGAGTGTCCGAGCCAACGCTTTTGAATATTGCAAATGCAGCCACTCCGATGAAAACGGCACATAATCCGCCGATTACCGCATACAAGCTTGTACGCTTTTTCGGAGCTGCCGGAACGATATCCTGATATGTGATAGGTTTCTGTATAGTCTGTTGCGTGGTTGTAGTCGCAGGCGGCTGAAAATCGGGACTATGCTGCGGTATATTTACGTTTGGTTCGGTGCTTGCAAACGGATTATTTGCAGCAATTTGTGTTTTGGTTGAGTCTAAGTTTCCTGTATTAGGCTGTGCATAAACTGTTTTTGACGAAAGAGGAGAATACGCATTTCCGCCGTCGGGCTGAGGAAGTTCACTGTCGTATTGAGGTACGGTTCGTTTGTTTTCGAGCAGCTCGATAAATTCGTCCACTGTCTGACAGCGTGCTTTAAAGTTTGGATTCAAGGCATATCTTAATGTATCTGCAACATAACTTGGAACGGAATTACCTAATTTAAGTTCCGACAATTTCGGGAAGTTCTCGTCAACCGTACCCGAAGCCAGATTGTTCGGAATATCTCCGCAAAGTGCATGATACATAGTTGCCGCAAGTGCGTAAACGTCTGTGTATGTACCGTCAGGCTGGGTAAATGTTCGCTGCTCAAACGGAGAATATCCCGGACTGAAAGCAATTCCCGCTGATGAAAGTGTTTTCACTTCGGCGGAGCGTGCAAGTCCGAAATCGATTAGAATATAATTTTCTTCAAAGTTGTAGGTATGCTTAATCATAATGTTGTGGGGTTTGATATCCCTGTGAAGAATACCTTTCTTGTGCAGCACCGAAAGACTTTGCATAAGGGGTTTCATTTTGGAATAGAGAGTATTCCATTCGATTTTGCCTGTGCGGTTTATTCTGTCAAAGAGAGTTTCGCCCTCTATGTACTCCGTTATAATGTAAGCCGTATTATTCTCGGAAAAAAAATCGTACACTCTCATAATGTTATTAAGACTTTCGCCCTCGGAAAGGCTTTCACATTCCTTTCGGGTCTTATTCATAATATACTCGAGTGAGATTGTGTTGTCGTACTCGACTTCAAGGGGATTTGCGGCTTTTTTGTTATAAACATTTCTTTTAAAATAGCCGATGTAGAAAGTTTCCTTGATAACAATCTTTTTCTTCAAATTAGTATCATAGCCGAGATAGGTTATGCCGAATCCGCCTGAACCAAGACTTTCACCTACAAAGTATCTTCCGTGGTTGAGATATGTTCCGGCAGGAAGCTCGTAGCTCTGACCGTAATGCTCGCTGTGTTCCTTACCGCATTCGGGGCAGAATGCACCCTCTTCATCGTTTACTTCCGCAAAGCAATGGCAGCAGTAACGCATAATATTCACCGTCCTTTTTTTGTGTAAAAATATACAAATTATATTATACATTATATCAAAAAAGTTTGGATTAATCAATAGCTTTTTTTTATTCATAATGCTTAGGAACTGTCAGAAAATAACTTGAACATTTATACTTGTCTAATTTGTTCAACTTATTTCCCAACAGTTCCTTAATTATTATTTTAAAGTTTGGTCAAGCTTTAAAGCGGCGGTGTTCGTTTTTTTCTTTTTTTTTTTGCAAGTTGTTTCCGTCAGCCGGCAGAGGCTCTGCCCCAAACTTTAACTTATTATAACCATATTATTTAAGAAAAAGTTCAAAAAATGTAGAAATAACTCTTTACAAATTATAACAAATTTACTATAATATAAATATAGATAATTATGGTATTGTATTATCAACTAAATTATATTATAGTTTTTTGTGAATTTTCCATAATTTTCTAAAATCAATATATCAAAAATATTCTTTATATGGGGGGATAAATGTGTCGGATTATGCAATACCGTATGCCGATCTGAAAGGTATTGAAAATAACCTGAAAACTATTTACAATAATCTGGATAGTATCGAAAATAAAGTTTCCGGTGTCGGTAAAGAAGTATCAACTGTTTACAAAGAGCTTGGCGACCTAGCCAAAGAGTTTCACGATTATGTCGCAAGAAAAGACAAGGCAGACAGACTTCAGCTCGCTCACACCAAGGTCGTGAAAATTCGTCAGGAGCTTGATAATAAGTACGGTCATTACGATATCGTAAGAAGAAGCACGACGGGTATTCTTCAGGCAGACGATTTGGGAATAGTCAAAAAGGATACCATAAGCAACGCAACGGAAGACCTGATGATTTCCACACCGAATTATTGGCTTGCACCTTGCCTTGTTGCTCTTGCAGCTTGGATAAACGACCAGCCCGAGCTTGCCGATAAGGCTTTGAGGGAAGCTATTAAAAGAAATGATGAGAAAACTTCTCTGTTCTTTGCTTTGGTGTGCAGACGTGCGGGAAGAAAACAGGCTTCTCTTAAATGGACTCAAAGATACCTTGCAAATCAAGACGAGGAGAACCTTGACCGCAAGGCTATTATTGTTTTGGATGCCTTTGCAAGCGGTCTTATGGGAGCAGATACCGAAGGGCTTATATCAAAGCAAATAGATGAATGGATGGATAAGCTTGCCGAAACACCCGGCTTTGTTGAGAAACAAACAACGCAGTGGTCAAAAGCCATATCCGCTAAAAGAAAACCTTTAAACGGTTCCGGCTATCAGTATCTTAGCAAGTACAGCCACACATGGTCGGCACTTAAAGATGTTATGGAGGGCGCACAGCTTCATGCGGATATTTTGCAGTACTTTACGGATATCTTTGAACAAAAGGTAACTACAAAAACTTTGAAAGAACAACTTGATGAAATTCTCGACAGTCTTGTTACCGACTTTGATGATGAAGAGCTTCCTTTAAGAAAAAAGGAAAAGTACGAACAGCTTGTAATTGATTTTGACGGCGACGAAAGACGAGCAAAGCAAAATATGGCGATCGAGGAAACTGCCTTTGAAACTCATAAGGATTTTACACAGCTGCTCACAGATGCGGCGATGAATCCCGAGCTGGCTCATTCGAGCGTTTCAACGCAGAAGTTTGCAATTGCACTTTCAAAGGATTGGATAATGGACGCATACAACGATGTAACCGCCAAGAACAGAATGAAAGTTCCTCATATAATTGAAATTAACGTTGATAATTTCAACAGTTCTTCAACGGACGGTCAGAATGAAGAGGAAGTTCTCGCAAACTTTTACACAATGGTTGAAAGCGAAAAAAATTCCGCTTTGGCTCAGTGTCAGCTTTCGGGATTTGATAAGTTCTGTCTGCCGGGCGGTGCTGTAATAGGCGGTCTGGGTTTGATTATGGTTTTAACGGGAAATATCTTTTTGGGATTGATAGCTATTGTCGGAGGTATTGCTTTTCTTTCAAATCATTTTTCCAAGAAGAAAAGTGTTACCAACGGTCAAAATAATATTCAGTTTCAGTTTGGCGAAAAGCGTAAAAGCGGTGAACAGATTATTCGTGCTATAATGGCGGAGATTGTAGACTACCGTGCGGAGTTCGCAAGAGCAGACAGGGAGAGCCAAAAGGTTATTGATTTTCTTGAGCAAATCACCCCGGAGCAGTATGTTGCGAAGCTTTCCAATTCAAGCAGAAAAATAAACGTAAACAGGGGGATTAAATGATGAGTGCAGCAAGCAGAGCGGAGTTTATCAATTCGGCAGCGTCGGGGAAAATGATTCCCTGTCTTAACTGCAATACGCAGAACGAACCCGAAGCGTTGTTTTGCTGCGTTTGCGGTACTAAGCTTGTGAGAAAAAATTCTTCGGAAGAAGCATTTCAAAAAGTATCTTCCGATTCCGCAAAGAAAAAAAGCTCAAGCGTTTCTATAGCAAAAAGTGATTCGCCAGCTTTCGCTCCTGCCGTTAAAAGTACGTTAAAGGAAGACGAAGAGCCGACAAGCGTGTTTGCCGATGGTCTTCCGGAATGGAGTATAGAGCCGCCGCAGGTGGTTGTAAGGAGGAAAAAACGTGTATAATATGAATCCCCCGAAAACATATTCGGAGTGGGTAACTCTTCTGGATATGCTTAGGAATAAAACAGATGATGCTGCTGTTCTCGGCTTGATGAGCAGAGGAAATCTTGCGTGGCAGTCGGGTGTTGCGGAAAGGTTTTTGCAGAAGCTTATGGAAACCGTTAATTACCGTTTGAATGCGGCATCGGATAAGTTTGATAAGGACAACGGAAGAGCTCGTGACGAGGGAGCGGTGGTCAGGGCTTTGCTTGCACTTCGCAAGGAATTTAAGTTTCTTGCAGATTTGATAACAAATCTTAATGCTGTTCCCGAGGAACAAAGGCAGCAGATTTATCAAATGGTTATCGACCACGCAAACAACGTGCAGCGTTCCCTTGAAGATTCCGCAAAAAGTGACAGAAGCGGTAAAATGTCAAGTATTGTCAGAAATCACAAGGTCAATAAGTTCTAGGAGGAAAATATTTAATGAGCGATTATTTTCAAAGTAAAGAGCTGCTTAAAAGATATGCTATAGCAAGAATACCTTTTATTGCCGTAGACACAATCGAAAAAGCACGGGCATTGGAAATTTTAAAGGAAGTTGCCGAAGAGCTTAATTTGTCGTTTTATGTGCATTCTCTTTCAAAGGGAGTTTATGATATTTCTTCCGAAAAGGTTGTAAACGACGATAAGTCCGTTTACGGTGCAATAGACTTTATGAGCGAACAGATGAAGCGTAGGCAGCATCTGACCTTGGTTCTGACAGACCCGCCCGATTTAAGCGACGGCAACGGCGACGCACAACATATTCTTGCACTTGCAACGCTTGCAAACGAAGCAAGCGGAGCAATTGTGGTTCTCGGAAATACTCCTATCTGGAATCACCTCCAGCGTTTGGGAATGAGTGTTAAGGTAGACCTTCCGAATGAAGCTGAAATGTACTCCATTATTAAGGAGTTTATAGACGAATACCGTTCGGAAATTCCGATTGAATGGGACAATTCCGACATAAGAGAAGCAGCCTCCACTCTTACCGGCGTTACAAGAATTGAAGCTGAAAATGTGATGGCCGCTCTTATCGCAAACAAGCGTATAAGCAAATCGGATATGGACGAGCTTAGATTTGCAAAGGACAGAATGTTCTCCGATATTTCGGGACTTGAAAAGATTGAGGTTAACGATAATGTAAAAGACGTGGGAGGGCTTGCAGGTCTTAGAAAATGGCTTGACGAAAAGAAAGAACTGCTCACGCCCGAGAAGCGTGATTTGCTTAGATCTAAGGGCTTGCAGCCTCCGAGAGGAATTTTATTAGTGGGAGTGCCGGGATGCGGAAAATCGCTTTCTGCAAAGTCGATTTCAGCGAACTGGAAGCTTCCTCTTTACAGGCTTGATTTTGCTACCGTTCAGGGAAGCTATGTGGGTCAGACGGAGCAGCAGCTGAAAGACGCTCTCACCACGGCAGAAAATGTTTCTCCGTGTATTCTGTGGATTGACGAAATTGAAAAAGGCTTGTCCGGTGCAGGCAATTCCGGTGACGGCGGTGTTTCCACAAGAATGGTCGGTCAGTTTCTGTTTTGGCTTCAGGAGTGCAGAAAACAGGTGTTTGTTGTGGCTACGGCAAACGATGTTTCCATGCTGCCCTCGGAACTTCTGAGAAGAGGACGTTTCGACGAACTTTTCTTTGTTGACCTTCCTACAGCCGATGAAAGAAGAGATATACTTTCTCTTTATATGAGAAAATATTTGGACGTTGAATTTGCGGGTCTGTTCTCCGATACAATAGTTGAATTGACAGACGGATTTACAGGTGCAGATTTGGAGTCCACAGTCAGGGATTTGTCGTACAGAGTTATAGCCAATGAGAACTTTGTGCTGAATGTGGAGAATATAATAAATGCGTTTGACAATGTTGTTCCACTTTCGCAGACAAGTCCCGAAAAGATTGAAGCAATTCGTGACTGGGGCAGAGAGAGGGCTGTGCCGGCATCGGGTCGTCCGATAGGTATTGAGAAGCTTTCGCAGGAAAAAACGGGACCCAGAACAAGAAAAGTTTTGGTATAATTAAAAATTTCAGCAGGGAGGTAATTTACAATGCCAAAGCCGATGTTAAGAAGACCGCAAACGGAAACCAAGATGGAAAGCTCGCTGAGTGCATCTCATAAGCAGGAGAACAAGCAGCAAAACGCTCAAATGAATAAAATGGTGGTTGACAGGCTTCTCAGAAAGCCACGCTCAAAAGCTTATATGGAAGCGATGACGAAGCTTGACTCAGGTGGTCACGTTCACAATCAGGCACAGGTTGACAAAATAATAAATGCAATAAGGGAAGAATTCCCCGAGGTTGAGATTACGGGAATAATGCTCGGAGTGGTAGCAACATGCTATCTCGGAAGACCGTATGAGGTTCATTCGCTTGACATAACAGGAAGAATTATCGAGCATTATCAAAGCGGTCATGCTATGCCCGGAGGACTTGAAAAGGCACGTTCGCTTGCGTACAGAGGCGGTTATGAATTTGTTGAGGTATATGTTGACTGTTGCCGTGCGGTAAGCAGCAACGGTTCTGTTTCCGTTATACCTTGTTAATCAATTAGGAACTGTTGGGAAATAAGTTGAACAATTTAGACGCAGGATAATTTGTTCTGTGTTAGGCACAACACCGCAGGGCAAATTAGACAAGTATAAATGTTCAAGTTATTTTCTGACAGTTCCTTATACTTGAGAGCCTGTTTAAAAGTGGAGGATTTTTGGTTCTCTATTTATCAAAGTCGCTTCTTATAGGGAGATGTCCGCAGAACAGAGGGGTTAAGGGGATTTGCTAAATCTTACTGCTAACTAGTATAAAAAAGCGGCGATACATAAAAAATGTATCGCCGCTTTTTCTTGGGGAGCTATTCTGTTGTTAAGCAGCAATTACTCTTTAACGTCAACTTCTTCATAGATATACTTGTTGCCTTCTTCGTCCTCGTAAATGTACTCATACGAGTGCTTGCCTTTGCCTTTCGCTGTGAGGTGCTTTACTCCGCTGTGCTTGTTTTGGCTCTCTTTAATCTCTTTCTTCGTGAAGAACCACTGCAAGGCAAGGAACAACAGTTCAGCTGTAAGAATAAGTGCAATATGTACCATAGGAATTTCACTTGTATTAATTGCAGACAGAACCGCCCAGACTGCAAGAAATGCCATAGTGTAAATCCATGAGTACTTGATTGACTTAATGGTAACCTTCATTTCCATTTCATCAGAACTTCTGAAACCCAATTTTCTGATATACTTGTTCATATATACTGCCCCTCTCAGATAAAAAACCTTGTACTTATATTATATCAATTTTTTGCAAAATTTCAAGAGATATCTGATATATTTTATATTAATTTTCCATCTTTTTCTTTTTACTTTACATAATGCACTTTAAACTCACGTTGTGCAGTAAATTAGATGAATTTCTTCTCTTGAAATATGTGCGGAAATTACCTGTACAAACAATTCTCGTACGGTGCAATTATTTCTTCAATGCGGTCAATTATATTTCCGCAGTCTATAGAAACAGATTCAAACATAGTTTCCGTAAGAATACCGAAGCAGACCATTGAAAAGCAAAGCGGAATCTGAAAGCCGTCCAGACTGCCCTTAGTGGAAAGCTTTGTTTCATCGAGAATTGTGCCGAAGCGGACGCTGTTGCCAACAATGCCCGAATGAGCCCGATAACACGACAGCACATAGAGAATTTTCAAATTTTCAAGAGTAATTTCATTCTGAATTGCTCCGAAGTTGCGGCTTCTCATAACGTCGCCAATCCACCAATAATCGTGAAGATAGTTGCCTTGCTTGTTATATGAAAGATAATCCGAATATTTATCCTTTAATTTATTATATTCTTTCCTTGCCTCAATTTTCAGCCGCTGTGCTTCTTCTCTTTCCTCGTCGCTCTGAGAATAGTCAATAAGGTAGTTGCAATATTTAATTCTGTCACGTGAAACCTTCACATAATAGTCGTCAATATAACGTTCTAACAGCTGTTCGTTATCACGGTGAACGTACAAGAAACGCATAATTACCATAGATTCATACAGAATACGGCTTAACGCCATAGCACCCTCGGGGTATCCGTGATAAAGCAGAGTTAAAATTTCCTTAGTTGTTATAATAGCCTTTGAATACGATTCGCTGATAACCCTGGTGAAAGTATTGGGGATATTGAGCAAATCGCTGCCGAGTGCAAGTTTTTCACATTTCTTTACAATCTCCACCGCAGAATAATAATTCCAGCGGCTTGCACCGAGTTCAAGCTCCAAAGGGGTAAAATCCATTTTCCCACCTCCACTTACTATTATAACAGCATAAGCTTATAATTCCAATACTTTACCGTATTAAAAAACTGTACAAATATATCTGCCGAATTTTGTTTACTTTAATTTTTGTATATAGCTGTGAAGTGTTATTTTAGATGAATATAGCGTATTTATCGAGTTTTTTGTAGCATATTAGGAACTGCTTGGAAATAAGTTGAACAATTTAAACGCAAGATAATTTATTCTGTGTTAGGCACAACACCGCAGGAATACTGACGTATTTCCAATGTGTTGTAACGACATACAGGCTCTTAATCCGTATCCAGCTTAAGCACCGCCATAAACGCATCCTGCGGAACTTCCACCGAACCTAGCTGACGCATTCTCTTCTTGCCCTCTTTCTGCTTCTCCAGAAGCTTCTTCTTTCTGGTAATATCACCGCCGTAGCATTTAGCCAGAACGTCCTTACGGAGAGCCTTAACCGTTTCTCTTGCGATAATCTTTCCTCCGATACAAGCTTGAATCGGCACTTCAAAAAGCTGACGGGGGATTTTCTCCTTTAGCTTCTCTGCCATTTTCCTTGCTCTCGGGTATGCTTTATCAGCGTGAATAATAAACGACAATGCGTCCACAACATCACCGTTGAGCATAATATCAAGCTTGACAAGCTTACTCTCCGCATAGCCTTTAAGCTCGTAGTCGAATGAAGCGTAACCTCTTGTTTTAGATTTGAGAGTATCAAAAAAATCATAAATGATTTCCGCAAGCGGTAATTCGTAATGGATATCAACTCTGTCGGAATCTATGTAAGTCATATCTTTAAAGATACCTCTTCTGTCCTGACACAGCTCCATAATATTTCCGACATACTCGCTTGGTGCATAGATGTGTGCGTTTGTCATAGGCTCTTCGGCTGCTGCGATAACGGCAGGGTCGGGGTAGTTTGTGGGGTTGTCAATCATAACTACAGAGCCGTCGGTTTTAGTAATTTTGTAGATAACGGACGGAGC
Organism: uncultured Ruminococcus sp.; assembly: GCA_902763835.1. Lineage (GTDB taxonomy): Bacteria > Bacillota > Clostridia > Oscillospirales > Acutalibacteraceae > RUG592. Next base: position 34,216 of record CACWTQ010000051.1, on the reverse strand, counting down.
AGTCGTTACGAGGTCAAGATTATACTCACGTTCAAGACGTTCCTGAATAATCTCCATATGAAGAAGACCTAAAAATCCACATCTGAAGCCGAATCCCAAAGCGATAGATGTTTCGGGTTCAAAGGAAAGGGAAGCGTCATTAAGGCGGAGTTTATCGAGAGCGTCACGGAGGTCGGAATATCTCGCACCGTCGGCAGGATAGATACCGCAGTAAACCATCGGCTGTGCAGGACGGTAACCGGGAAGAGCCTCCTCTGTGCGGTTCTTGCTGAGAGTTACTGTGTCGCCGACCTGAGCGTCACGAACCTGTTTTATGGAAGCTGCGATATATCCTACCTCACCTGCATATATCGACCCCACAGGGTCAAGGGAGGTTGCACGGAGATATCCGCACTCTGCGACCGTGAACTTACTGCCGTTAGCCATAAGCTCGATTTCGTCACCGACATGAACTTGACCGTCAATAAGTCTTACGTAAATAATAACACCCTTATAGCTGTCGTAATAGGAATCGAAAATCAAAGCCTTAAGCGGTTTATCCTCATCCGCTTCGGGGGCAGGAATATCTGAAACTATTTTTTCCATAACAGCGTGGATATTCAAACCGACCTTGGCAGATATCTGGGGAGCGTCCTCAGCAGGAATGCCGATAACATCTTCAATCTCGTTAATGACACGCTGAGGGTCGGCACTGGGGAGGTCGATTTTATTAATAACGGGAACGATTTCAAGACCTCCGTCAACGGCTAAATAAGTATTTGCAAGTGTCTGAGCCTCAATGCCCTGAGAAGCGTCCACAACAAGCACCGCACCCTCACAGGCAGCAAGAGAACGTGACACCTCATAATTAAAGTCAACGTGACCGGGAGTATCGATAAGATTAAATACATACTCCTTGCCGTCATCTGCCATATAGTTAAGTGTAACTGCGTGGGCTTTGATAGTAATGCCACGTTCACGCTCCAGTTCCATATTATCGAGGAGCTGGTCTTCCATATCACGGAGAGCAACGGATTTTGTCTGCTCAAGGATTCTGTCGGCAAGCGTACTTTTGCCGTGGTCTATATGAGCGATTATACTGAAATTTCTTATTTGTTCTTTCGGAAAAGACATTTTTATATCAGTCCTTTTTTTAAAATTCTTAATTATATTATATCACAAACAACCACTGTAGTCCACAATTTAAATATACACACCTTGAAATACGTCAGTATTCCTGCGGTGTTGTGCCTAACACAGAACAAATTATCCTGCGTCTAAATTGTTCAACTTATTTCCCAACAGTTCCTAATGTTCTTTTTATCATCAAATTTTTCTTGCCTATGGTCACGCTCAAAATCTATCAATCTTAATATCACTACAAATCCTCTTCAATGCGATTAACGGATTTCTCACTGTCAAAACCCTCAGGGTAACGTTTTTTAAGCTTTTCGATATTCGCTTCAAAGATATCCGACAAACTCAAATCAAGGGCGGTTGCCGTTTCCGCAAGATACCACGCAATGTCACCCAGTTCCTTTGCAAGGTGTTCTTTGTCAAGCTCGTGACCCTGTGCAAGCCATTTTTTCACTATGTCTATAGCTTCGCCCGACTCTCCGCATAAACCCATTACACCGTTTATAAGTACATCTTTTTTATCTAAGTCGGGGTTTAAGGTTTTCATCACAAGCTTTTGGTACTCGTTTACTGTCATATAATCCAATCCTTTCAACTCTTTTATAATTACAACATTACAAATTAAAATAACTTTCTATTGTAAACCAATTTACGATTATCAATAATCCCAATTAAAAAATCGCCGAGTAACACAACAGCATTACTCGGCAAATCGGTTAATTAAAATTATAAAATCCGTACAGTGAAAATTATTAGAAGTATACGTCCATCTGACCGTGAATTGTATCGTTTACAACGTAGTAAGCAGTTCTCTCCTCAGGCTTGAGGTAAATCTTAACAGACTTAATCTCCTCTGTGTTGCCATCGGCAGCGAACTTCTTCTTAACATTCTCAACTAACTCGTCAATAGATTCCTGAGCGTTGTTGAACTCAACGAAAACCTCTGCCTTAGCTTCAGCCTTAACCTCAGCCTTAACTTCTTCCTTAACAACTGTTGTCTTAGTTGACTTCTTTGCAGCCGGCTTCTTCTCCTCAACTGCGGGAGCTTCAACCTTAACTTCTTCCTTAACCTCGGCTGCGGGAGCTTCAACCTTAACTTCTTCCTTAACCTCGGCTGCCTTTGTAGACTTCTTTGTTGTTGCTGCAGACTTCTTTGTTGCTGCTGTTGTCTTCTTTGCTGCCATAATAAAAACCTTCTTTCTTAAACTTTTCTTTAAAAAACAGAATTTACTTCACTTATATAATTATATACCTTTAAAAGCAAAAAGTCAAATTTTTAAGAAATGAAGAAAAAATTTCAGAGGTTAGCACAAAATAGAAAAATTCGGAATATTTTTTTTAATCATTTTTTTCAGCAAGAAAGTCGGGCAACGTTCGTTAAACTTTCCTTAAAGAGGAATTTTGATGCAGGCAATAAGGAACTGTTGGGAAATAAGTTGAACAATTTATACTCAAAATCTAAAAGAATTAGCATTTTAAAGTTTGGTCAAGCTTTAACAGGCTTCGCAACCGTATAGCTACAACTTTTTCTGTAGATTAACCTCCGCGCAGGAATACTGACGTATTTCAAGGTGTTGTAACGACACACAGGGCAAATTAGACAAGTATAAATGTTCAAGTTATTTTCTGACAGTTCCTTAGCTTTATTCAATATTCTTTATTCTCTATTCTCTATTCTTTACTTCCTCCTATGGAAAACAAAAATAATTACGCATTAAAAAATTTCTTCACGTGTTAAAAAAAGACAGTTTTCTAACATTGAATATGTTACAATGGTTACATCAATCATTACAAATTTGAAAGGATGTTGAAAAATGCGGACAATTCAGCTAAAAGGTAAAAGCTTGGTTTCCGATATCTTTGAAAAGGGTGCTTATAATTCAATCGTCATTCAGTTTGTTTATTTCCTGTGCGGTGCGGTGGTTTCTCACGGTGCTGTGTTCGGAAGCTACGCTCCGTTTGGAGCGGCTTTCTGTGCGGCTGTGCCTTATCAAAACTCCTTGTCATCTGCATTGGGGTCTATCATCGGGTATATTCTTCTGTACCCGAAAGGAAGTTTCCGTTACGTTGCAACAGTCATTACAATTTTCGCTCTTCGCTGGCTGCTTAACGACATCAAGGCTGTAAGCCGCAGCCGCCTGTTTGCTCCGCTTGTGGCTATGATTCCTCTTGTATGCACGGGAGTTGTGATTGCGGCGGTGGACTACAAAGGTCAAAGCGACATAATTATGTGCCTTACCGAAGCTCTTCTCTCCGCAGTGGGTGCTTACTTTTTCAGTCAGACTATTCTTCTCTCGGCAGGAAGCAGAGGTATCTCTACATACAATCAGCAGGAAATAGCCTGCATTGTTATGTCTGGGTGTATCTTTTTGCTGTCGGCTAATTCCCTTACGATTGGAGGAATTTCGATAGGTCGTATTCTTGCCGTCACGGCGGTGCTGTTCTGTGCGTATTACGGCTCTGTTTCGGGCGGCTGTATAGGCGGTGTCGCTACGGGAATTATCTTTGGGATAGGCTCGGAGAATTTCGGGTTTGTTTCCGCCTGCTACAGCTTTGGCGGTCTTATGGCAGGACTTTTTTCCTATATAGGCAGACTTGGTACTGTGATTACTTTCACCGTTTGCAGCGGTATTATCTCTCTGGGCGACGGCTTCACTGCAAAAACCGCCGCCGCATTTTACGAAACTATAATAGCTTCGGTGATTTTCCTCTTCGTGCCTAAAGAGTTCGGCAACAGGATTTCCAGTTTTGTAACTCCTCACACCGACAATTCCCATAGTGAGGGTTTAAGACGTTCCGTGATTATGCGGCTTGACCTTGCTTCAAATTCTTTGAAAAACATTTCTCAGGCTGTAAATGCCGTGGCTGTCCGCCTTAAGGATTACTACTCCTCCGACATTGACAGTGTTTATACAAAATGTGTTGAGGAGAACTGCACACGCTGCGGTATGCGTGCGTTCTGCTGGCAGGACGTGAGGGAGAAGAAAGCCGAAAGATTTTCGCAGATTACTCCAATACTGAAAAATTACGGTACTGTGGACGGCTCGGATATCAAGAAGCTTTTCAATAAAAAGTGCTGCAAGAGTGAGGAAATGGCTCAGTCGATAAAAAGTCATTACGAAAGCTACAAATGCTTTATAGCCGCAGAAGCGAGGGTTTCTCAGATTCGTGGAGTTGTGGCAGGGCAATTCAGCGGTCTGGGGGATATTCTCCACGATTTTAAAGAGGAGTTTGAGAGCTTTGAAACGTATGACATAGCCGCTTCGGAAAGGGTGTGTGCGTATCTGAAATCCAACGGATTTGTACCGATTGAGTGCAGCTGCCGAATTGACAGACTCGGAAGAATGACTGTCGAACTGGAGCTTGCCGATACCGACAGGAAGCTTCTTAAAAAGAACAATATGGTGAGGGAGATTTCAAAGCTTTGCGGAAGAACTCTTAACGCTCCGCAGATAACCGCAGTGAGCAACAGGAGCAGGGCGGTGTTTTCGGAGAAGCCCAAATTTGATGTACAGATAGGCTCGGCACAGCACGTTTGCAGCAACGGAAGTCTTTGCGGCGACAGCTTTAATTATTTCAATGACGGTCAGGGGAGGTTTGTTTCTGTTATCAGCGACGGTATGGGTACAGGCGGAAGAGCGGCTGTAGATGCAAGTATGGCGGTCAGTATTATGTCGAAACTGCTGAAGGTCGGGTTCGGTTACGACTGTGCGTTGAGTGTGGCAAACTCCGCTTTAATGGTGAAGTCGCAGGACGAATCGCTTGCCACGGTGGACGTTGTAAGCCTTGACCTGTTCTCGGGAAATGCGGAATTTATGAAAGCAGGGGCACCGATTACGTTTGTTCGTCAGAGCGGAAAGATTAACAGGATTGAGCCAACTTCACTTCCGGCAGGTATACTTTCGGATATAAAGCTTACTCATGATAATCTTGTTCTTAATGACGGCGATATTATTGTAATGTTGTCGGACGGTGCGGTGTCGATTAGCGACAAGTGGATTGGAGCTATGATGAGGGACTTTGACGGTGATGAGATTCAAACACTGGTGAATGATATTATCGATGAAGCTACTATCGGAAGCAAGCTTGGCAGAGATGACGATATTACTGTAATTGGTGTTCGTGTGGTTGAGAATTAATTTTTTAACACGTTTTTAACACGTGAAGATAGTTTGTTTTACCCATAACTTCGTGTACCCGACCAAAGATTGGTTTAATGCGGAAGTTTTAGACCAACTTTGTGGAGTGCGTTGACAATAATACCAACAAATTTTATTTAAATAGTGAATAACAGAAAACCCACTCGAATTTCTCGAGTGGGTTTTCGTGGGGTATATATGCTAATAAAAGTAGTAAGTTTTTTTAATACGTGAAGATAGTTTATTTTATCCATAACTTCACGTACCCGACAAAAAGTTGATTTTAGTCGGTATTTTTAGACCGGTTTCGTGTCACTGTCCGCTGAGAAATTTGCGGAAGATGATTCGGCTTTCGACGTTGTTTCATTGTCGGCTTTACTGTTTGTGTTAATGTCAATATCACTTGCTGTATCACTGTCTGTGCCGACATTTTCCTGTGAGTTTTTCTTGTCACTGTCGGAAGCCTTGTCATCTTCGCTGTCTTTAGTCAAAGTACCTTGAACGTATCTGTCGGAGTACTTTCTAAGCTCTTCTATTATCGTATCTTCCAGCATAAAGTAATCTCCGTAGTCACCGGTTTCTTTTATATAGTCGTTGGTATAGTCGGGAATAAAATACCGGTCTTCGTTAATATACCTGTCATAAAGCTGCTTTGAAACCGTCTTTAAGTTAGTAAGATACGCTGTGTAGTTTTCCTCGTGCCACTTTGAGTAATCCTCAACGCCTGCTTTTTCACAAGAGCTGTATTCCCAAGCAAGTGCGGCATCATCAATATATTTCCACAAATCATAGTACTCTCCGCTGTAGCCGAAGTCTATATAAGATGTATAATAAAGCTCCGATTCTTCCGGTGAAGAATGTACGTCTACTTTAGTCAAGTTCGCTTTTTCGAGATAATTGATTGTGTTCTTGTAGCTGTCCTTTACACTGTAGGTTTTTGATGGAACGTAGGAGCTTGTATCAGCGATACCATATTTTGTTTCTCGATATTCAATATCAATCTCCATAAATTCATCGCCTACTTTTGCTTCGGAAGTATCCGAAAAGTCATCACTAAGCAAATCTTTTTTGTAGGCTTCAAAAAAACCGTCAAGGAAAGCTTCGTCTGTCGGAAGTGAAGCATAGGTTAATGTTGTGTAATCATAGTCATCATCGATGTAAGCCTTATAATTAAGCGTTGCTTTTGTGATTTTCATATTATTATTTCTTTCTTCCTTGTCAAAAACCTCGGGGAAGTGAGCTGTTTTGTATTCCTCCGTTGAACGAATTTGTTTTATTAATTCGTTCATCTTGTCAAGGTCGTAATATAAAGCGTCATTGCCCGTTGCCGATATATAATAGCTACGGTATACGGAGAAGCCTAGTTTCTTTTTATACCTGAAATCGAAAACAGCCGAGTTTACATAGCTGTATTTCTTTTTAGCTTGCTCTATTTCATTTGTTACATCAAAGCCGTTTCTGTAGTAAGTGCTATTATCACGGTAGTCGTAGTCGTAAGTGGTTGTTTCTTCGTATTCTGACGAGTCACTTCCCAGAAAATACGGATAAGGTGTGGAACTGCGAACACCGTCCGCAACCAGCTGATGAAGCTGTGTAATACGCTCAATGTTTTCGGGTGTTGTGTAGGTATCGTTGTCAAAGTATACCGACTTTAAAGAATTTGCACTCGGAACATATATGTCTATTCCCATACCATATGTCATTGAGAATACTAAGATAAGAACTGCAACAGATGTACTGCCGAAAACTATAGCCTGCGGAATAAATTTTCCTTTAAGTCCTCTTGCAAAGATAAGATGAAGTACAAAATATGCGACAAATCCGATGATAACATACCAAAATGCGAAGATGTACATATTTGTGTAACCGCTGTTTGCTGTTTTGGCTGCGATAAATCCGATAAATCCGCCTGCAACGATTGAAGCACCTGCCTTTATGACCATAGGAAGCCAGCTAAATGCGAAACCGTTCTGTGAACTTTCTGCTTTTCTGTGTTTGGAAACGTATATTGTGATTAAGAAAATACCCACTGTGAAAAGCAGCTGCCAGATAATGCTTGTTATAACAGTTGCTGTGCCGCTCTCCAAATAGTAAAGAAGATCTGCAACGCTGAAGCCGTAGGGAGCAAGTGCCGGAAGAATGGGGGAGAATAACATACTCTCAAATTCGTAGCCGGGAATCATATCGGAAAGGAATCCGAAGTAAAGTGCAATCATACCGCACCATATACTGTTTGAAGCAATCGTTACTATAGCAGTATCGACAACCGTTCCGCAGCAGTAAGCTATAAGAGCGGTGAATGTATAGGCTGCGACTATCATAAGAAGTGATGTGAGAATCATAAACACACCCAGCTTGAACGATTCGCCCGAGCGTGTGGCTATTCCCATAATTATTACCGAGCCTATTGAGAACGGTAAAGCTATCGCCGAAACTCCGGCTGCCAAATGTGATACAAACATTGTAGTTCTGTTTGTGGGCAATGCTCCGAACATATCAACGCTCCGTTTGTTGTGCAGGAACGAGAATGTTTTCAGTGCCGAAATGAATGTGAAGAATGCGGCTCCGGCTTCGTAGAACGCAAGTGTTATCTGAACTGCGTCTTCATCATAGTATTCGTTTATTCCCATTTCATAGACATTGAGAATAATTCCCAGACCAAGCAGTATCGAAAAAATAATCATTATGGTTCGGTTACGTTTGAATGCCCATTTGAAAAGAGGTTTGAATTCCTTACTTAATAATGTTGTCGATGTCATAACCAACCACCTCCATTTCACTGATAAATACTTCCTCAAGCGTTAGCGGAAGCATTTCCATATAAATCGGGTTAAGTGCCCTGAGAGTGCTTTCAACCGTGTCGGCATCGCCCTTGATTGTCATGTTGAGAAGCTTGCCTTGACGCTGAATTTTGATTACATTCAGACCGGAGAACGTACCCTCGCCGACTTCCCTGTCAAATACTATCTGAACACGGTGAATGCCGAGCTTTGCTTCGTCAAGCTCCTTTTCGAGAACTATACCTCCGCTGTGTATTAAACCGATATGGTCGCATACGTCTTCAAGCTCTCTGAGGTTGTGGGACGCTATTATGATAGTGGAGTTATATTCCGTGACAAGCTCAACCAGAAGTTTTTTAATAAGCTGACGAACAACAGGGTCAAGACCGTCAAAGATTTCGTCAAGCATAAGATATTTGGGTTGGGTTGAGAGAGCGAGCATTAAAGCCGCCTGTCTTTGCATACCCTTTGACATATTGATGATTCTGTCGGTAATTTTAATCGGGAAAATACAGCAGAGCTTTTGGAATTTATCCTCGTCCCAGTTGGGATAAAGCTCCCTGTAGAGAGTTGCGAGATTTGCAACTGTTGAATTGTTGTAGAAATACGGAAAGTCCGAGATGAAAAAGCACTGTCCCTTTAATTCGGGATTTTCAAATGTGCTTACGCCGTCAATCTCAACAGAGCCGCCGTCTGCTTCATAGACACCCGAGATAATTCTTAGCAGGGTCGATTTACCCGAGCCGTTCGAGCCGATAAGACCGAAAACCGAGCCTGCCGGAATATTGAACGAAAGGTCATTGAGTGCGACCTTTTCGCCGAATTTTTTAGTAATGTTCTTAATAGCTAGCATTATTTTCCGTCACCCCCAAAATATATATCATTGACCGCAGCTATTACCTCTTCTTTTGTAATGCCGACATCGGAAGCTGTTTTCAAGGCTTTAATAAGGTCTTTTTTTGCTTCCTCCAGTTTGACGTTTATGACAGTGGAGTTATCAGCGACGAAAGAGCCTTTGCCGACGGCTGAGTAGATGTAGCCGTTCTGTTCAAGCATCTGATACGATTTTGACACCGTATTCGGATTGATGCCGAGCTGCTGAGCCAATGCACGAACTGTGGGGAGTTTCTCGCGAGGAGAAAGCACGCCCATACCGATTAGCCTTACGACGTTATTGTAAAGCTGTTCGTAAATCGGTTCTCTGCTTTGATAGTTAATAGCGAACAATTCCCAAACCTCCTTTTTTAACAATAGTTTGCGATAATGTGATGTAAACCTGACTTCTTTTCTTTACCATCTATAAGTAATGTAGTTGATAGATTTTCTGTCGTTCTGTTTTGATTATGGCTTGTTTTTGTTGATATTTTATTGATATTAGTAATTTGAATCTATCGTATATGTGTTAATTACAAATAGTAAGAAATTGGTTTTAAGACTATTTGTGTTACTACAACTAGTACAATTAAAATATAACACGTTATTAGTCTGTTGTCAATAGGTTTTTTAAAAATTTTAAAAATTTTTTGAGGCGACACACAAATTAATTGTATTATTTCAATTGGTACAATTTTAATATAACACTTTATTCCGTTGTTGTCAATAGGGAGAGGTAAATTTTTTTATTTGCAATGCGTAATTGGATTTTCAATAGGCGGCAGTGGTTAGTAAAATAATTGTATATAGAGTATTTAGGAACTGTCAGAAAATAACTTGAACATTTATACTTGTCTAATTTGCCCTGTGTGTCGTTACAACACCTTGAAATACTTGAAATACGTCAGTATTCCTGCGGTGTTGTGCCTAACACAGAACAAATTATCCTGCGTCTAAATTGTTCAACTTATTTCCCAACAGTTCCTTAACTAACCCCTCTGTCCTGCGGACATCTCCCTTATGAGGGGCGACTTTGATAAATCGAGAACCCAAAAAGCCTCTGCTTTTAGGGGAGGTGGCAGCCGTAAGACTGACGGAGGGGGTTTTTAAAAATCCCGATTTTTTAAAATCTTAGCGATACACGTCTTTTTGGCAAATTTTCCTGCTAACTGCGTCAAAAGAACTTGACATACAACAGTATGCCTGCGTCCTTTTTCCTTGTTATCAGAAAAATTATGCTCAAAAATCCGCATATCTCAGATTTTAAACAGGCTCTAAAAGCAAGCGTAGCTTGCCGCTGCATTTATTCATTCTTCTTATCCTCTATTATTTAATTCTGTCCAAATTTTTTTTCTGTTGTGTACCCGAATTTTTTTCATACTGTACATATGCGAAAAAATAACTAATAATATTTGGTATGGATATGGATTTTTTGTGAATAGATGTACATATGAATCATTATCCAAAAAACACATAGAATTATCACAAATGTATAAAATAAACAAAATAAATTTCGATTTTTAGTCAATGATTAAACAACAAAGCAATATTGCACAGAAATTGATACATAATTTGTACGTATATTTGCATTGAAAAGATTGCCGTATTTATTGTATAATTATAACGTATCATAGTGTGATGTGACGTGTGGATTTCACGAACAACATCATAAAATTTGGTCGGAAAATTTATTTAGGGTGGTGCAGTCACAAGATGAAATATGTAATTGTACAGGTGTCAAAGTTTTATGTTTGTATTACCCCTGCTGAAACAGGTAAGCAGTTTGTCAGCAGCGGTAATGAGCGTAATTCCAAAAGACCTGATTATGAGGTAACTTTTAAAGAACCCCTCGTAGTGTTCCTTCCGGATAATCTGAGAGGTCAGGCTTGGAATTTCCCGAGAGAGCTTGCCGAAACTGTAAGAATGGCTATGAGAAATGCCAAAATCGAAATTAAGGACGTTATCCTTTGTGCTGAAAGCGACCAGCTTATCAGCCAGGAGTATCAGCATACTCCCGCTAAGGATAAGTTCCTTAAAATCTTCGCAGAGAACGAGGCTAAGGGTCTTGTAGGCGATGATATCAGCAACTATACTCTCATTAACTGTGAGTACGGTTCGGGCTATCAGAAAGCAGAAGACAGCAACGCTCAGCTCAGTGCAAATGTTTATGTTATGCCGAAGTCTTTCGTTGAAGAACTTAAAAATGCATTCAGAGAGCAGTCGCTCACTCTTTACAAGCTGATCCCTCCGACAGTCAGCATGGTAAAGATGGCTCAGACAGGTATCTACAGCTTCGATAAATCCGTTGCTCTTATCAGTTTGGACTTCTGCTCCGCTAGATTGCTAGTTATGCAGAAAGGTGTGCCGATTTACGCTCACTCATTCCAGCTTCCTCTGGGCGATATCGTAAATATCTTCGCAAACGACCAGAACTGTACTCTTGAAGAGGCTTTCGAGGTTATCAGAAAGTATGGCGTGGGTATCTCCGATAAGTGTAATTCTCCGCAGGCAGGTCGTGAAATGCGTCAGACCTTTGAGAACTTCTCAAACGAGATTGTAAGAAATCTCCGTATGGTTCTTTTGAGCTGTCGTATCGAGCTTGACCAAATTTACGCAAGTGATTTCGCTGCGTATATCCCCGGTGTGCTTAAACACCTCAGAACTATAAGCGTTCAGGCGGACGAGATTAACCTTATTTCCGATGCGTTTACTTCTCTCACAAACGTTCCTATTATTTCCAAGGAAGCCGATGAGGCAGGCTATAAGACGGCTTGCTTCTATACATACTCTTATCTTGTAAACAGCGGCGCTCAGAATGAGTATAACCTTGCTGTTATCACAGGCTCTAAGAGCGTTGACCTCGGTGCGGTGAATGCAGGCATTATTAATATGGTTGCTATGGGTATTGTTGTTGTTGCTGTAGGTATTATGGCGTTTATCGGTATGAGGTCCTACGGTCTTGAGGTTCGTAAACAGAACGACCAGGCAAAGCTTACCGATACAAAATATGATGAGATTAAAGGATTGCTTGCCGAGCAGATAAATCTGCATGACAAGATGGATCATGCAGATGAGGACAAGGCTGCTCTTCCGCAGCCCAACGCTTATGTTGACAATATCCTCACACAAGTATTCGAGCAGCTTACTCATCAAGATGTTGTTACAAGCGTTAAGTCTTATGAGGTCAAGAGCGACGAAAATACAATTAAAACAGTGTTCTACGTTAAAGCTCTTGAGGATTATGTAAATCTTCAGAATGATATTAAGGAAGACGGATTCTTTGATATAGATGTTCAGCTTTCCACAAAAGAACTTCCGAAAGAAGACCTTATCGAGATTACCCACACATTTAATGTTGTAGGCTATCAGGAGGAAGAGGAAGAAGAAGAAAACTCGGGTCACGGAGTGAATATTAGTCGAGGAACAAACTTCGATCAGATGATTGAAGACACAAAGGAGTGATAAAAAATGGCTAAGAATGAGAAATCTAACAACAAAATACCCGGAGCAGCGGTGGCTATTGTTGCCGTTATAATTGCTGTTGCAGTGTTTGTTCCTACGGTTTATATGCCGTACAAGAATAAGAAGCCTGCCATGGATTCGGAACATCAGGAGGCTGTTGACACTCTTAAGTATTATGACGATTCTATTGCAAATCAGGCCAATATAGAGAAAGATATCGAACAGCTCGAAAAGGAATGGGAAGAATTCCAGAAGAATATGTTCGTTGATGCCGGTTCTTCTCTTGATGACTTGCAGAAGAAAATGGACGAAATCGAGTTCCATTACACAGCTTTCGACCGAGGCCAGGAAACGGAAGACCCCAGCGGCAAGGTAAGCTTTACAGGTTCTCCGCTTTACTACGTTTCCATTAAGCTTAAGGGCTATTCTGACGAGGATACTCTTATCGAGCTGCTTAAGTTCGTTGAGGAAGAGTCTGTCGGCTGCTACTACGTTAAATCTCTCACTGCAAAAACGGTGGATACAGATAAAGATTTGGGCAACTACACCGCTAAAGAGGGCGAACTTGAGCTTGATATGGAAATTTACCTCTACTACTACAACACAAAGATTACGGTTGAACCGGAAACAACAGATACCGATACAGCATCCGAATAATTATGTTTAGTGTAGTAAATATTATAACAGCGTCAGCATTGGCGGTTCTCGGTTTTATACTGGGACCGCTCGGCTGCAAAATTTTAAATAAAATACCGGCAAAATGGCTTTGCGATTATGACGAAACTCCTTCAAAGGAACTGTTAAGCGGAAATCGCTATAAAGTGAAGCCTACAGGTATAATTATGGGAGCTGCCCTTGCAGCGGCTATGATTTTAACAACTCTTTTAACAGGCATAACAATAACGCTTCCCTGTGTGGTTCTGCTTTACATATTCCTGCTGCTTATTTCAGCTTCGGATGCAAAGTATACTATAATTCCCGACCAGTTCACTATTGCTGTGGCAGTTATATCGCTTATTTTTGCGGTGATTGATTTCTTCACCGACAAGAATTTTATTACTTCGTGGTATGCTCCGCTTATAGGTGCGGCAGTCGGCGGAGGTGTGCTTTTGGTACTCGATTTTTTAAGCACGATTGTGTTCAAAAAAGCAGGATTCGGCTTTGGAGATGTTAAGCTTATGGCAGCCCTGGGGCTTATGTTCGGATTAAAATATATTATAGTATTGCTGGTTTTATCTGCATTTGTTGCGGCATTTCATTTTCTGTATTTAATATTTGCAGGCAAAGCAAAAAAAGGAATTTATCGTCCGATGGGTCCCTATATTTGTATAGGAGTTGTGTTCACGCTGCTTTTGCAGCCTTGGCTTGCAGATATTTTCGGTATGTACAAAATGGTTATGGAAATGAATGTACTGCCGTAAAAAAATTATGATAATCGCTTTAAGACCCGTGTTTTGCACGGGTTTGGGCGGTTATTGCAAATATCTAACATCAAAATCAAACTAAAAAGGAGTCCTATATTATGAGAGGCAGCAGCTTAAAAATCGGTCAGATTCTTATTAATATGAGTGCTATCACACCCGATCAGCTTGACCAGGCATTAAGTATGCAGAAGCAAAACAACCTTCGTCTTGGTGAAATTATCATTAAGGAAAAAATGTGTGAAGAGGAAAAGGTTTGTTTTGCGTTATCAAAACAGTTTTCCATTCCGTTTGTAGACCTCGATGAAGTTGAGCTTAAGGACGAGCTTGTCAACACTATTTCGGCAGACCTCGCCGAGCAGGCAATGGTAGTTCCGCTTGAGCTTGACGAACAGACAAGAACTCTCACAATTGCGGTTGCCGATCCGCTTGACTACAAAAACCTCAACAGAATTCAGACCACAACGAAGATGTCGCTCCAGACTGTAATTGCAGCACCTTCCCAGATTTCAAAGGCACATCGTGCTTTGTATGCTTCAAAGAAAGCACAGGACGAGGCAAGAGAGTTTATCGCAAGTCAGGCAGGTCAGGTTAAGGAAGAAGAGATAGACGCTGCAAAAGCTGCAGCTGATGACCAGCCTATTATCCGTTTCGTAAATAATATGATTGAAGAGGCAGTAAGACTTAAAACTTCCGATATTCATATCGAGCCGATGGAAGAAGTTCTTCTTATCCGTTTCAGAATTGACGGTAAGCTCCAGAAATATATGGAAACAAGTGCCCAGCTTGCTCCATCCGTTACATCTCGTATTAAATTCATAGGCGGTATGAACATCGCCGAAAAACGTATCCCTCAGGACGGTCGTATCAACTATCGTGTCGGCACAACAGAGGTAGATATGCGTATTTCCATTCTCCCGGTTGTATTCGGAGAGAAGGTCTGCGCCCGTATTACAACGGCTATCGGCTTGAAGATGGATAAGTCGGCTATCGGCTTCCTCCCCGAAAATCTTGAAAAGTTCGATAAGCTCCTTTCACAGAACAGAGGTATTATCCTTGTAACAGGCGCTACAGGTTCAGGTAAATCTACCACACTTTATACTGGGCTTAAGGGTGTTATGAGAGAGGATATTAACATCATTACAGTTGAGAACCCTGTCGAAATGATTATTCCGGGAATTAATCAGGTTGATATCAATGCTAAGGCAGGTCTTACATTCGCAAGTGCACTTCGTTCAATTCTTCGTCAAGACCCCGATATTATCATGATCGGTGAGATTCGTGATAAGGAAACTGCCGAAATCGCCGCATCTGCCGCTGTAACAGGTCACTTGGTTCTTTCAACACTGCATACATACAACGCTGCTTCTTCTGTTATCCGTCTTGTTGATATGGGCGTTGAGCCGTTCATGGTATCTTCAACCGTTATCGGAGTTATCGCACAGCGACTTGTAAGAAGACTTTGCGTAAACTGCAAAGAGCCGTATATTGCAGGTCCTCGTGAACTTGAACTTCTCGGCATTGACAACGACCCCACTCTTGAACTTCAGCTTTACAGAGCTCCCGAAGGCGGTTGCGAACGATGCAATAAGAGCGGTCATAAAGGACGACTTGCCGTTCATGAAATTCTTATGGTATCACCTGCTATCAAGAGAGCTATTCAGAATGGTAAATCAACAGAGGATATCAACGAAATCGCTGTAAACGAGGGTATGATTTCAATGAGAGAAAATCTCAGAATGAACGTTATCAGCGGTATCATTTCACTTGAAACAATGATGGAAGCTGCAAGTGAGGATATGCTCTAATATATACGAAAAAAAATTAAAAACTTTAAATTTATTGTTGTAAATTTGTTTGAATTGTGATATAATTATAAGCAGATGAAATATGGGTCTGTTGTTCGTTGTTCTTTTTGTGTTCATTTCTTCTCTTAATAAGGAACTGTTGGGAAATAAGTTGAACAATTTAGACGCCACCGCAGGAATACTGACGTATTTCAAGGTGTTGTAACGACACACAGGGCAAATTAGACAAGTATAAATGTTCAAGTTATTTTCTGACAGTTCCTAAGTGAGGTTTTTCCTGAGAGAAGAGTGAAAAACGAACAGAGAATGGAGTATAACAGACAGCGTATAAAAAACCTGAATGGGGGAAAACACTGATGGATTTTATTGCAATGGTAAAGGAAGCCGTTGAAGCTGGCTGTTCCGATATCCATATGTCAGCAGGTAACTGTCCGGCATACCGTCTTCACGGTCAGATGAGATACTGGGAAGGCGATCCGCTTACAGATGAGGACGTTACATATATGATTAGTCAGGTTCTCAATAAAGAGAGATTCGATACCTTTATGGAAACCTGCGATGTCGATGGTGCGGCAACTATTGAGGGCTGCAGCCGTTTCAGAATTAATGCTTTCAGAACAAGAAACGGTGCCTCTCTCGTAATGCGTGTTATCAACGAAAACACTCCGGAACTTGACAAGCTCAATCTTCCGGCATCTATCGCAAAAATTCTCGAGCTTAAGGAGGGTCTTGTGCTTGTTACGGGTCCTACGGGTTCGGGTAAATCTACAACTCTTGCCGCTATCGTTCATCAGATAAACAGAGAGAGAAACCTTAACATCGTAACGATTGAGGATCCGGTTGAGTATCTTCACCGCCCAATCGGCTGCGTAATCAACCAGAGAGAGATAGGTCCCGACAGCCGCTCGTATCATACCGCACTTCGTGCCGTACTTCGTGAAGACCCAGATATTATCCAAATCGGTGAGATTCGTGACTTTGAGTCTGTGTCTATTGCGTTGTCCGCCGCCGAAACAGGTCACCTTGTGTTCTCCACACTTCATACAGAGGGTGCGGCTAAAACTATCGACCGTCTTGTAGATATGTTCCCTGCTGCACAGCAGCGTCAGGCTCTCGGTCAGATTTCCACATCGCTCAAGTGCGTTGTGTCGCAAAGACTTCTTCCGAGAAGCGATATTCCCGGACGTATCGGTGCATTTGAGATTATGTTTGTAAACAGTGCTATTTCAAACCTTATTCGTGAAAATAAGATTTCAATGATTGAGCAGGTTATTGAAACAAGCAAGGGTCTTGGTATGATTACCAGAAACAAGAGTATTCAGATGCTTCTTGACAGAGGTTATATTAATCAGCAGACTGCAAGAGAATACAGCTTTGAAGTCAGTGATGCCGATCAGCCGCAGCCGGGTATGGGTATGCCGGGTATGGGCGGTATGGGTGGAGCAAGACCACCTTACGGCGGAGCTATGAGGAGATGAGGTGACACACTTTGAAATATTCATATCTTGCTATTGACGGTAAAGGAAAAAAGTACCGAAATGAAGTAACCGCCGAAAGTCGTGAGGACGTTAAGAGAATTCTCTCGGAAAGAGGTATGACGGCTATCGAAATCGGCGAAATGAAAGACGGTGTGGATAGTCAGGAAAATCTGCCTTGGTGGCAAAGGGATATGTCCGCAAAAGATATTCACGATGTTGTACTTCCCAAGAAAAAAGTTCTTACAACATGTCATCAGATGGGTATTATGATGAAATCAGGTATCTCACTTTCAATGGCAATGGAAGTATTGCTTGATACGGAAGCTGACAAGCAAATGAAGAGAATTCTCACAATTGTCAGCACAGAACTTTACAACGGTGTTCCGCTTTCACAGTCTTTGGGTTCGTTCAAAACATTCCCCGAAATCGTAATCAGCCTTGTTGCTGCCGGTGAGGCGAACGGTCGTCTTGATATGGCTTTCGATAATGCAGCCGATATTCTTCACAGAGAGCTTACGTTGTCAAGTAAAATCAAGAGTGCTATGATGTATCCGTTATTCCTTGTTGGTTTGACTCTTGTTATGATTATAGTAATGTCAATGTTCGTATTGCCTTCGTTCGCAAGCGTATTCCTTGCATTCGGTTCGGACTTGCCTGCGATTTCAAAAGCCGTAATGGCTTTCTCGGACTTTATGCTTGATTACTGGTGGCTGCTGCTTATTATAGTAGTAGGCATAGTAGTGGGCTTCAGATCACTTCTTAAATATAATGAGTCGTTCGCAATGTGGCTTGCGGAGTTCCTTTTGAAAATTCCGATTGTCGGTGACGTTATGAGAAATAACTACATTGCACGTTTCTGTAACATTATGGCAACTCTGACAGATGCCGGCGTTAGTATTCTTAAATCGCTTGAGCTTTCAAGAGATGTTATCTCGAACATCTTTATGAAAGACTGTTTAAGTCAGGTTATTGAAGATGTTAAAATCGGTACTCCGATTAACGTTTCAATGAGCCATTATGAAGTATTTGATTCAATTCTCGTATCAATGGTACGTGTAGGTGAGGAATCGGGTATGTTCTCCGATTCAATGCACAAAATGGCTGACCTCTATCAGGAACAAGCCGATGAATCAACAAAGAGATTGACAGACGCTATGACCCCTGCTATGACAATTATCGTTGCAGGTATCGTAGGTGTAGTTGCTGTATCAATCGTAATGCCGATGTTCGGTATGTACAGCGTTGTTGCAGAGTCCTCGTAATACTGATTTACTTTTTGCGATATTCATTTGCAATAAATTTAAGGGAAAATTCCGCTGGCTTGCCAACGGGATTTTTTCTTTTGAAGAATATCCGTCTTTGAAAGTGCATAGTATCTAATACAGAACTTGTCAAAGGTGGGAATTATTTTGGAAAATTGTGCGTTGATAAACGAAAGCACCCGAAAAACACTTTTTAAGCTGGAAGTGTCGGGTGCTGTTTTTGTGTCGATAGCGGCGGTTGTGCTTCATTTTTTGTATGAGTGGAGCGGAAAGGAGGTGTGGGCGAGCCTGTTTTCTGCGGTGAACGAAAGTGTATGGGAACATTTAAAAATATTTTCTCTGCCGTATGTAATATGGGCATTCGTTGAACTGTGCTGTGTGAGAGTGCCGTTTCGGAAATTTGTATCGGCAAAGGTGCTTAGTTTATACTTTATGTTGATAATAATACCTGCGTTTTTCTATACGTATTCGGGTATATTCGGAAGAAATATTGCCTTTGTGGATATTCTGAGCGGTTTTGCATTTACCGTTATGACTTTTATATTATCGTATAGAATGATTGTAAATGCACCGTGTATTGAGAAGTATTTTAAACTATCGCTTGTTTTGTTTGCGTTGTACTATGTGATGATAGCATTTTTTACATACAGTCCGCCAAGACTGGAGATTTTTAAAGACCCGATAAGCGGAAACTACGGAGTGGCTATTAATGCGTAATTAATTTGTTTTAGGTGTCTGGCAGTAATAATTATTACTGGTTCTATTATAGATTACTTTGTAAATATTATTATAAAGAGATACAATTTTTTTATTAAAGAATTTGTATTGTGCTATTTCGGATTTAGTATTGTGAATTACATAATAGTTTAAATTTGAAATAAAAAAAGAACCCCGTTTCGTGAGGTTCTTTTTTATTCATCAAGCCTTTGCGGCGGATTTTTTCTTATTTGCTTTAAACTTTTTAAGCTCTTCGGCTCGGATATCCTTATGAATCCAGTAACCCTTGATGTAAAATACAACTACAAGTATAGCCGAAAGTACCCAGCCGATTGGCCACGAAAGCCATATTCCGACCGTACCGAAATGCGGTGACAGCACATACGCAAGTGCAACTCTCAACAGTAAATCGGAAAATGTTGACATTACAAAATACCTTACCGCACTTGCACCTCGCATAATACCGTCAGCAGAAAGTTTAATCATAACAGTAAAGTAAAACGGTGAAACTATCAGCAAAAATTCTCTGCCCGTCTGTAAAGCGGCGGCTGTGGGATTATCCATAAACAGGCTTACCATAACGTTTCCGAAAAATGCGTACAGTACAACGAACGGAAGAGCGATAACAAATCCAATTTTCAAGGCAGACCTGAAGCCCTCACGAACACGTTCGAGATTTCCGCTTCCGATGTTCTGGGCAGTGTAGTTTGAAACTGCATTCGCCGATGTGTTGAATACTGTGATTGCGAATGTATTAAGCTGAATAGCAACGCCGTAACCGGCAATAATAGAAGAAGAGCCGAATCCGTTTACAAGACCCTGAATCATAAGACCGCCCACAGATACAAAGCTTTGCTGCAAAATACTCGGTACGGCAAGGACAAGTATTTTTTTGAGGGAGCTTGCCGAAAGAAGCGGAGGTTTGCTGTCTGTTTTGAGCTTGTTTATTTCGATGATTAACGCAATAAGCGAAAGCATTGACGATATGCCCTGAGCAATAAACGTTGCCCAGCCGACACCCGCAACACCCCAGTGGAAAATTGCCACGAATATATAATCAAGAATAATGTTGCCCACAGATGACGCAATCAGAAAATAAAGCGGAGTTCGGGAGTTTCCGAGGGCATTGAATGCACCTGTACAAATATTGTATAAATAAAGGAAAATAAAACCGTAAATGTAAATTCTGAGATATAGTGCCGAATCGGCGAAAATATTGTCGGGAGTTTGCAAGAGCCTTAGCAATGGATTACTCAGGAAAAAGCTTATTGCGGAAAGTACAATTCCGGCACATAATGCAAGAAATACTGAGGTTGAAACTGCCGTTTTGACTTCACCGTACTTTTTACCGCCGTACAGTCCCGAAATTACTACCGAACAGCCTATGTTTGTGCCCAATGCAAAAGCCATAATAATCATTGTTATTGGGTAGGAAGCACTGACGGCGGCGAGAGCGTCCTCTCCTGCATATCGTCCGGCTATAAGCTTATCCGCCATATTGTAAAACTGCTGAAACACAACGCTTAACACCATAGGAAGGGAAAATTTAATCAGCGTTTTCGTTGGATTGTCACGTGTTAAATCTGTCATATAAGTATACCCCTTTTCTTTTTCCATAATATATACTACACCTACAGTAGGAAAAAGTCAAATATTGTCGGGGATTTTTTTATAAAAATATTGGGTTTCCTTATACATAAAAAATTGTAACATCTGACTAAATATCTGCATATAATTTAGTTAAATAGCATAGTAAAGATGAATTTTTGAGGGAGCATTTATATGATAATACCAATTATAATTATATCAGTAATATTTGTAACATTAACTATGATCGCTTGCGTTATGATTAATAAAGACAATTCGGACAGCGAAAATCACTGTACGGGTTCTACTCATAAGGATATTTGTGATAAGGAAAGGAAATAATAAATATTAACATTTTCGTAACTAATTAAAGCATAAAAATTCATTATACCCTATTGCTTTTTCTGTGGAAATGAGTTATAATAACATTGTTAATTGATAACAGCGTTAAGCATTGAACAGATTTTGGGGTATAGAGTATGGTAACATATGATAAACGGTTAGATTTCTTAACTACAATTCACTCTCTCGCACAGCTGAATTTTTCGGCGGTGCTGTCGCAGACTTCACAGGCGGAGTTTCTCGTTATGTCTGCAATAAATAAGCTTGAAAGACTTCACAACAGTTCAAATTATAGAATCTCGAATATTGCCGACAGCCTGCACGTTTCGTCACCTGCGATTTCACGAACTATCAAAACGCTTGAAAATAAGGGCTATGTCGAGCGGAATATGGATAAGCTCAACAGAAGGAATACTTTGGTAAGGCTCACCGAAAACGGAACGGCTGTTTTTGAAAATGAATGTAATCAAATATATTGTTTTATGAATAATGTTGTGAATCAAATGGGTGAGGAAAAGCTTAACGAACTGTTTTTACTTTCAAATGAACTGCTTGAAAATGTCGAAAAAGAAATAAAAAGCAGAGAAAAAGACTAAATCTACATAACACTTGCATTATTTTCGTTTTGGTTGTATAATATATATATCTAAAAAAAAAGGATGTGTTTCACATGGCAGACGGAATCAGATTTATTGAAAAGAATGGTATAGAGGCTTTACCGTATGTAAAAAAATATGCAGAGCTTTGTACGGAAAGTACAAAGTTTGACCCCGAGCTTTACTACAAGTATAACGTTAAAAGAGGTCTTAGAGATATAGACGGTAAAGGTGTTCTTACCGGACTTACAGAGATTTCCGAAATAAGACAAAATAAAATTGTGGACGGAAAGACAGTGCCATGTGACGGCAAGCTTTTTTACAGAGGTTATAATGTTGAGGATATCATCGAAGGCTTTCCAAAGAATTCAAACTTCGGCTTTGAAGAGGTGACATATCTCCTCTTATTCGGTAATCTGCCGACAGCCGAGCAGCTTGAGGAATTTAAAACTATTCTTGCGGCTTACCGTGCATTGCCCGATACTTTTGTTCGTGACGTTATTATGAAAGCTCCGAACTCCGATATGATGAATGCTCTTACAAAAAGTGTGCTGACGCTGCATTCATACGACAACAGAGCCAACGATATTTCTATCGAGAATGTTCTCCGTCAGTCGCTCCAGCTGATTGCAGAGTTCCCGATGATTTCCGTTTACGCTTATCATGCGTATCATTACACCAACGGCAGAAGTTTGTTTATACATAATCCCGACCCCACAAAGTCTACTGCCGAAAATATTCTTATGATGCTTCGCCCCGACAAGAAGTATACCGAGCTTGAAGCCAAGGTTCTCGATATTGCTCTTGTTCTGCATGCAGAACACGGCGGTGGTAATAACTCTACCTTTACAACCCACGTTGTTACAAGCTCCGGCACTGATACATATTCGGCTATCGCTGCGGCTCTCTGCTCGCTTAAAGGTCCGAAACACGGCGGTGCTAATGTTAAGGTTTGCGGTATGTTCGAAGAGATGAAGTCTGTTATTAAGGACTGGAAGGACGAGGACGAAGTTACTGCTTATCTGGAGAAAATTCTTCATAAAGAAGCATTTGATAAGTTGGGTCTTATTTATGGTATGGGTCATGCGGTTTACTCGATTTCCGACCCGAGAGCGAGAGTGTTCAGCGGCTTCGTTGAGAAGCTGGCACAGGAAAAGGGTATGATGGACGAGTATGCACTTTACGAAAACGTAAGAAAGCTTGCACCTGTTGTTATCGGCAGAGAACGTAATATTTATAAGGGCGTAAGTGCGAATATCGACTTCTACAGCGGTTTCGTTTATTCTATGCTCGGACTTCCGATTGAGCTTTATACTCCGCTTTTTGCTATTGCTAGAATTTCAGGTTGGAGTGCCCACAGAATAGAGGAGCTTATCAATGCGGGAAAGATTATCCGTCCTGCATATATGAGCATCGCAAAAGAACGTGAGTATGTTCCTATGGCTAAGAGATAACGTAATTTTTATTATATTTCACGAGGTGTAATAATGCAGTTTTTGGCTGAACTCAGGGCAAAATATTTGAAGCTCACCGACGGTAAGTACGGTATGGACAAGCTCAACAGGGATTTGCTTATAATTTGGGTTATTCTGGGATTTCTCAATAACTTTTTCAGAAGTCGAATATTGTCACTTGTAAGTTTGCTGTTTCCTCTTGTGGCTGTGCTGAGAATGTTTTCAACGGCTGTTTACAAGAGAAGCAACGAGAACAGAAAGTATCTTGAAATCAAAGGTAGGCTTACGGAGTTTTTTAAAATTCGATATCGAATGTTCAAGGAGAGGAAAACTCACAAATATTACAAGTGTAAAAATTGCAGTGCATACTTCAGAGTGAAACGCAAGCCGGGCGAGCATTATGTTGACTGCCCAAAATGCGGCAAGGAAATTAAGGTTAAAATCAGAGCGGCTAAAAATGCCGGGTGATTAGGAACTGTTGGGAAATAAGTTGAACAATTTAGACGCAGGATAATTTCGCAGGAATACTGACGTATTTCAAGGTGTTGTAACGACACACAGGGCAAATTAGACAAGTATAAATGTTCAAGTTATTTTCTGACAGTTCCTTAATATTGATTTTATAAGCAGTACGATTGTTTTGTATCGTGCTGCTTTTGTGTTTATCGTTTATTGGAATACTTTGTTTGAGCGTAAAGTAGAGCGGGTAGCAAAATAAACAAATTTCCCGAAGAAGTCAAAAAAATTCGATTTAATCTGTTGACAAATTTTAGAAAATGATGTATCATATAAATATGTATTAACGGCATTCTATGTATGGCAATAAGGTTATTTATCGTAAGAGATGAGGGAGAATAATGAGAAAGCTTATCAGCATTTTGCTTGCGGCTGCAACCGTCATTGCAAGCCTGTCATTCGGAATGATTTCGGCAGATGCGGCAACAATTAAGGGCGATGTCAACGGTGACAACAATATTACTCTTCGTGATGCAACGCTTGCACAGAAAATTAACGTTGGTTCACTCAGTCCCAGTACCAATCAGAAAAATTCCGCCGACTTCGATTCAAGCGGCAGCGTGGAGCTTACAGACGCACTTTTGATTCAGAAGTTTGTATGTCTTGACAAGACAACCTTGGATACCTATTCACCCAACAGAGTGAATCGTATTGCGTTTCTTGATTTGCTCAATGCCGACCGAGCAGCAGCCGGTCTTACTGAAATTAATTACAATGATGCAATGCTTGAAGCAGGAAACATCAGAGCGAAAGAGTATAAGGAAACCGGAAAGAACGAACGTCTGGACGGTCGGTCGTTTACAACGATTTTCGCCGAGTGCAATCTTAGTTATGTAAACGGTTCTCCGTATGAAAAATCGGGTACAGATGTAATAAGCGGTGAAAGGCTTTACAATATCTACAAGAGTGAAAACAGCACTGTTTTCCAATATATGATGTCGTCAAAATGCACATTGGTTTGTATAGGAAGTATTCCCAATACAAAAACAACTGCGACTTGGGTTATTGACGTGGCTTAATTTCATAATTGTTTATATAAAAGGGGCAGGGGAACTGCCCCTTTTAATAATTCCGTATTAATAAAAGTTGTTGATTAAAGAGTAATTTTGTGGTATAATTATAAAGTTGATAAAAAATATATGGGTGGTCATAACTATGGAATATAAATTTTCAGACAGGGTTCAGAGCCTGAAACCCTCGGCTATCAGAGAAATTTTTAAATATGCAGCCGACCCGACCGTTGTGTCGCTTTCGGCAGGAAACCCCTCGCCCGATGCTTTCCCGACAGAAGAGATTGCCCAGATTTCACAGCGGCTTCTTGCTGAGAATCCAATCGCTGCTTTACAGTACAGCGTGACTGAGGGCTACACCCCTCTCCGTGAATTTCTTAAAGAATATATGAAGTCAAAGCATAATGTCGGCAATGATAAAGATGATATCCTGATAACTTCGGGGGCTCAACAGATTATGGATCTTGCTTCTAAGTCTATCCTAAATGAGGGCGATGTTGTTATCTGCGAGAATCCTTCCTTTATCGGTTCGCTTAATACGTTCCGTTCGTATAACGCTAGGCTTGTCGGTGTTCCCATTGAGCCCGACGGAATAAATATCGAGAATCTTGAAGAGGCTTTGAAGAGTGAACCGAATGCAAAGTTCATTTACACTATCCCGAATTTCCAGAATCCCTCGGGTGTTACGATGAGCCTTGAAAAGCGTAAGACGGTGTATGCCCTTGCGAAAAAATACGGTGTGCTTATTATCGAAGATAATCCTTACGGTGATTTGCGTTTCAGCGGTGAGTTTCTGCCGTGCATAAAAAGCTTTGACAATGAGGGGATTGTGATTTATTCGGGAAGCTTTTCAAAGGTTATTTCTCCGGGTATGCGTGTGGGTTATGCAATTGCTCCGAAAGAGATTATTCAGAAAATGGTAGTCTGCAAGCAGGGGCAGGACGTTCATACAAATATATGGTCACAGCTTGTTTGTTATGAATTTCTTACAAAGTACGATTTTGATAAGCACCTTGAAAGACTTCGTAATATTTACAGAAAGAAAGCAAATTTCGCAATGGATTTGCTGGACAAGCACCTTGCTCCGAAGATAACTTACAACAGAATTGACGGCGGCTTGTTCATATGGTGCGATTTGCCCGAGAATGTTGATGTTTCACAGTTCTGTATGAATGCAGTTAAGAACAAGGTTTGTGTAGTGCCGGGTACTGCGTTTATGGCGAACGAAACGGACGTTACACATTCGTTCAGAATTAACTTCTCGACTCCCACAGATGAACAGCTTCAAAAAGGTATTGAGATTTTGGGAGAATTGGCAAAGGCTTTATAATTATGAAAGGAATAAAAATTTAATTATGGAACAGCAAACAGAAAAGAAGAAAATAGTATTCAGTGCAATTCAGCCGTCCGGTACGATTACCCTCGGCAACTACCTCGGTGCGGTTAAAAATTGGGTGGCTATGCAGGACGAGTTCAACTGCATTTATGCTCTCGCCGATTTGCACACAATCACGGTTCGTCAAGAGCCTGCTCAGTTCCGGAAAAATATTATTGATGCGTATGCGTCTATTCTTGCCTGCGGTATTGATGCGGAAAAGAGTTTGTTCTTTATGCAAAGTCACGTTACAACTCACGCACAGCTTGCTTGGCTTTTGAACTGCTACACTCAATTTGGTGAGCTTTCCAGAATGACACAGTTCAAGGATAAGTCCGCTAAACATGCCGACAATGTTAATGCGGGTCTGTTTACATACCCTGCACTTATGGCAGCGGATATTCTCCTTTATCAGGCCGATATGGTGCCTGTCGGTGCAGACCAGAAACAGCATTTGGAGCTTACAAGAAATATTGCCGAGAGATTCAACGGTCTTTACGGAAATGTGTTCAAAGTTCCCGAGCCGTACATTCCTAAGAACGGTGCTAGAGTTATGTCACTTCAAGACCCGACCAAGAAGATGAGCAAGTCGGACGAGAATGTCAACGCTTGCGTTACTCTTATGGATTCCCCCGAAACAATTATGAAAAAGTTCAAGCGTGCCGTAACTGACAGCGAAGCTAAGGTTCGCTATGCGGAGGGTAAGGACGGAATTAATAATCTTATGACAATTTACTCGGCAGTTACGGGACTAACTTTTGAACAGATTGAGAAAGACTTTGACGGCAAGGGTTACGGAGATTTCAAGACGGCTGTCGGTGAGGCGGTTGTTGAGGAACTTCGCCCCGTAAGAGAGCGTTATGATAAGTATATTGCCGATAAGTCATATATGCAGGAGTGTTATCGTAAGGCTGACGAGATTGCACAGAAGTTTTCACAGAGAACTCTCGATAAGGCAATGAAAAAAATCGGATTCGTAAAGTGATTTTACGAAAAATGTGAAAATTATTCAACAAAAATTCAATCTCTCTTTTAGTGGAAAGTGTTAGCTTAATGAATAAAAATATAACAAACCTAGAAAAACTAATGATAAAACATTACATATAATTTAGGCGGTTTAGAAGTTTTTCGTCAATCTGCATAAAATTAATGCTTTACAGTGTGAAAATAAATGGGTTGACATTGCGGTTGTAATTTATTATCATTATATAGGGAGTATTTTTTACAAAATCCTCGTTGCTTTATTTTTATGATTTTTTTGAATACTTTATTATTTACTGTGTATAAAATCAAGTAGAGTGTTATATATTTAAAATAAGAAATAACGGCAGCTTTATAATTTTGAAAAAATGGCAACCGCAATTGCACCCGATTTAGACGGTGTGTCAAGGTTGCCAAAAGCATGAGGGCATGATACAGTAGGAACGGTTCAGACCAATTTTACGCCTGTAGAGTTAGTAGGTTACGAGGACGATGAAGCAGGAAACCCATTGGCTTTAGAAAATGGGCAGTTCACTCCTTATAGGGTATAATAAAAAATAAAACTTCCGTCTGAAATAGAACTTTCGGTCGGGTACGTTAAGTAAGATTTTATAATTGAAGCAGTTTGACGTGCGAAAAAAAGGGGAAATTATTATTATGGATCAAATATTTTGTTCAAGAATTCCCTATTACCGTAATCCTGTCGGAGCGGTTGAAGAGGGTACATCTATTCATTTCAGAATTAAAGTTCCGCTTTATCTTAAGTGCAGTAAGGCTCACCTTATTGTTATCGATGAAAGCAGAAACTCAAAAAGAGATAACTACACAATGATATGGGGCGGCACTGCCGATGAAGCCGAAATTTGGGAATGCGACTTTGCTCCGAATAAAATGGGTCTTTATTGGTATACTTTCCAGCTTGATACGGTTGAGGGTACCAGATATCTTGTGAGAGATTTCGGAAGTAATTCAAGAATCGACTATAATATCATTTATTCATGGCAGCTTACATGCTATAAAAAAGGCTTTAAAACTCCCGACTGGACACCCGGCGGAGTTATGTATCAGATTTTCCCCGACAGATTTTTCTTCTCGGGCGAAAGCAAGCGTGAGGGCAGAGAGGACAGAGAATATCACAACAGCTGGGAAGAACTTCCGGAATGGCGACCTAACAAGGACGGTATCATTACCAACACCGACTTCTTTGAGGGTGACTTGAAAGGTATTACTCAGAAGCTTGATTATTTGCAGGAGCTTGGTGTTACTTGTATTTATCTCAATCCGATTTTTGAAGCTTACTCCAACCACCGCTACGACACAGCAAGTTATGAGGATATCGACCCGTTGCTCGGTAATGAAGAGGACTTCAAAACTCTTTGCGAAGAAGCTAAAAAGCGTGGCATAAGAATTGTGAATGACGGTGTGTTCTCTCATACGGGAAGTGACAGTAAATACTTTAACCGTCAGGGAAGATACAAAACTATAGGTGCGTTCAATTCCAAAGAGTCGCCGTATTTCAGCTGGTACGACTTCAATAACTGGCCCTACGGCTACAACTCTTGGTGGGGGTTTGACACTCTTCCGAATACAAGAGAAGATGACCCCGGATACAATGAGTATATCAATGGTGAAAACGGTATTATTCGCAAGTGGATAAAAGCAGGCAACAGCGGCTGGCGGCTTGACGTTGCGGATGAATTGCCCGATGTGTTTATAGAAAATCTCAGAAAAGCTGTTAAGGCTCAGGACGATCAGGCTATCGTTATAGGTGAGGTTTGGGAAGACGCTTCAAACAAGGAGAGCTACGGTTCAAGAAGAAAGTTCCTGCTTGGCGACCAACTCGACACCGTTATGAACTATCCTTTCAGAAGTGCTATTCTCGAGTATTTGAAAGGTATTGATGCATTCCATATTATGGAGGGTATCCTTTGTATTCTGGAGAACTATCCACGTCCGGTTATCAGAAATTTGATGAATTTCATCACAACCCACGATACCGAGAGAGCTATAACAATTCTTGCAGGTGAGCCGCTCAACGGCAGAAACAGGGAGTTCCAGTTCAATACAAAGATGACAGAAGAGCAGAGAGGTTACGGTGTTCGTCTTATGAGGCTTGCTGCCGGCTTGATGTTCACACTTCCGGGATTCCCCTGCGTTTACTACGGTGACGAAGCAGGCGTTGAGGGTTACAAAGACCCATTCAACCGTTCTACATATCCGTGGGGCAAAGAGGATAAAACCTTGCTTGAATGGCATAAGTCGCTCGGAAAGGTTCGCCGTGAGAACTCTTGTTTTAATGACGGTGAGTTTAAGGATACTTACTGCAAAAACAACATTATGTCTTACATAAGACACGATGAAAAGTGCAAGGTTCTTTGTATTTTCAATGCAGGATATGAGGTTGTTGAAGCACCTGTACCGTATGAGTTTGCAGAGGGTGAAATTCTGCTTTCGACTCACGAGAATATTAAGCTTGAGAACAACAAGGTTTCCTTGCCCGAACTCAGCTGTCTGTTTATTAAAATTGCTAACAACTAATTTTTTCGATAAAACATTTCCTTTTGCCGTTCCTACGCAGTTATGTGTGGGAACGGACTTTTTTAGTGGAACGCTAAACTTTCAGCTATCGCAATTACGCATTTCATATTGTATTTTCATTTGAAATGTGATATAATATTTTTAACAAGGAATACGTAAAGGAAGTGATAACGATGAGCAGAAAAAGACTTATTGACAGCAGTGAATTTCTGGACGATGCAACATTGATGGAAGATTTTTTTATGTCGGTTTTTTTCAGAGAAAATCCGGAATGTGTTGAGCAGGTATTGAATGCGGTGTTGTCTGTTGATTTATCGGTACAAACCGTTAATACGCAATACAAGGTTTTAAATATGTACGGTCGTGATGTTATATTTAACATTTATGCACTGGATTTGAAAAAAAGAAAGTATAACGTTGAGATGCAGCGTCGTTCCGACGGTGCGAAACCTCAGAGAGCGAGATTTCATTCAAGTTTCCTTGATGTGCGGTCGCTGGAGGGACAAGAGGATTTTGAGAATATGACAGATTCATACGTCATTTTCATAACCGAACATGATGTATTAAAAGGTAACAAGCCGATTTACCGAATTGAACGGACTATTATGGATATGGATAGACAGTTTAACGACGGGTCACATATTATATATGTAAATCTCGCATATAAAGGCAAGTGTGATTCAAAGTTGGAGGAGATTATACACGATTTTAAATGTAAAAATGTAGATGATATACGTAACAGTGTTCTTCGGGCAAGATTTGAAGAACTGAAAAAACACCCTACAGAAAAGGAGTTGGATGATATGTCAGAATTGTTGGAACTTAGATTTAAGGCACTTGGCGACAAGCGGTTTGAAGAAGGACGTGCAGAGGGCAGAGAAGAAGGACGTGCAGAGGGACGAGAAGAAGGACAGGCAGAAAAATCAAGGGCAATAGCAAGAACTATGCTCTTGTCGGGTGAATTTTCCGAAGAGAAGATAGCAGAGTTTTGCCAGCTTACAATAGAAGAAGTGAATGAGTTGAAGAAGTCGGCTTAATTTTAAAAGAAATATTATACCGTGAATTGTATTTTAATGTACAGTTTGCGGTTTTCTTTTTTTTGAAATTATTTATAATCTTAACTATATGAATCCGACTGATATTTTCTGCCGTTATTGTCAACTTGGTCGGGTAGATGAAGTAGGGCTAAAACAAACCGGCTTCAAGTGCAAAAAAAACACGTGAAAAAATACAATAATATTACAAATCATTAAGTTTAATTCTTTTAAAGAAATATAAATCTCGCAAAATTTGATATAATTAAATATAAGTGTAATCGAATTCGGATTAACACGTTAGTTTGAAGATTTGTGTAATATAATTTGTAGCTTTTTAGTTACAAAGGTTATTGATTTGCTATAGGAGGACTGTTCGTGCGTATCAGACGAAAAAAGTGGGCAAGACCCGAACTCGCCGTTTGTCCGTTTTTTATAGACGATGCAGCGGCTCAAAAAGGTAATTGGAATTCCGTATTCAAAAAGAAACAGCCGCTGTTCTTAGAGCTTGGCTGCGGAAAGGGTGGATTCGCTGCCGAGATTGCGTTGAAAAATCCTGATGTGAATTTTCTCGCTGTGGATATAAAAAGCGATATGCTCGGTGTCGCAAGACGTAATATCGTTAAGCTCTTTGAGGAAAATAACCGTGAAGTCGATAATCTTGTTTTGACTGCCTTTAATGTTGAACAGATTGAGAATATGTTATCTTTGGAAGATAAGGTTGATAGAATTTACATTAATTTCTGCAACCCTTGGCCAAGAGGAAAACATAATAAACGAAGACTTACTTACCCAATTAAACTGGAAAAGTATAAGCAGTTTCTTAAGCAAGGCGGTGAGATTCGCTTTAAAACGGACGACCTTCCGCTTTTTAACGATACGCTTGAGTATTTCGCTCAAACAGGCTACGATGTTGTTTATAAAACTAACGATTTGCATAACAGCAATGTTACGGATAATATTTTTACCGAACACGAAATAATGTTCAGTGAAGAGGGCATTAAAATTAATTATTGTATCGCTGTATATAGATGATTCGATAAATATTATATTTTAAATGAACGGTTGACAGGAGGAAATTTTGTTATGAAGAAAATTTTGGTTTGCGAGGACGAAGCTACGATTCGTGACTTTATCGTAATCAACCTCACAAGAGCAGGCTATGATGTTATCGAGGCTGAGAACGGTGACCAGGCTCTCGCTAAGTATGAGGAGCAAAACGGCGATTTGGACGTTGCCATTCTCGATGTTATGATGCCGGGCAGCAAGGACGGTTTCGCCGTGTGCAAGGAGCTTCGTGCAAAAAGCGGCGGAATAGGTATTATTATGCTTACCGCAAGAACTCAGGAGATGGACAAGGTTACCGGTCTTATGCTCGGTGCGGACGACTATGTTACAAAGCCGTTCAGTCCTTCGGAGCTTGTGGCTAGAGTGGACGCTCTTTACAGACGTGTTTCTCTTGCAAAGGCTAATATCGAAAGCAACTTTAAAGAGGAAATCAAGTCGGGTGACTTTGTGCTTAATCTCAGAAATCGTGCTTTGCTCAAAAACGGTAAGGTTATTGAGCTTACTCAGGTTGAGTTCCAAATTATGGAGTACTTCTTCTCCAATCCCGGTACGGCTCTCGACAGAACAAATATTTTGAATCACGTTTGGGGTGTGGCTTACGTCGGCGAAGAAAAAATAGTGGACGTTAATATAAGAAGACTTAGAATGAAAGTTGAAGACGAGCCGTCTAACCCAAAGTATATTGTAACTGTTTGGGGTCTTGGCTACAAGTGGGATGCCTGATATTGCAGTGCATAATTATGATTATTGTGTAGGTCAAGGTTGCCAAAAGCATGAGGGCATTATACAGTGGGACGGTTCAGCCCGATTTTACGCCTGTGGAGTTAGTAGGTTAAAAGGACGATGAAGCAGGAATCCTATTGGATTTAGACAATGGGCAGTTCAAGTTACTTTGTTAAAGAATAATGAATAAATGACAGGGATTTTTTTGAATTGAGGATATTTGGGAAAAGGAGGGGAGATATGTCAAAAAGTATTACGCAAAGATGGCTTTTAAAGTACTTGTCTGTTACTATTGTCTTTTTGCTTTTGGTGATTTTCGGAGGTGCTTTTGCGGTCAGAAGTTACTTCTATGAAAATGTAAAAAATGATGTTTCAAAGATTGGCAGTAATGTTGTTTACAACTTCTATAATTCAGACGGTGAACTGAAAGAGTCCAACGAAACACCTATTAAGTCATATGCCGATAATCTTTCCGAAAAGGAAAATATTATTCTTTCGGTTGTTTCCGAAAACGGAGAGGTTGAACCGGAGTCTTCAACGCAGCTTACTGATGACTTCGAGCAGGCTTTGAATTCGTCTGACAACACGGCAACGTGGATAGGCGACCTCGGTTCGGGGGATAAAATTTTGTCGCATACGGTTGTTATTCGTGACACTGACGGTAATTTTGTCACGGCGTTCAGGTTCGTGAAATCGCTCAATGATACCGACAATAAAATGCTGATTGTTATACTTATTCTTATTGCAGCAGTTATGATAATCCTTGCGTCTTTTATTATTCCAGGATTAATGTTTATAGGTACGATTGTTAAACCCGTAAGGGAGCTGAGTGCGACTTCACGGCGAATTGCTCAGGGAGATTTTGAAACTCGTGTTGACAAGATGTATGACGACGAAATCGGCGAGCTTGCCGACAGCATTAACTATATGTCAAAGGAACTTAAATCTTCCGACAGTATGAAGAATGATTTTATATCTTCCGTTTCGCATGAATTGAGAACTCCGCTCACAGCGATTAAAGGCTGGGCGGAAACAATGTCGATAGGCGAACCCGACCCTGCCACTATTAACAAAGGATTGAGTGTTATTATCAAGGAATCGGAACGTCTTACCGGAATGGTTGAGGAGCTTCTTGACTTCTCGAGAATACAGAACGGCAGAATGATAATGGTTATGGATAAAATAGATATGCTTGCCGAGCTTGATGAGGCTGTTTATATGCTCAAAGAACGTGCCGCAAGCGAGAAAAAGCATTTTGTTTATGAAATACCCGAAAATATTTCGCCTGTTCTGGGTGATAAAAACAGATTAAGACAAGTATTTATAAATATCATAGATAATGCACTTAAATATACTCCCGAGGGCGGAGTAATCGGAATTCAGGTTACCGAGGAAAACGATATAATCAATGTTGTAATCAGTGACACCGGCTGCGGTATTGCGGAAAAGGATTTACCAAGGATTAAAGATAAATTCTATAAGGCTAATAAAACGGTTCGTGGCAGCGGAATAGGTCTTGCTGTTGCCGATGAGATCATAACGCTTCACAAAGGCAGGCTTGAAATCCGAAGTACAGAAGATGTCGGAACGACTGTTACAATAAGCATTCCCGTACTTGACAGCGACGACGAAGAAATATTGAGAAATTAATTCGTAATTGTGATAGTCGTTAGTTTATTATACTCAAAATCTAAAAGGATTAGCATTTTAAAGTTTGGTCAAGCTTTTCAAAGCTTGTGGGCGACGGAACACCCCAAGAATCCGAGCCGTAGGAGAAAGCTGATTGGGAGGTGTTCCTAGTGGTCTTGCACCGGCAGTGGCAGAGCCCCATACGCACTAAGGAACTGTCAGAAAATAACTTGAACATTTATACTTGTCTAATTTGCCTTGTGTGTTGTTACAACACCTTGAAATACGTCAGTATTCCTGCGGTGTT
>CACWTQ010000050.1 GCA_902763835.1 uncultured Ruminococcus sp. | reverse complement strand
TTTTCCTCGCTCGTCGCTACGCTCCTCCCTCGAAAAACTCGCGGCGATCTACTACAGACTCAAAAATTGTTGCAACTTGCTATTGCAATTTGCGAAAGACAATAAGCATGAAATAATGACTTTTTTCAACTGCTTTTATATAATAGGTATAGATTTTGTCGATTTTGAGTATTCGTCAAGTGGAATACTCTACGAAAAAGAAGTTTGTTTTAGGGGCTGGCTCAAAACTTGAAAGAGTTTTGGGCCAGTTTTTTGCAAAAAAATACGAGAGGCTATGAAACCTCTCGCAGTTGGTGTATCTCCTCGGGTTTACTGAATGAAAAACAGGGGGCCGGCTCAAAGCCCAACCCCTACATACTTATAACCTATTACTTATAACTTATTGCATATAACTTATTACTTATTACTTATAACTCGCTAGCCATTATATATTTAACATACTCATAGCTGCCATGCTCCTTCGCGGTGCGCGACATAAACTCATAAGCCTGATCGCGCAGCTTTTTGCGCGCCTGCTTTTCGGGCAGCGAGGGGTCGGGATAAAACGGCTCGCTCAAATAAACGGTTATGTTGGGGTGAAGCTTTTTGAACACCCTGCGCTGACGATAGACCGTGACCGCCGCCACGACCGGCGAGCCCGTGCGGCAGGGGTAGGAAAACGACTTGTCGGGAAAGCTCCGCACAAAGTTGCAGTAAGGCCAGATATGCGCCTCCGGGTAGATAAACACCGCCGCTTTTTCCTGCATAGCCTCTTTAAGCCTATGCTCAAAATTGCGGTAAGCCGACAGCGCCGAGGGCAGCGGAACAGCGCCCAGCAGCGCAACCAGCACGCGTATGCCCTTGATAGACACCGTTTCGGGTCCCGTGACTACATAGGCGCGCTTGGGGAACGCCGAAATGGTGGGAAGGAACGCGTCGGCTATGTTCTGCGTGTGGTTCATGTACACAAAGCAGCCCTTGACCTTTCGCAGCGCCCTGCGGTTCTTGACCCTCACGCCCAGCCACACCTTGGTATAAAGCCACACGAGCGGCGTGGCGAAAACGCGGTAAGCGAAAAACGAAGCTATCTTCCACCCGACGGACGGGTGACTGTAGCGATAATCGCCGTTTACCGTGTCGCTGTTTATCTTGCCGTTGGTGGACGCGAAATCGTCGTTCACCTCGTCGTTGTAGTAGTATACGCGCTTCATTTCAGAGCCTCGTAAAACATTTTTTCCATTTTATCCATGCAGGCTTCCTGCGAAAAGTCCGCTACTATCCCCTTGTAACGCTCGCGGTACTCCTCAAGCACATCGGGGTGCTCGATGAAAAAGTCGATTTTATCGGCTAAGTCCTGCGCGTCGCGGTTTTTAAAGAGATTGCGCTCGTCAAGCGCGAATTTAACGGTCGCGCTGCGCGGAGAATCCGCAATGATCGGCACTTGCCCACAGGCGAGCGCCTCCATACAGGCTATCGCCTCTATCTCGATTTCGGCGGGGTGCACATACAGGTCGGCGTAGTTGAGCACGTTGAGCATTTGGTCGTGCGGGAAAAAGTTGAACAGCGGCTTGTTGTAAAGCTTCTTCGCGCGCTCCCTGAGCTTTTGCTTCAACGGACCCTCGCCCGCGAAAATCAGCTGTATATCGCGGCTGTGCTTCGACAGCGCGGCGGCGTCGATAAGCACGCTGTGGCACTTCTCTTTGCTGTAACGCCCCGAAAAAATGATGACGAATCTGTTGGCAAATTCTGCGGGTTTTTCGATCTTTATAGGCTTGAAGCGCTCGCCCACGCCGTTTGATATCACATACCCGTTCGTCCTGTGATGAACCGCCTGCTCAAACACATTGCGTATAAATTCGGTGGGATAATGCACCGCGTCCACATGGCGGTAAACATTGCGGTATATCGTGTGGTAGGTGATTTGATTGGCAAGCGGGTTGTCCTTCATAAAAACATGGCTGGTAAAATTTTCAGCCTGCATATGAAAGCCGGCCGTGACGGGGATATCATACTTCTTGCACAGCTTGACCGCCGCCGTGCCCAGCATGAACGGCATCATCACATGAACGACGTCGCTGTTTTGGATAACGGGCTTAAGCACCCTTTTGTTCGCGCGCGAAAGCGAAACGCCGTTTTTGCTTACATAATTGTTAAGCGGACCCAGGCTGAGGGTCGGCATCACCACATAGCCGTCTTTTCCTCTTTTGTCCTCGTCCGAGCAGACTACAGTGACCTCGTGTCCGCGCTTTGCCATGGCGCGGATAAGGTTCATTGCTGAGATCGTCGTTCCGTTGTTTTCAACGCCCAGCACGTCGCATACTACAGTGATTTTCATATACCCTTTCTCATTCCATTTCTAAAAGTGTTCCTTATATCACTATATAATAACAGAAAACCACGCCTTTGTCTATAGCAACTACACGTTGATTATTTAGTCAGTTTTGTGTATCTGGCTGAAAACAAACAGGAAAGCTACATTAAACCGCAGAACTACGAACAGACAAAGAAAAACAAAAACAAAAAGAAAAAGCACCCTTACGCAAAATACAATTTTGAATACAACGAAGAAACAGATACATTCACCTGTCCGGGCGGAGAGACATTAACGCTGCGAGGAGAAAAGAAATCGAAATCAGGCACAGGGTATGAATCCAAAAAGGGAGTTTACTACACCGAGAAATGTTATCAATGCCCTCACCGCGACCAATGCACCAAAAGCAAGGACGGCATCAGAAAGCTTGAACATTCAAAACTTTTCCACAAATACAGCCGGCAGTCGCTGGATAACATCACAAGCGAAAAGGGAATCACACTAAGAATAAACCGCTCTATACAGGTAGAAGGGGCTTTTGGCGTGCTCAAGGAGGACTATGGCTTCAGACGATTTTTGACCCGCGGAAAGAAGAATGTCAAAACCGAAATGCTTTTTCATTGCTTTGCGTACAACTTCAAAAAGTACTACAACAAAATCATTCAAAAAAGAACGAAAACATATCTTTTCGAGAAAAAGAAACCCAACGAAAAATTGACCGCCTGATTTTTCCACAATTTAACATAAAAAAACAGAGAGTAGCGATACCCTCTGCTTTGCATTGCTCAGATTTTCAAAAAAAGATTCTTTTCTGTCGTAATTATGAGGCTGGCTCTTTTTCACTTTTGAGCCAGCCCCTTTTGAATTATATGACTATATACTTAATTATCGGTCAAATTATATTCTCCAATTCTTTTGACCACATATTAATTAATATAAATGTCATGTTTATGGCTTATTGAGATATTTTTCAAGCACCTCCCTGAACGGTCTTTCAGTTTTCATTGATAGCACAAATTTAGGCTTTCTGCGCTCCATGCTGTAATTGATCTGCTCACGGAGCTCCTCCAATCTGACAACGACTTGTTTCTCCTCTGCAAAATTGCGTATCTTCATTATTATCTTTGTTGAGTATGCAAGATCGATGACAAATATACCGTAAAAGAAGCCTATTCCAAATGAAAAAGCCAGATTCTGCGACAGCCATTCCAGTGCTTCAAGTATATGAGGGTGGACAAGAAAATAATACACTGCACTGAGCAATCCCCAGAAAAAGGTGAATAGCGGACATATAATGCCGCGGATATTTCCCGGAAGCTCACTGTAGTCCCAGAGCCTTACATGAGTAGTTGCCAGCATAATTACTCCGACGACGCATTCAAGTGCGGTTATGGCTGCGGACATTATAATGAACAGCAGAAGTTTTTCCAACCAGACCGGCTCTATATACAGATAGCCCTCCAAATGTGCCAGCAGATATAAAATGCACAGACTCTCACCGTAAAGCGGCAGACATGGGCCTGTCAGGAAGCCGGGATTTACCCAGTGCTTCTGTGAGACAAATCTGCGGTAGAACACCTCTATCACCCAGCCTGTCATTCCTCCGATGGCAAACAGAAATGTCAATATCAGGAATATATTCATGAACATTTACCATTAACACAGTGACTTTTCCAGAATTCAATAGCCTTTTCGTTTCTCTCCGCCCGTTCGGTCGTTTCCATATCTGCACCTCTCACCAACAGCCACATTAAAGCTACGTCCATGACTGCAAAAAGCAGTATGATCAAAAGAATGAGCTTTTTCATACCCCGTCACTGCCTCCTGTTGATAGGGATATACTTGCTCTCAGGCTTTACGCTTATATACGCAGGACGTATTATTTTCCCGTTGTTTTGTATCTCCTCGATGCGGTGAGCGCTCCAGCCTGTTATCCTCGAAACGGCAAATAAAGGCGTAAACAATTCGTAAGGCAGACCAAGCATACGGTAGATCAGTCCCGAGTAAAAATCAACATTCGGGCTGACTCCCTTGTACATTTTTCGCTTCTCGGCGATAAGCTCGGGAGCTGTCTCTGCCACATACTCAAACAGTGCAAATTCTTCCTCGTTGCCCTTTTCAACTGCTAAAGCCTTGGCACACTGTTTAAGGATATCAGCTCTCGGGTCTGATCTCGAGTAAACAGCGTGTCCCATTCCGTAGATAAGCCCTGCACAGTCGAAGGCTTCCTTATCGAGCAGTTTCGTAAGATATTCCCTGACCGCAGACCTGTCGCTTGTGTCGATCGTCTGCTGCATATCGTCGAACATTTTCACCACCTTGATATTTGCACCGCCGTGACGAGGACCTTTCAGTGAACCGAGTGCCGCAGCTATTGCGGAATATGTATCAGTTCCCGATGATGTGACGACATGAGTTGTGAATGTGGAATTATTTCCGCCGCCATGCTCCGCATGAAGAACAAGTGCAAGGTCGAGTATACGGGCTTCAAGCTCTGAATATTCGCCGTTTTCTCTCAGCATATGCAAAAGATTTTCCGCAGTTCCAAGCTCCTGTCTCGGGTTGCGGATAAACAAGTCCTGCCCGAGATGATAGTGCAGATATGACTGATAGCCGTAGACCGCAAGCATGGGAAATACCGAAATAAGGTGCAGACACTGACGGAGAGCATTTGCAGTAGAGGTATCATCGGGCTCATCGTCATAGGCATAAAGTGCAAGAACTGTTCTTGACAGAATATTCATCATATCCCTGCCGGGAGCTTTCAGTATCATATCTCTTGTAAACGAATCGGGCAGGGTACGCATATAAGCAAGAGTACGGCAGAAATGCCCAAGCTCTTTAGCGTCGGGCAGCTTTGAGAACAACAGAAGATACACGGTCTCCTCAAAGCCGAAGCGCTGCTCGTTCCAGAATCCGCCTACTATGTCACGGACACTGATTCCACGATAAAAAAGCTGTCCCTCACATGGAACATCACCATCGGGAGTTTTTTCCTTTGCCTTTATCCGAGATATTTCGGTAAGACCTGTGACTACTCCGTTTCCGTTAAGGTCACGAAGTCCACGGAAAACCTTATGCTCTTTGTACATATCGGGACTGATAGAGTTACTGTTGTCTGATAGTTCAGTCAGTTTTTCGATATATGGGTTGATCTCTGAATACATAAAGCACCTCCAATTAAAGTGCAGTATGTGTATATAACATACTGCACCATTTATATATAATACCGTTTACCGTCAGTGCTTCGGCTCACGGTATATTGCTATTCGTTTATTTCTATGTCGATAATGTCATCGCTGCTCTGACTGCTGCGCATTATCTTCACAGCAGTCAGAGCAGTTACAAGGTTGAGGATACCCTCAAATATCAGCGAAATTCCCAGCAGAACAGTTGCAAATCTCACTCCCTCGTCAGGACGTATTATCAGCATAAGTCCAACAATACCCGTAACTATCGCCGCAGTCATTATCAGCCACCATTTGCTCAGACCGAAGCGCTTGGAGTCTATTGCGATCTGTATTTTCAGCAGACTGTCAAGCAGTATGTATATCCCGACTACGATACAGATGATATTCAGGACATTATTGGTATCTATGAGCATTATTCCCCCGAGAACTATCAGAAGTAACCCAAGTGCCAGGTCATGCTGGAATGCAAGGCGGTAGAGATCTTTTGAAAAGTAGCCGATGAGCTTTATCACGCCGAAAAGTACTATCAGCACTCCGAAAAGTCTGCCTATAAGGTTTGCAGATAGGTCGGGGACTGCGGTAAAAACAATGCCCAGTATGCACATCAGCGCAGATATGATTATATAGCCTGTTTTTGCTGTGCGGATATATTTCTCGCTTTTCATGTTCTTCACCTCCGTAAAAGTAGTGTCTGGTGGCACCGCAAAGCGCAAACCCTGTTTACCGCTGTAAACAGCACTCTGCGGTACTGTAGTCATCATAGCATATTTGCTGCTTGCCGTAGACATACAAAAAAGCGTATCTGCCAATTCTTTGGACAGATACGCTCAAGTGACTAAATTTTTACTTGTATAGCAAATCGACTGAGCCTTTTCTCAGCTCACATATACGATGAAAGTCAGCTTGGATATCGTATTTCATACCGCTGCTGAGCCAGCCGATTATCTGACCGAAGCACTCGCACTTATAATATCGGATAAGTATCTCCTTGTCAGCTTCGTCAATGGGACGGTCTGCGAATGCTGTATTGAAGTAAGTCCTTACAACGTGCTCACAGACTCTCCACAGGTAACTCTCATATATTTCACGGTTCGGGGAATTATGTATGTGCAGAACAGCCTTTTTGTTTTCAAGTGCAAAGGAAAAAGCGACCTCAAGGCATTCCTCGATGCTCTCAATACGGGAGTGTTCTGCAATTATCCTGTCAGCCTCTCTGTTTATCATTTCCTCAAGAAGTGAAGGTATATCATCAAAATGGTAGTAGAAGCTGTTGCGGTTTATGCCGCAGTCCTCAACGATATCCTTGACGGTTATCTTGTTTATGGGACGCTCGTTCAGCAGCTTTATCAGCGATTTTTTAATTGCTTCCTTTGTCAGATTCGCCACTCATACGCCTTCTTTCCTCATTATACAAACGTTGTACCATAAAAATGACTTTTTGTCAATAGCAAAAATAGAGGACACTGTCTGAAAACGACAGCGTCCTCGTATCTGAATAAGGAGAAGTTTATGG
The DNA here is from genome assembly GCA_902763835.1 of uncultured Ruminococcus sp. GTDB lineage: Bacteria > Bacillota > Clostridia > Oscillospirales > Acutalibacteraceae > RUG592. Next base: position 4,616 of record CACWTQ010000050.1, on the reverse strand, counting down.
CAATTTATGCTTATTTCTTTTTGTTCTTAACTTTTTTAGCAACTGCTATAGCTGTTCCGACTGCGACTGCTCCTGCACCCGCTTTTACAAAATTTTTCTTGTTTATGTGTCTCTCCGAAACATTTTCTTCGTCCGATTCGGGAAGTCCGATGACATTATATCTAAGCAGCAGCTTTTCTATATCAGTGCTGTGTATCTTTTTCAGCAGCGGTTTTATTGCCGCATTTGCGAGCAGACCTGTATCGGCAGTAAGAGGCTTTCCGTCACGCAGGGCTATAGTCGCATTGAGCAGATCACGGATATCGTATGTACTGCCCCATACCTCGGGAACGCCTCTGTCTATTCCGAGCAAAGTATAGACAGCCTCCATTCCTGTGCGTATAGAGTATTCGGTAGTGAATATAGTATCACGCTTGGTCTCAGCAAACTGTCCAAGAAATGCGAAATTGACAGCACCGTTCGGCACAACATCGGGACGGTCGCCTGCCTGACGGGGCATAAAGAATGCTGTCACATAGGGCATCATTACAGGAACGGTATTGCAGCTGTTCTCTGCTATATCCTCTATCTCGTCAATGGGTACTCCAAGATGATACAGCCATTCCATACATATTTCTTTGCCTGTACAGTCACGCATCGGCTTCTTCACATAGTCACCGTTTCTGTCAGTGAAAAGGGCATATACCCATACAAGACACTGATCCTTAGGCTGACTGCGGAACTGCGGCTGACGGTTGATAGTCCATGACAGCAGCCACGATGAATCACGGCAGGTTACGATCCCACCCGTGACTACTCCGCCCGAAAACGGGTCACGCTTGCATATTGCTGTGATGTACGGAATGACCCGCTTATCAAGGGTAGTAACAGTTGCGCTCATCCAGTTGGTCTTTTCAGCATCATAGCAGAATTTATCGGGATTCCCAAACCAGGCGCGCTACCAGCTGCGCTACACCCCGAAAGAAATGCTAATCTTCCGCTGTTGTGGTCAGTTATGTGGTCAAAGCCAATTCCCGACATCATTTTCCGCGGGCGGGAAATCCCCGAAAACAAGGTGTTATGCGGCGTTTAGCGGTTTTGAAATCTGTCCTGACACGAAATGCGTACACGCTTCCAAAGGACTTGTCCTGTGCAGCTATTTTTCGCCACATATCCCAGCCACCGCCGGGTTTAATCTCCTTGTTGAACTCAGAAGGAGTATTCTGGCTTCCTATGGCAGAATTCTCGACACAGCCGCCGTTTGTGATGAATACAAGATCGTTTTCGGTCAGCGGAATAGTTTCCTCTGCGCCGTTACGTATCACTTCGATACCTGTTGCAGCCTTCCTTCCGCCCGAGATGTCAAAGGTGACATTCTCGACCTTTACACCATATTCAAACTGTACGCCGAAGCTCTCAAGATATTTTATCATCGGAAGTATCATAGACTCATACTGGTTGTACTTTGTAAAACGCAGTGCAGTGAAGTCGGGCAATCCGCCTATATGATGAACGAACCGCTGCATATACAGTTTCATTTCAAGTGCGGAATGCCAGTTCTCAAATGCAAACATAGTCCTCCAGTACAGCCAGAAATTAGAGTTCAGAACTTCATCATCAAAGACATCGGTTATCTTCTTGTTATACAGTTCCTCGTTGGCTGTAAGGTACAGTTTCATCAGCTGAGAGCAGGCTTTGTCAGACAGTCCGAATTTTTTGTCGGTATGTGCGTCCTGTCCTTGCTTTTCTGTTGCTCGGCATAGAGAGAAATTAGGATCGGCTTTGTTGAGCCAGTGGTACTCATCAAGTACACTCACTCCCTCTGTTTCGATAGACGGGATAGAGCGAAACAAGTCCCACATACACTCAAAATGGTTGTCCATTTCACGTCCGCCGCGCATCACATAACCTACACTTGTATAATACATACCGTCACAAGCCCCTCCGGGAACGGAGTCCTTTTCGAGTACATGAACTCTGCTGCCTTCCATCTGACCATCCCGTACAAGGTAACAGGCTGCGGAGAGTGCGGCAAGTCCCGAACCGATGATATATGCTGATTTGCTGTCAACACCATCAGGCTTCTTTGGACGTGCAAATGCTTCGTAGTTACCACTCGAATAATACATAGTCTTTCCTCCTTGTCTGTACTGCTTTGCAGTAAGTTATTGTACCTGTGATGGTTGATTGGACAGATTGGGGCGGACATTGGCAAGTAATTATTGGAATAGATACTTGCGATACAGATGACCCTTATAAAAGAATAAATCAATACATTAATAATTTATATGAAGAATATAATATAATTAATAATCAAACATATAGTAACAATAAACTTATTAACGCAATTATTAGTCGATACGCCTCTACTTGTAATCTTAATATTAGTTGGTCACGCTGTTATCGGGCAAAAATATGATAAAATTTTCTAGGTATTTAAAAAATAATTTTTTAATACTATCTTTCCTGCTCGTGAGACTTTCTGCTTTTCAGTTTTTGTGTTTGCCTGCGCTGCTGATAAGCGTATTCACGGACGGCTCGCATATCAATATCATCATCAAGCTTCATATCTGCGTCACGGACACTGCTGAAAAATGTGCTGCGGGAGAAATGCTCGCCGTATGAATTTGAAATCTGATTGAGAGCGTTTCGCTCTTTATCGGGGCGAATATCCAAACGTGCTTTTCCAAATTCGCCTTCATTAAATTCTTTGGCTTGTTCCTTGTACTCGGCATATTGCTGTAAGGCTTCGTTGAGTTCGGCGGTATATTTTTCTTCTCGTTTGTCTAACTCCGTCAAAGCAGATTTCATTCTGTCAAGGCTGTCATTTACAGTTGCTACATCTTTATCATCGGTACGCTCCATAGCGGTAAGCAAGCGAGCTTTTTCGGATTTCAGTTCTTCAATTTCTTCTGTCAACTCAGCGATGCGGCGAGCTAAATCACGGTGAGTGATAACCTTGATAACGGGAGTGGACTTCTTCTGGTTTTGAAGCTCCTTCTGTTCTTTTTTCTTTGCGGCGATCTGTTTGACAATACCCTTGTAGCTTTCATAGTTCGCCTTCAATTCCTTAACATAATCGGTAATATTGCGCTTGCCGATTTTAGCGTGCAGGATATGATAGCTGATAACGATAACCTTTTCACGCAACGTTTCCATCGCTTCGGCGAGGGTGGGGACGGTATTCTTGACGGCTTGCGAGATTTTCTTAAAGGCAGATTTCAGTTCACGGAGCAAAGCGTTGTCCGCCTTGATTTGTCGGTTGATTTCACAGCGGTCGGCGATCAATCCTCTGCGCTCCATAGCTTGTGCAACATAGCCTTCGTGAATTGTAGGCTGTTCGTCAATCCCTCTGGCGGCGTGACTGCGGTGGTCGATGTGAGCGTCGGAGCGATTTACTTCATCAAGATATTTGTTCGTGATCTGCGCCCAATTTTCTCTCCAAGAGACAAGCTGTTCGTCGCTGTTCCAACGGGCAGTGATCGGATTCTGTCGCCCGAACTTTGTGCTTTTCGGATATTTGTTGGCTCGCTCATAGCCATTTCGCTCCGCTTCGGACGGCGGCATATACACCTTCTTTTTGCCAACATAATACTGATATTGCTTCTCCCAACCCTGTGATTTTGCCAACAGAAACTCAGCGGCGGTGAAGCCTTTTTCTTCTCCGTTACGTTTGCAAAGATATTCCTTTTCGGTCTTGTGCTGCCACTTGCCTTTGTCATCCAGCGGTCTGACAGTTAACATAATATGGGCGTGAGGATTATGACCGTCGGTATCGTGTATGGCGACGTCGGCACACATACCGTCTGCAACAAAGTTGTTTTGGATATAATCGGTCAATAGATTTATCCATTGTTCTTTGCCGAGTTCAACGGGCAAGGCGACAACCAACTCACGGGCGAGTCGGCTGTCCTTTGTCTTTTCTGTGCGTTCAACAGCGTTCCATAATTCACTCCGATCCTGCCACTCCTGCGGAGCATTTTCGGGTAAAAAGATATGCTCCCATACAAGCCCTCGCTTGCGGGTGAAGTCGTGGAGCACGCCGTCATAGTCGTTCAAAATCTTGGAGCAGCTCATATATGCTGAAGCAGCTACAGCACTTCTGCCTGTGCTGCGGCTAATAACTTTTGCTTCTAAATGGTAGATTGCCATAACATATAATCAATCCTTTCGGGTAGTAGTTTTTGTTTCTTTTTTCAAAAAGAAATTGGGTGTCGTCGCAGCGATACCCACGCTGTCAAGGCTGTGGTACAGCGTTGACAATGCGGTTGTCGGATCACGTCTGCTTTAGCAGTACCACCGCCCATTTTATGGGTGGTGAGTAAGTGCGCCCTTCGGGATAAAAGAAGAAACGCTCCGATTACTCGAAGCGTCCCGTTGATAATGGTTATTTGATTAGACCGCATAGATAGCCCTCCAACTGTTCCAACGACATCTGCCGTACCTGTGGAATAGCTTTCTCTAAAACAGCGCCCTCTTGGATAAGCCGCCGTGTTCGTACCTTGCGCTCTTTCTCACGGTTGCGAGCCTGCGCTTCCTCCAGTCGGTGCTTTGCCTGTAAAAATTCTTTCTCTGTAAAACTCATTATAAATACCTCCAATCAAAAAGGCGGCTTGTGAAATTGCTCTCACAAGCCG
>CACWTQ010000049.1:11602-13053 GCA_902763835.1 uncultured Ruminococcus sp. | reverse complement strand
TAACACGTGAAGATAGTTTGTTTTACCCATAACTTTTATTACCCGACCGACAGTTATTTTAACACGTGAAGATAGTTTGTTTTACCCATAACTTTTATTGCCCGACCGATAGTTATTTTAATACGTGAGTTTTTGACCAACTTTATTTCATACAATAACAATCATACCAAATACTCTCGGTCGGGTAAATAAAATAAGGCTACAGAAGACTATCTTCACGTGCGAAAAAACGTGCGAAAAAATACGTGGGAAAAATTTACATTGTATTAAATCAATTTTTCGGATTATGTCGTATAATAGGATTGTATACAAAAAATCTAGGAGGAACAAAATGTCTGAAAATAAAAAATCCGTTTATGTACCGATTAAGGTGCTTGCTGTTTACAGCGTGATATTCTATCCATTATGGACGGTGTTTCACTTCTTTATAGACCCTGTACTACAGACTTTACCGAGTGAAGCTCTGTCTGCATTTATCAGTGAGGGTATTATTAAAAATCTTATCTGGACTTTGCCTGCCGTTATCTTAATGCGAAAGTACAGCGATAAGCTGCATATTCCGTTTAAGGATATGTTCAAATGGAATAAAGACTGTAACAAGTATCTGCTTGTCTTCCCTGCGTTTCTCTCCTACGTGATTTTCGGAATAGTTGTTCACGGCGGAAAGCTCGCCTTAAGCGGTGATTTCGGTCTTGATGAAATTATAACCGTGCTGTTCGTGGGTGTTACGGAGGAGTTCGTTTTCCGTGGCTGGCTTCTGAACGCTACAGTTAATCGCAAAGAAAATGTCGCTGTGGGTTTGAACGCTTTGATGTTCCTTGCTATTCATTTTCCTAGGTGGATTGCAGAGGGGGCTTTCATTACAAATTTTAAAAGTCTGGGATTTATTTCAATTCTGGCACTTAGCTATATTTTCGGCTGGATTTTCATTAAAACAAAAAATATTGTTTTGCCGATAACTCTTCATATGTTTTGGGATTTGATTATTTTTATGCTATACTGAGAAAGAAAGGTTGTATAACTATGACTAACGAACAACGTGCCGAACAAATCATAGTTCGGTACGGATTTGACTTTGAGAACATCAACAAAGCCGATATCATTAATTTAATCGAAAAAGAGATAGACGATTTTCAGGAGGGCAGTTCCGAATATATCAGGCTTCTCTGCGGATATCTTTTCTGTATAGGCGATGAAAGCGATTCAGCTCTTATCGAAAAGGTAAAGCATGGTATTAACTTTGATGTTGAATGTATGATTGACGGCGAATGGATAGATAGTCTGAAAGGTATCGATAAAGAATACACTCGTTCAAGAGATGAGATTATCGAAAGTTTCATAAGCTACTATAGTAAGGAACTGTCACAAAATAACTTGCACATTTAAGCTTGTCTAATTTGCCCTGTGCGTCGTTACACTACCTTGAAATACGTCAGTATTCCTGCGGCAGT
>CACWTQ010000049.1:0-11596 GCA_902763835.1 uncultured Ruminococcus sp. | reverse complement strand
TTACACTACCTTGAAATACGTCAGTATTCCTGCGGCAGTGTGCCTAGCACAGAACAAATTATCCTTCGCTTAAATTGCACAACTTATTTTGCAACAGTTTCTAACTTTGAAGCCGACGACTATTAATGCGGACAACGTCCTCCGGAAACACGTTAAGGCGGGTAATACCCGCTGAAAACACGTGAAGACAGTTATTTATAATCTTAACTATGCGAACCCGACCGAAAATATTTATAAAGTATTTGATATGATTGTTATTGTACGAAATAAATTGGTAAAAAACTACCGCATTAAAATAAACTATCGGTCGGGTTCATAAAGTAGTAAACATCAATAGCTTTCTTCACGTGTTTAATAAAACGTGTTTAATAAAACGTGTTTAATAAAACGTGTTTAATAAAAAAATTTTACCGAATTTCTTATAAATTTTCTCAAAACTATTCCATTTTTTGAAACATTGTGTTATAATTCTATTAATAGGTAAGGTTATATCCGAAAGTGACCAAAATATGAAAGACATTATCTCCCCCTTATTTCCGCTTTCGGATATGCTAAAAATCGGAATTTCCGTTAAAGAAAGGCAGAATATAATATGAGCAATAACATTTCAGATTCAGTCGTTTACATCGGAGTAGACGACAAGTACGTTGAACTCTTTGAAAGTCAGTACAAAGTTCCCAATGGTGTTTCCTACAACTCCTACCTCATCAAGGACGACAAGCCCGTTATTATGGATACTGTTGACAGCCGTGAAACCTACAAGTGGCTTGAAAACCTCGAGAACGCTCTTGACGGTGCAAAGCCTGAGTACCTTGTACTCCAACACGTTGAACCCGATCACTCCGGTTCGCTCGTTGCCGTTGCAGAGAAATATCTTGATTTGAAAATCGTCGGAAATGCTAAAACATTCCAATTTATAAGCCAATTTTATGACTACGATTTCGGCGACAGACTTGTTACCGTTAAAGAGGGTGACACTCTCTCCACAGGCAAGCACACACTCAAGTTCATCACTGCACCTATGGTTCACTGGCCTGAGGTTATGGTCACTTACGATTCAACCGACAAGGTTCTCTATTCAGCAGACGCATTCGGAAAGTTCGGCACACTCGACATTGAGGAAGAGTGGGACTGCGAAGCAAGACGCTACTACTTTAACATTGTCGGAAAGTACGGTGCACAGGTTCAAACACTCCTCAAAAAGCTTTCGGCAGGCGAGTATGAAATCAACACGATTGCACCTCTTCACGGACCTGTTCTCACGGAGAATATTCCATACTACATTGAAAAGTACAGCGTTTGGAGCAGCTACGAACCCGAGGACAAGGGTGTTACAATTGCATATGCGTCTATTCACGGCAACACGGGTGAAGCAGCTCGCAAGCTTGAAGAGCTTCTTAAGGCTAAGGGTGTTGAGAAAGTTTCCGTATTCGACCTTTCAAGAGATGACATTGCTGAAGCTATTGAGGACGCATTCCGTTATGACCGTCTTGTACTTGCGGCAGCATCTTATGACGGCGGTGTGTTCACACCTATGGTTGACTTCCTCAACCGTCTTGCAAGCAAGAACTATCAGAAACGTAAGGTTGCAATTGTTGAAAACGGTACATTTGCACCGACTGCGGCTCGCACTATCAGAGCTATTGTCGAGAAGTTCAAGGACGTTACAATCAGTAATAATGTTGTATCTTTCAAGTCAACTCTCAAAGAGAGCGACCTCCCGAATCTTGAAAAACTTGCCGAGGAGCTTTCAAAATAATGATAAGGGAGATTACGAAGAACGACTTTGACGGTTTACTGACGCTTTATATGCAGCTTCACGGCAACCCGTTTCCAGAAAAAAACGAAGATGTTATGAAGCTTTGGAACACAATTTTAAACGACGAAAATCACCATATAATAGTGACTGAGGAGGACGGTAAAATTGTTTCCTCGTGCGTATGCATTATTATACCGAATCTCACGCATAATCAGCGACCCTATGCTTTTATTGAGAATGTGATAACAGACTGCAATTACCGCAAAAGAGGACTTGCCACGGCTTGCCTTGATTTTGCAAGAGATATTGCAGTAAAGGAAAATTGTTACAAGCTTATGCTGCTCACAGGCTCAAAAGAGGAACGCACTTTAAAATTCTATGAAAATGCCGGTTACAACAAGAATGATAAAACGGCTTTTATTCAGTGGATATAAAATAATTTTACCCGACAGTATAATATATGATATGCTGTCGGGTTTGATGTATTATAATGAGTAGTTATATTTGATAGACTGAAATTAACGAAATTCCCAAAAAACGTTCTTATTCTACCAACTTATACAATAAATAAAAAAATTCTGCTATAATGAAATCACGGTAAAAAACCGTTAACATTATAGCATATTTCTTTGTTATATGTACTAATCACACATCACTATATCACAAGCAGAGAAAACAACTCCAAAAATGCTTGTGATAAAATCCCACTCGCCGTGTCGAAGTTTCTTTTACGACAGCCTGCCCTGAAAACTGTTTTGACTTTTCGACTCCCCGAACGGCGAAAATCCCTCTTCGATTAACGAAGAGGGATTTTTTAACACGTGAAGATAGTCCGTTCTATCCATAACTTTATTACCCGACCGCAGCTTTTTTAACACGTGAAGATAATCCGTTCTATCCATAACTTTTATTACCCGACCGCAGCTTTTTTAACACGTGAAGATAGTCGTTCTATCCATAACTTTTATTACCCGACCGCAGCTTTTTTAACACGTGAAGATAGTCTATTCTATCCATAACTTTATTACCCGACCGCAGCTTTTTTAACACGTGAAGATAGTCTATTCTATCCATAACTTTATTACCCGACCGCAACTTTTTTTAGTGCGGTAGTTTTTGACCAATTTATTTCGTACAATAACAATCACACCAAAAACTTTCGGTCGGGTTCGTGAAGTTAATGATAAAAAGACTATCTTCACGTGTTTCCTGCGGACGTTGTCCGCTTTAAAAAATTCCTGCTATGTCGGTGGAATTAACTATACTGTCAAGGCTGTAAAGTATTAGAATTTCATCTATCCCCTGTTCCCTGACAATATCCGAAACAGGATTTAAATAATATCTTACGTCTATCAATACAATCTCCGAATAATTATCGGTCAAGAAAGGTGCAAGACAATGACTGTAGGAATCTCTTAATATCAAAAGCTTTTTATCCGAATCTGCATTTTCGTTTTGAATGGTAACCATTGCATGGTTGCCGTCAAGATATGCGGTGTATTGGTCGTTTGTGTCAAGGTTCTCTCTGAAGAAAAGCTTGTCCGAGATTGTCACCTCGCCGCCCTCGTTGATGTACATTTTTATACTGCCCTCGGGGCGGTTATTGTTATCCCAGATTTCAAGCGTTTCTCCGGGTGTAAACCACAGTGCCGACTTTGAATAGTTCGTACCGTAAAATCCGTCATAGCTCTCCACTTCAAACGAATCCTGCGGTGTAGGGGTGAATCTCATTTTCTCTCCGAGAATTTTATAGCACTCGTACGCACCTAAAGCCGTCCAGTGGTGGTCGGTTTTGTAGTAAAGCTGTTCGCTCTTTGAAAGCGACTTGAAATTATCTATGATATTGATAAACTCCGTATTGTCAACATTGGTGAAAGAGTTCTCGATTTTATCAATGATTTTTTCATCATTATAATCGTAATGATTTGACGGGAGCTTGCTGTCGTAAATATAGCCCGAGGTCGGCACAACGCAAATATAGGTTTTCGTATCAATGCCGTCTATGAACTCGCCAATGTACTTGATGTTGTTTTCAAGAGTGGGATTATCTTCAACAGGTGTTACCATAAGATAATTGTCCTTGGCATTGTAAATTCCGTTCATGCCGTTTCTTCCGCTTATCTGGTCGTAATAGGCATTCGTGCCGACAAAGAATGTTCTCAGCGGCATTTGGTCGTTAAGGTATGTTTCAAAGTCCTTGCCGAATTTTCCGTTAAATACTGTTTCGACGGTAGGCTTTGGAAACTGCGAAAGTTTACGTTTTTCAAGCGTTGAAAAATCGGAATCCTTAATTGCAAAGTACAGAATCGGAATTACAAATATTATCACACAAAACGCAAAGGTCGGCATATATCTCAAAAGATTTTTATTTTTCTTCATCACGCTATCCCCCACGATTTAGAATTTAAAGTAAAGGAATGGATTGTAGCCTGAGCTGACAAGTGCCGCCGTGCTGACGATAAGTCCGAGAACACAAAGCACCGTATCGGGAATCCAACTCCATTTTTTATTCTCGATTTTGCTGTAGATATTCTTGGCAGCGGGTGTGCAGGCAAAAATCGCAGCTGCAAGAAGCGGAAAATATGCTATAACATTTACTAAACTGTCGTGAGAAATAAATCCGTTTACAGGAACAAAAAGTCTGCCGAGATATGCCCTAAGCTCGTTCATATCCTCAAAGAAGAATATAACCCAGCCGATAGCTATTAAAAATATAGAATATATATGAGCCACTGCCGACGGTGCTTTTTTCAAAATCTTTAACAGGAAAGACTTTTCCAGCACCAACAAAACAAAGAAATAAAGTCCCCACAAAATGAAGTTATAATTAGCACCGTGCCAAATACCTGTTAATGTCCATACAACGAACATATTTAATATCTGTCGGGGAAGACCCTTTCTGTTGCCGCCCAAAGGAATGTAGATGTACTCTTTAAACCACGTTGAAAGTGAGATATGCCACCTTCTCCAGAACTCCGTTATGGATTTAGAGATGTACGGATAGTCGAAGTTTTTGAGGAAGTCGAAGCCGAACATCTTGCCAAGACCTATAGCCATTTCCGAGTAACCGCAGAAGTCAAAGTAAATTTGCAGACTGTAAGCGATAATGCCTACCCAAGACCCGAGAAATCCCGAAGAAACATCTGCTCTCATAATATCCCAGAGCTTGCCCATTTGGTTAGCAAGCAAAACTTTTTTGCAAAGACCTATCATAAAAATCTTTACGCCATCGGTGAACTGTTCAAGGTTCTCGTGACGTTCCATAAGTTCTTCTTCAACGTCGCTGTAACGGACAATAGGACCTGCTATAAGCTGTGGGAAAAGTGAAACGTATGTGCCGAATGTTATGAAGTTTTTCTGCATTCTTGCGTCGTTTCTGTAAACGTCGATTGTGTACGACATTGTTTGGAATGTATAGAATGAAATACCGATAGGAAGAGGAATATCTCCGACTTTGAAATGAAGAATATTCCCGATAAAGCCTGCATATTTGAAATAGCCCAGCAAGCCGATATTTACAATAATTGAAAGAATAAGAACAATTTTCGCACCCTTTTTATTGCTGCCGTCCTCATTTTTCATATGTCCGATAAACAGACCCGAAACATAGTTAATGAGTGTGGAAATAAGCATAAGCACTACAAGCTTAGGTTCGCCCCAGCCGTAGAAAATCAGGTTTACCATGAAGAGAAGAAAGTTTCTGCCCTTGCGTGGAGTTATATAGTACAGAAGTAAAACCGCAGGTAAATATACAAACAAGAAAATAATACTTGAAAATACCAAATTATCACCCCTCAAAAAAATCGGGCAAACTAAAATTAAGCTTGCCCGTAAAGGTCTTTAATGAACGTTATGCCGATTACTGTATAGCGTTGTTTACGATTTCCGTAATCTGAGCCGCATCGTTAGAGATAATCAATGTAACATACAAGCCGTTTGTTTCAACCTGACAATTTCTGATTTTCTCTGCTTCATCGGGATTGTAGTTCTCCTGCTGTGAAAGCTTGGAATCATATCTGTTTTGGAGAGCTTCTCTGATAACTTCAACCTGTGATTCGTCCGCTGCTTTGAAGAGAGCAATCTCGTCCTGACCTACGCCGCTGCTGTCTACTCCGCCTGCATAGTCCGAAGCGACATCGGGAGTAAGTCCGTAATATCGGTTGAGAAGATTATCGTTAAGCTCAACCATATCGGGAAGAGTAACCGTTTCGGAAATTTCCGTGAAAATGTCCTTAAGCTGAGAAGCGGATACTGCGTCCTCTGCTCCGTCGTTTGCTGCGTCTTCTACCAAAACTTCACTCTCGTCTGCTGCGGAAACTGTTGTTGTTTTGTCTGCCGATGATGACGTTGAATCCGTAGAATTACCTGTTGAATTGCAGCCGCACAGACAAGCCAATGCTAAAGCGGCGATAACAAATCTTTTCATTTTCATAACATTTTTCTCCTTTAATTTAAAACTTTACTATAATCAATTTTCTTGAACAGCCGATTCGGTGACAGTACCGTTTTCGGAACTTATCTCGCTATCGGTATCTGTAGTATTATCCGTATCGGTAGAGGATTCGGAAACAGGCTCAGACACTGTGGATTCCGGTTCGGGTTTGGGGTCTAAGCTGCCGACATTGGCTTTCAGGAATTCCGCCCAAATAGCACAAGCCTTGAAATTGAAATGCAATCCCAGACCGCCCGGGTCGGAGCAAAGGTCATACGGCAAGTTACCGTTGCTGTCGGCGAAAGCGTCATATGAGTTTAGAAATCCGCAGCCCTCTTGTTCGGCAAAATTTCTGAGATTTGAATTGAACTGTCTGATAAGCTGATTATTAAGGTGAGCTTTCTGATTGCCGTACAGCATAGGAGTTACCGTTTCAAGGTAAATCTGCAAATCGGGTGACTTTGCTCTGATTTTGTAAAGCAGACTTCTCGCTTGCTCGATAGTACCCTCGGGACCCCATATGCCTATATCATTCATACCCAAAGTGATAATAGCCTTTTTAGCACCCGTTACAACCGGTGCGTCTTCAAGCAGGATTTTCCTGCCGTTGTACATCGGGTGAACATTGCCGGGACGGTACAAATCCCACTGAGAATTCCAGTAGCTCAAACTGCTTGCACATACAAACTTCGCATTTCCGAAAGGGTTGTTGGCATCGTTATACAAGCTCAAACCTACTGTAAGGCTGTCACCCATAATTACACAATCGTCAAACCACGAATCATCAACCTTTTCATTTGGGTCAACGTTTTCATAATCGTTGACATAGGTTGACTCAGGTTCGGGGTCTACAACGATAGGCTCTTCGTTAATGATATACTGCTGAACATTTTCGGGGGCGACATTTCTTATCGGATCGTCCGCACCGCCGATTGTATACGTAACAGTTTGTTCTGTCGGTTTGGTCTGAGCTGCCGAAGAAGACGACAACGCAGCCGAAGAGGTTGTCTTGCTCTTGGACAAATCGGTATCTTTGTCGCTGTTTTTCTTTTTATCCGAATCCGAGTTTTTCTTTGAAGACTTTTCGGAATCGATGTCTGTGTCTTTTTTATTTTTTGATGTATCGGTATTTTTTTCGGTGCTTGTATCTGTATCGGTTATATCGCTGTCGGTACTTGAATCGGTATCGATGGAGGAATCACTGTCGGGTGTATCAAAAGTATCGGAAACAACATTGTCGGAACTTGAATCGATATTGTTGTTTTCCTCAACAGCTTTCTTACCGCAGCCGCACAAAACAAGCAGGAGTACCAATACCGCCACTGTTATTCTCTTCATAAATATTCTATCTCCCTGTATGCAATGCTCGTTGAAAACACGTGAAGCAAATTATGTGTACTATTTAATTCACGAACCCGACACTCCTACCAAAAGTTTTTCCTGAATCCGCAAAGTTAATATCCGCTTAGGAACTGTTGGGAAATAAGTTGAACAATTTAGACAAGTATAAATGTTCAAGTTATACTCAAAATCTAAAAGATTTAGCAAATTTAATTAAACCCCTCTGTCCTGCGGACATCTCCCCTTTCAGGGGCTACTTTGACATATTGAGTACTAAAAAGCCTCCCTTGAAAGGGGAGGTGTCAGCCGTAAGGCTGATGGAGGGTTTTTTAAAAAATCTCGATTTTTTTAATATTCCTGCTTAGGAACTGTTAGAAAATAACTTGAACATTTATACTTGTCTAATTTGCCCTGTGTGTCGTTACAACACCTTGAAATACGTCAGTATTCCTGCGGTGCTGTGCCTAACACAGAACAAATTATCCTGCGTCTAAATTGTTCAACTTATTTCCAAACAGTTCCTTAATCTTAACGCTTTCGAGTATATTTTCTGACAGTTCTTTATTGTTTTCCGAAATTTTCTTCACCAAATGGGTAAAATTATAATCAGACTTCCTCGGAAACTGATTTTTTGCTTAACAAATGTGTGCAAAAATGCGATCCCAAAACTTTGTGACATCATCAATTTGGATAAAACTTTTAAGTTTGGTTTGACCGACAAAAGTCCAAATTCAAAAAGCCGTTCGTCATCATGCACAACGAATTGCTCGGATTTTTATTCAATTTCAAAAGAGAACTAGGATTTTCCGGCTACTTTTTAAGTCTGTTATTGTTCATTTTGCTACACGCAATTTTGAGAAGGTACTTTTGTCAGTCTAACCAAGTTTCCGAGGAGATCTATTGTTTCCTACACGGATAAACTCGGTCAAAAACTACCGCACTAAACAAATTTTCGGTCGGGTTCGTGAGTTTCCGTCAACCAAAGACTATCTCCACGTATTTAATAAACACTTTTTAAAATACATTCTGCCCAGATTTCGTAGCCGTCGTTTGTAAGGTGCAAGCCGAGAGCGTCGGGGTCTTGACAAAGCTCGAAAGGAAGCTGTCCGTTTTCATCGGCAAGTGCTGCCCAAGAGTTTATAAATTTGCAGTTGTGTTCCTTTGCAAAAACCTCCAAAGCGTCATCATATTCCTTGATAAGAGTATTGTTCAGTCTGTCATATTCAGCCGACGCAATCATCGGAGTGATTGTCTGCAAATAAATCTGTACATCGGGTGTTTTTGCTCTGAGCTTTCTAATAAATTCATCTGCATTTTCAAGAGTAGCGTCAACACCGTAAATGCCAAGGTCATTCATACCCAATCCGATAATGGCTTTGTTTGCTCCCGTGAGAACAACAGCGTCTTCAAGAAGTACCTTTTGTCCGTTATACATCGGGTGAACCTCGTTTTCATCGTACAAGTCCCACTGACTGTTTCCCCAGCCCAGACCTGCCGAGCATATGAACTCCGCATTTCCGAAGTCACCTGTCAAATCGTTGTAATAGCTAAGACCCACGGTAAGGCTGTCGCCCATAAAAACACAGTCGTCGAACCAACTCTCCGAAGCAGGAATGCCCTGAACAGTTTTTGTGGGATTAACCTTCTCTTCTTCGGAACTCGCAGCCTCCTCGGCAGGAGCTTCCGACGATGAATTATTCTCGATTACGGACTTAACAGACTCGCCCGCCGTTTCGCCGTAAGTAAGGTTGCCGAAATCAACCTCAGCAACATTTTCTTCTGTTGCCGCAGCACTGGTCTTTGTACCACAGGCTGTCAAGGAAACGAGAGTAAGCGATAAAAGAAGTGCGATATAAACTTTTACTTTCCTCAAAACAATACACCTCTGATAAATTTTATATTACGACCATAATTATACAACAAATGACAGTTTATGTCAATTGGAAACATCAATGTTTTCCTGCTTCTAGCATTATAGATTTTCAAGCTAAAAAAAGTAAAAATTTGTTTAATTTTAATTAATAAATTTCATATTTCCAAAAAATAAATTAATCTTGGTTATACAGTGAAATTTGTGACAACTTTTTCTGCATTTGTCGAGTTCTTACACCCACCAATTTTTCGAGTTCGCTGTCAGCAAGCCTAAGTTTATCCTGTGTTGCGTTGAGTGCTTTCACGTATGTGTCGAACTCCGCCGAAACATCTTCAAGCAGTTTCCAGACCTCGCTGCTCCGCTTCTGAATTGCAAGAGTTTTGAACCCCATTTGCAGACTGTTCAAAAGTGCCGCCATAGTGCCGGGACCTGCAATGTTTACTTTATATTCACGCTGTAAGACCTCAATCATACCACGGTTGACAACCTCGCTGTACAGCCCCTCAAACGGAAGAAACATTATTGCAAAATCGGTAGTGTTTGGCGGTGAGATGTATTTATCGTGAATGTCCTTTGCTTCGCTGCGTATAGTTCTGATAAGAAATTTCGCTGCCGTGTCAACGGCATTTGAATCGCCGCTTTCGTAAGCGTCTTTTAAAGCTGCATACGTATCTCCGGGGAATTTGGAATCAATGGGGAGATACACAAATCCACCGCTCTGAGCCGGAAGTTTCACGGCAAACTCAACGACATTCCTTGAATTCGGCTTAACTGCAACGTTCTCCTCATACTGTTCGGGACTGAGAATTTCACGAAGAATAGAACCCAGCTGAATTTCTCCGAGAATTCCTCTTGTCTTGACGTTTGATAGAACTTTCTTCAAATCGCCGACACCTACCGCCAAATTCTGCATTTCTCCAAGACCCTTATAGACCTGCTCCAATCTGTCGTTGACGATTTTGAAAGATTGGGTCATACGGCTGTCAATGGTTTGGTTTAGCTTTTCGGTGACGATAGTTCTCATTTCATCGAGCTTTATGTTATTTTGCTCTTGAATTTTATCAAGTCTTTTTTCCACGGTAGATCTGATTTCGGATAGCTTCTGTTCGTTCTCGACCGAAAAAGTTTTCAATCTCTCTTCCATACTTATAAGCTGTGCATTCTGAGCATTGACGGAGTTGATAAGATTTTCGGAAATAACTTTGCTTAACGAGGAAAAGTTATCCTGCATATTGGAGTTGATTTCCTGCCGCTGGCGGCTGTCCTGATTTGACAATTCCAAGCGAAGAGTTGACTGCTGACGACTGAGCTGTTTGTAAATTTCTCTTTGATTGGAGTTGGTTTTATCCAATCGCTTTATGATTTCGTTTGTGTCGCCGTTTTTGTTAAAGATTTTCATACCAAAGAAAATAATAGCGGCGATATTTACAATAAGCAGGAGAATTATAATTACTCCCATTGTTGTATTCATTTTTTAGTATTCCTCCTTTTTTTGATTTGATTTGTTGATTTTTTATACAAAAATTTATACAAATTTTACAAAAAAAGCGAACCCTCGCATTGTGGTTCGCTTCCGTGATTGAAACTATAATTGAACAAATTTCAAATAATTCGTTATATACTCGAAAGCGTTAAGATTTAGCACTTTTATTTCTTAGACCGGCAATTCGGCGGACAACGTCCGCAGGAAAATGGTAAATCTTTTTAATCTTGAGTATAAGTAACTGTCAGAAAATAACTTGAACATTTATACTTGTCTAATTTGTTCAACTTATTTCCCAACAGTTCCTAATCTATGTAAGCCTGTATGTCACAATCACCGTCAATTATAGAACCGCTGAAAAAATATTCCTCCCCATAGGGCTTTAATTCCCCGTCATCTGTCCATATAAACGAATACGTATTGCCGTTGACCGTTCTTTCATAGAAATCGCCTGAATCGTCAATGCCTTTTTCCACGCATACATAGTGAAAGGTAGCTTCGTCCGATTTTTTCCCGTGCCACGTTTTAGATTTGTCGCCGCTGTTATATGCCGTGACAACTTCCTGTCCAAAACTGTTTAATGTTTCCGCATCTTTTTCGAGTACGGTAAGGAACTGTTGGGAAATAAGTTGAACAATTTAGACGCAGGATAATTTGTTCTGTGTTAGGCACAACACCGCAGGAATACTGATGTATTTCAAGGTGTTG
>CACWTQ010000048.1 GCA_902763835.1 uncultured Ruminococcus sp. | reverse complement strand
AATAACTTCCTCGCTAGACTAAGCCTCGGTCGGGTACGTAAAGTTATTTTACGGAAAGACTATCTTCACGTGTTAAAAAAATGGTCAATAACTTCCTCGCTAGACTAAGCCTCGGTCGGGTACGTAAAGTTATTTTACGGAAAGACTATCTTCACGTGTTAAAAAAACGTGTTAAAAAAAAGGATTGATAAAAATGAATTTTATAGAAAACGGTTCGGTTACATCGCCGAAAGGCTTTAAGGGTGCAGGAATCTGCGGCAGTGTTAAGCCGAGCAATACAACCAAAAGAGATATCGCACTTATTGCAAGTGACGTTATATGCAATACGGCAGCCGTGTTTACAAAGAACCTTGTGAAAAGTTCCGCCATTACCGTTACTCAGCAGAATATCGAGAACGGTAAAGCACAGGCTGTTGTTGTGAATTCGGGTAATGCCAACACCTGCAACGCAGACGGCATAGAGAAAGCCGAAAGAATGTGTGAACTTGCGGCGGAAGCTCTTAATATTGATAAACACGACGTGATTGTCGCATCAACAGGTGTTATCGGTCAGCCGCTTCCCATTGAGCCTTTTGAAAAAAGCGTTCCCGAACTTGGAAAGATTATCAGCGAGGACGGCGGCACGGACGTTGCCGAAGCCATTATGACTACCGATACGGTAAAAAAGGAAACCGCAGTTTCGGTTGAAATCGGCGGAAAGACCGTTACAATCGGAGCAGTCGCAAAGGGCAGCGGTATGATTCATATTAATATGGGTACTATGCTGAGTTTCGTGACAACAGATGCGGCTATCTCCTCGGAAGTGCTTAAATCCGCACTTTCCGAAGCAGTGGAGCAAAGCTACAATATGGTAAGTGTTGACGGCGACACCTCCACAAACGATACACTTGCAATTCTTGCAAACGGTCTTGCAGAAAACGAAGAGATTATCACACGCAACGAGGATTACAGGGCGTTCACCGACGCACTTATTGCAGTTTGCAAGTCAATGGCAAAGAAGCTTGCTAAAGACGGTGAGGGAGCAACAAAGCTTATTGTCTGCACTGTCAGCGGTGCAAAGACTGTAATTGACGCAAAAGGTGTGGCAAAGGCTGTTATTTGCAGCAGTCTTGTCAAGGCGGCTATGTTCGGTTCGGACGCAAACTGGGGTCGTGTGCTTTGTGCTATAGGATATTCGGGCTGTGACGTTGATGTGAACCTTGTTGATGTTTCGTTCAAGTCAAAGGCTGGGGAAATTCCTGTTTGTAAGAACGGTGCAGGCATTGAGTTCAGTGAAGAGCTTGCAAAGGAAATTCTCACTGAAAACGAGATTGAGATAATTGTAAATCTCAATGACGGCGACAGCAATGCAGAAGCTTACGGCTGTGACCTCACGTATGATTACGTGAAGATTAACGGAGATTACAGAACTTGATTGGCACTAAAGGAGGTAAAACAAATGAACATTTCCAATGCGGAAAAAGCACATATACTTATTCAGGCTCTTCCGTATATTCAGAAGTACAACGGTAAGACGGTAGTAATTAAGTACGGCGGCAACGCTATGATTAACGAGGATTTAAAGAGTGCCGTAATGAGCGATATCGCTCTTCTGAAATTAGTCGGTATAAATGTAGTTCTCGTTCACGGCGGCGGTCCCGAAATTACGGATATGCTAAAGAAAATCAATAAGGAGAGTACGTTCGTAAACGGACTTCGTGTCACCGACAAGGAAACTATCGACATAGTTCAAATGGTTCTTGCAGGCAAGGTGAATAAAAGTCTTGTTCAGCATTTACAGAAAAGCGGTGCGGCGGCAGTGGGGCTTTGCGGACTTGACGGAAATATGCTTGTTGCCGAAAAGCTTATCACAAGCGAGGATATCGGTTATGTCGGTGAGATAACTCAGGTAAACCCTAAAGTTATCAATGATGTTATAAACAACGGCTTTGTGCCGATTATATCCACGGTTGCAGGCAGCTATCAGGGCGACGTTTACAACATCAACGCAGACATTGCAGCTTCGAGAATTGCAGCTGAACTTGGTGCATGCAAGCTTATTTTGATGACGGATATAAGAGGTCTTCTCCGTGATAAGGACGATGAAAATACACTTATACCGAGTGTTAATGTTTCGGAAGTTCCAATGCTTAAGAGAGAGGGTATTATCAGCGGAGGTATGATTCCGAAGATTGATTGTTGTGTTGAAGCGGTGAGAAGAGGAGTTTCGAGAGCCTATATCATTGACGGCAGGATTCCGCATTCGATTCTTATTGAAATGCTTACCGCTGAGGGTATCGGTACTATGTTTTATTGATTAAGTGAGGTATTTTAATATGTCAGAATTTAAGAATATCGAGATAAGACCCATGAAAATCGAAGACTATGACGAAATCTTCGCAATGTGGCAAATCACCACAAAGCGAGCTTTATCCGCTGCCGACAGCAGAGAGAATATCGAATTTTATCTTAACAGAAATCCGGGAATGTCGCAGGTTGCTTTGGTTGACGGAAAAATCGTGGGAACGGTGCTTTGCGGTCATGACGGCAGACGTGGGTTTATTCATCATATGGCGGTTGCGGAAGAATATCGCCGTCACAGCATTGCAAAGAAAATGGCTTTGACCGCACTCGATGCTCTTGAAAAGGACGGCATTAAGAAAACTCATATATTCTGTTACACAAATAACAATCTCGGTCAGAGTTTCTGGACAGCTCTCGGCTGGCAGAAAAGAGATGATGTTTTCGTATTTTCATATACGAACAAATAGGGGAGTTGTTAAATGAAAGCGACAACTTTAAATTCCCACAGTCAAAAAAAGAATAGGTATGTCCTTAAGTCTTTTTTGTGGGGTATGTTGATTGCCGCAGTTTTTATAGTTCCGTCCATTATATACGATAAGGGAATGTTCCTGTATTACGGTGACTATAACTGTCAGGTTATTCCTTTTTATCAGCTTATGAGCGATTCGATAAAAAGCGGCAATGTCAATTGGAGCTGGTACACCGACCTAGGCACTTCCTTTGTCGGAGGTTACAGCTTTTATAATCTGGGAAGTCCGTTTTTCTGGCTGATGATGCCTTTCCCGTCGGAGTGGATTCCATACCTTATGGGTCCGCTCACGATTCTGAAATTCGGCTGCTGTTCCCTTACCGCATATACTTTTCTTCAAAGATATGCGAAAAATAAAAACAATGCCGTTCTTGCGTCAATGCTGTATTCGTTTTCGGGATTCGCAGTTTATTCAATGGTTTTCCATTTCATAGACGCAATGGTGTTCTTTCCGCTTCTTCTCACAACGCTGGACGGCTTTATTTACGAAAAGAAGCGTGGCAGGTTTGCGTTCACGGTGGCAGTTTGTGCAATTGTGAATTATTACTTTTTCGTCGCCGAAGCAGTGTTCTGTCTGATTTACTGGATTGTAAGAATGGCTGCCAAAAATTACCGTTCCTCAGTGAAAGAAGTTCTGCTGCTTGTATTTGAAGCCGTTGCCGGTGCAGGAATGGCTTTGTTTATACTGCTGCCGTCAATGTTCCATATTATAGGAAATTCAAGAGTAAGCGAATCCAGTATGACAGGACTGCAATATTGGTTTTACGAAAATACATATCAGTATGCGGAGATTTTTGTTTCTCTGTTTTTACCGCCCGAATTTCCCGAAGCCGACATCTACGTCACGGATTTCAAAAGCACTTGGGCATCTATAAGCGGTTTTCTGCCGCTGTTCGGTATGTCGGGAGTTTTTGCAATTCTTTTTAATAAGCACAGAAACAAATGGCTCAGGGTTTTCTATGCGGTTTGCGGCGTGTTTATGTTTGTGCCGATTCTGAACAGCTCTTTCCAGATGTTCACGGAAACAGACTATGTCCGTTGGTTCTTTATGCTTATGCTCATTACGGCTCTTGGTTCTGTTACGGCACTGGAAGACCCGTCTACCAAATGGAAAAAAGCAATAATCTCAAATCTTCTTATTCTTACGGCACTTGTTTTGATTATCGGTTTCACTCCGTCCGTAACTCAAGAGGGCAATATGAATCTTGTTCAGATAGGTCTTTCGGGTTCAACCGCTATGTTCTGGGTTTTTGCCGCTGTGGCAATGATAAACATTGCGGCATTAACTATGTTTTTAAGTCTTTATAAAAGAAACAGAAAGCTGTTTAACAAATGCGGTGCGGTAATATTATCTATGGTTGTTGTTATCAATATGTCGTATCAATTTATACATTGTAAGATAATGGGAGAAACCTATACTAATATTGTTGAAGAAAATCTTCTCAACGGAATAGACAACATTCATATCGATGATGTACAGGATTGGCGAAACGATGTAGTTACAGAAAGTAATTATAATACGTTAAAATACGATAAGGATTCCGTAGGAGAATACAGTAACTACGGCGAAATTATGAAGATAGCCGAGGATTTTACCAACAGTATATTTGAAAACGGCGGAGATATTTATTACACCGATGACGACAACTTGAATATATTCTGGCAGATTCCCGGGGTTGAATCCTTTCACAGTACGGTAAGCAGCTCGGTTATGAATTTAAGCGAGGGTTTCGACCTTTTGAGAACTACTCTTACAAACTGGCCTTTGGGTATGTACGGACTGAGAACGCTTTTCTCTGTAAAATATATGTTCAACCACACCGATACTCCGTTCGTTATCGAGGACGATGACGGAAACGTATTAATGCCCGGCTGGGAATATTATGATACTCAAAACGGTTATAAAATCTATGAGAACGAAAATGTATTGCCCATAGGATTTACTTTCGACAGATTTATCACCGACACGAAGTTTGCGGATATTCCCACGGAGTATAAGCATATCGCCGCACTTGACGCAATGGTTGTAAGTGCAGATGATATACATAAATGTATCGATGCAGGAATGACTGAAGCCAAAGCCGAGGATTACAGCTTCACGGAAAAGGAATACTTAAAATTCGTTGAAGACAGAAAAAAACTCACCTGTTATGATTTTACCCGTGACAACAAAGGCTTTGAAGCGAAAATCGATAATACAAGCGATAACGATAAATGGGTATTTTTCTCCGTGCCTTACGATAAGGGATGGAAAGCTAAGGTAAACGGCAGCAATGCCGAAATTATGATTGCCGACTTCGGTCTTATGGCGGTAAAAGTTCCTGCCGGAAAGGACAGTACTATCAGATTTGATTATCATATTCAGGGTATGTTCATAGGTGCAATTGTATCTGTTTTGTTCCTTGCTCTTCTTGTCGTTTATATTGTAATTATGAGGAAAAAAGATGTTTTCGCTGAGGGTAAAGATATCCCCGAAAACGCAAAGAAACTTTTTGATGACATAAAGAAAATGGAAGAAGAAAATATGATGCACGTTTACAAGCGTGTTCCTGTGGCACTTGAAAGTGGGTTCGGCTCTGTTGCATATGATGTCAATCATAAGAAGTACATAGACTTTACTTCGGGTATAGGCGTTAATGCTCTCGGCTTTGCAAACGGAACATGGAGCGACGCTGTAATTAAGCAGATGAACGAGGTTCAGCATACTTCAAATATCTATTATAATACAACACAAATTCAGCTTGCCGAAATGCTTTGTATCACAACGGGATTCAGTAAAGTGTTCTTTGCAAACTCGGGTGCTGAGGCAAACGAATGTGCAATCAAGATTGCGAGAAAGTACGGCAGTGATAAGTACGGTGAAAACCATACGCATATTGTCACGCTTGAAAATTCGTTCCACGGCAGAACGATAGCAACCCTTGCCGCAACGGGTCAGGAAGCTTTCCATAAACACTTCGCTCCGTTTACAGAGGGATTCGGCTATGCAAAAGCCAACGATATGGAGAGTATCAAATCAACCGTGACGGAGGATACGTGTGCCGTTATGATTGAGCTTATTCAGGGCGAGGGCGGTGTAAGACCGCTTGACTGTAAGTTTGTAAGCGAGCTTGCGGAGTTCTGTCAAGATAATGATATACTTCTTATTGTCGATGAAATTCAAACGGGTATGGGCAGAACGGGCAAACTCTTCTGCTATGAGAATTATAACATCAAACCCGATGTTATCACATCAGCCAAGGCTCTCGGAGGCGGCTTGCCCTTGTCGGCTTGCCTGTGCAATGAGAAGCTTCAGGACGTACTAACAACAGGCACTAACGGCACAACCTTTGGCGGCAATACTATCGCTTGTGCAGGTGCTATGAAAATACTCGATATAGTTTCCGACGAAGCTTTCCTTGAAGATGTCCGCCAAAAAGGCAAATATATGAGGAAGAGAATAAAGGCTATAAACGGAGTTGAAGAGGTTCGTGGTCTGGGTTTGATGATTGGAATAGTTCTTGAAAAGGATAATGCAGCGGAGGTTCAGGAAAAGTGTGCGGAAAACGGCTTGCTTGTTCTCACCGCTAAAAATCTTATAAGATTGCTGCCTCCGCTTAATATTGATTACAGCGATATTGATGAGGGTCTTGATATTCTTGAAGATGTAATTAATTCGAGAATATAGTCGCTCGGAACTCTTTTCACTTTTCTCGGAAATATCAAGAGGAAAGTGAAAAGAGAACAGATTAATCATTAAGGAACTGTCAGAAAATAACTTGAATATTTATACTTATCTAAATTGTTCAACTTATTTCCAAACAGTTCCTAAGCTGCCCGTTAGGAAGCTGAAAAATAAAAAACAGGGGAGTTGTTAAATGAATGCGACAACTTTAACCCCCCATAAAGGAAAGAAACAAAAATATGCGTTAAAATCCTTTCTGTGGGGAATATTAATTGCGGCACTGTTTATTGTGCCTAGTTTAATTATCGACAGAGGAAGATATTTGTACTCCGATGACTTCAATAATCAAATTATACCTTTTTATCAGCTTATGAGCAGTGCGATAAAAAACGGTGAATTCGGCTGGAACTGGTATACTGATTTGGGTACTTCTTTTGTCGGCGGTTACAGCTATTACAGTCTGGGAAGTCCTTTCTTCTGGATAATGGTTCCGTTCCCGGTTGATTGGATTCCATATCTTCTGGGACCCATTACCATACTAAAAATCGGACTTTCTTCACTTACCGCTTATGTCTTTTTAAAAAGATACACCAAGGACAAAAACAATGCGGTAATAGGTGCAATGCTTTATGCGTTTTCGGGATTTGCGGTAAGCAGTATTTCTTTTGGTTTTTCGGATAATTTAGTATTTTTTCCGCTGCTGCTTTCCGCACTCGATTCCTTTATTTACGAAGACAAGCGTGGAAAATTTGCCTTTATTGCTGCTGTGTGTGCAATTGTGAATTACTACTTTTTCGCTGCTGAGATAATGTTCTGCCTGATTTACTGGATTGTCAGAACAGCAACAAAAAGCTACAGAATTTCTGTCAGCAAATCGCTCCAGTTATTTTTTGAAGCTATCCTCGGCACAGGTATGGCAATGACAATTCTCCTGCCCTCGCTGTATCATTTTGTGGGCAATGCGATAGGAAACGACAAAGGAATGAACGGCTGGAACTATTATATTTATGAAAGTCTGTATTCTTATGCACAGATTGTAATATCGTTTTTCCTGCCGCCCGAAACCGTATCGGGAAATGTTTATTTAGCTGAGGAAAACAATAAGTGGCTGTCGGTGACGGGTTATCTGCCGCTTTTCTCGATGTCGGGTGTTTTTGCGGTTATTTTCAATAAGCACAGAAACAAGTGGCTGAGAGTTTTCTATGCGGTTTGTACGGTGTTTATGTTTGTTCCGGTGTTCAACAGCTTTTTCCAATTGTTTATTGAATACCGTTATATGCGTTGGCTCTTTATGCTTATGCTTGTTATGTCGCTGGGTTCTGTTATGGCACTTGAGGATTCCTCTGCCAAATGGAAAAAGGCTGTTGTTACAAATCTTGTCGGAGTAATAATTGTAACGCTTATTATAGGCTTTACACCAAACTCGGGCAAGGGGCTTGGCATTATGTGCAATTCGGCTCAGTTTTGGCTTCTTGCCGTGATTGCGTTTCTTAACATTGCATTATGCGTTTTGTTTCTCAAATTGTATAAGCATAAAAGAGATGCGTTTAAACGCTTCGGTGCGTTGATTGTTTCCTCTGCGATTATCTTAGTGACGGCTTCAAATTACGGTATTCTTAAAGTACAAAGTTATAAGGATTACGGTATTTATGAAACAAACCTGATTAACGGCGGAGATGAAATTCATATTGACGATATCCAAAACTGGAGAACAGACGTTGTAAATTTAGCCGATTACTCCGAGCTTATGTATGATGAGGAGCATATTGGAAACTTGACAAACGCTCAGATTGAAGAAATAAATTTAAATGCAGTTCGTTCTATCGGCAGCGGCAGGGATTCTTTTATTGTGGATAACGAAAATACCACAATGTATTGGAGAATTCCGGGTGTACAGTGCATACACGAGAACGTAAGCAGTTCAATTTCGGATTTTTACAACGCTCTCGGTTTTAGCAGAGAAAACAGCAGTAACTTGCCGATGTCCTTATACGGTGCAAGAAGCTTTCTGTCCGTAAAGTATATGATGAACTATTCCGGCACAGATTATAAGGTAACGGACAAGAACAGCGATTTTATTATGCCCGGCTGGAAATATTACGATACTCAAAACGGTTACGATATTTACGAAAACAAATACGTTCTTCCTATCGGCTTTACATTCGACAGCTTTATTGTAAATACGGAATTTGAAAAAATTCCCGAGCAGTACAGACATCTCGTTCTTACAGATTCGCTTGTAGTGGACTCGATAGACAATATGTTTGAATGCGTCGGTGCGGGAATGGCTCAGAGAAGCATGTCCGAACTTTCCTTTACCCAAGAAGACTACTTTAAAAATTGTGAAGCAAGAAAAAACAATGCCTGCTATGATTTCAAACGTGACAAGAAAGGCTTTGAAGCTAAAATCGACGTAGAGAAAGATGATAATTTTGAATACAGAATGGTATTTTTCTCCGTGCCGTATGATAAAGGCTGGAGTGCAAAGGTAAACGATGAAAAGGCAGACATCATAAATGTTGATTACGGATTTATGGCGGTTAAAGTTCCTACAGGGGGAACAAGTACTATCAGATTTAATTATCATACCTCGGGTATTATTTACGGTACATTCGTCGGTGTAGTATGCTTAGTGCTTTTGGTGAT
Source organism: uncultured Ruminococcus sp. (assembly GCA_902763835.1). Lineage (GTDB taxonomy): Bacteria > Bacillota > Clostridia > Oscillospirales > Acutalibacteraceae > RUG592. The sequence continues at coordinate 3,878 of CACWTQ010000048.1, read as the reverse complement.
TTATCTTGCGGCTATTAAAATACAGTCCACTCCCGATGAGGAAGAAGAAAGCGACGATAAATCAGCAGATGATAAATCGGAGAACGAAAACAATACGGAGAATGCCGATAATTCCAATAGCTCCGACAGTTCCAAAACTCACGATAATACGGAAAATGCCGAAAGTCCCGATAATACCGAAAGCCAACCCGAATTTGAAGAGGATATTTCAATTTTCGATATCGTAAAGCAGACCGAAGAACAAAATATGATGCACGTTTACAAGCGTGTACCTGTAGTTCTGGAAAGCGGCTTTGGCTCGGTTGCCTACGACATCAATCAAAAGAAATATATCGACTTCACCTCGGGTATTGGTGTAAATGCTCTCGGCTTTGCAAACGGAACTTGGAGCGACGCTGTTGAAAAACAACTGGATTTGGTTCAGCATACTTCAAATATCTATTATAGTAAAACTCAGATAAGCCTTGCTCAAAAGCTTTGTAAGGCTACAGGATTCAGTAAAGTGTTCTTTGCAAACTCGGGTGCGGAAGCAAACGAATGTGCAGTCAAGCTTGCGAGAAAGTACGGCAGTGATAAGTACGGTGAAAATCATACTCACATTGTTACACTGGAAAATTCATTCCACGGCAGAACGATTACAACTCTTGCCGCAACGGGACAGGAGGCTTTCCATAAATACTTTACTCCGTTCACTAAGGGGTTCAGCTATGCAAAAGCAAACGATATGGAGAGTATCAAATCAGCCGTAACTGAGAATACCTGTGCCGTTATGATTGAGCTTATTCAGGGCGAGGGCGGTGTAAATCCGCTTGACCGTGAGTTTGTGACTGCTCTTGCGGAGTTCTGTCAAGCTAACGATATACTTCTTATTGTCGATGAAATTCAGACGGGTATCGGCAGAACGGGAAAACTTTTCTGCTATGAGAATTACGGCATTACTCCTGATGTGATTACTTCAGCAAAGGCTTTGGGCGGCGGTTTGCCGTTGTCGGCTTGCCTGTGCAGTGAAAAGCTTAAGGACGTACTTACACCCGGTACAAACGGTACAACCTTCGGCGGAAATGCGATTGCGTGTGCAGGTGCGGAGAAGATACTCGATATAGTTTCCGATGAAGAATTCCTTAAAGATGTCCGCAGAAAGGGCAAGTATATGAGGAATAGAATCAAGGCTGTAAGCGGAGTAAAAGAAGTTCGGGGTATGGGCTTGATGATAGGAATAGTTCTCGAAAAGAATAATGCAGCGGAAATTCAGGAAAAGTGTGCCGAAAACGGTCTGCTTGTTCTTACGGCGAAAAATCTTATCAGACTGCTGCCGCCGCTTAATATCGAGTATGAGGATATAGACGAGGGTCTTGATATTCTCGAAAGAACAATAAACGATAATAAAGAATAATATTTTAATGTCAGGGTTAGGTTACTTAATCTATCCCCGACATTACGAAAGGAAAATTACAATGAAACATTTATTGAAGCTCCTCGACTGGACAAGCGAGGATATCAACGAGGTTCTCAATCTTGCAGACCAGCTCAAATACGAGCAGAAGCACCACATCGCAAAGAAGTACTTGGAGGGTAAAACTCTCGGTATGATTTTTGAAAAGGCAAGCACAAGAACAAGAGTAAGCTTTGAGGTAGGTATGTTCCAGCTTGGCGGTTCGGCTCTTTTCCTCTCCAGCAACAACACACAGATTGGCAGAGGCGAGCCTGTTCAGGATACGGCTAGAGTACTTTCACGCTACCTTGACGGAATTATGATAAGAACTTTTGAACAGAGTGAGGTTGAAGCTCTTGCGGAGTACGGTTCAATTCCGATTATCAACGGTCTTACAGATTTCTGCCACCCCTGCCAGGTTCTTGCAGACCTTATGACTATCAGAGAGATTAAGGGCAGACTTGACGGCTTGAAGATGAGTTTTATCGGCGACGGCAACAATATGATGAATTCTCTTATTGTGGGTGCGTTGAAATCGGGAATGTCTATTTCCGTTGCATGCCCCGAGAATTACGAGCCGGACGAAAGAGTTACCGAATTTGCAAAGGAGTTCGGCGACAAGTTCCAAATGTTCAGAACTCCGAAAGAAGCCGTTGTTGATTCGGACGTAGTAATTACGGACGTATGGGCATCTATGGGACAGGAGGAGGAAGCACAAATCAGAGCAAAGGCATTTGACGGCTATCGGATTAACGATGAGCTTATGAGTCTTGCAAAGGAAGATGCGATTGTTCTTCACTGTCTGCCGGCACACAGAGGTGAGGAGATTACCGCAGAGGTATTTGAGAATCACGCAGACGAAATTTTTGAGGAAGCCGAAAACAGACTTCACGCACAGAAAGCCGTTATGGTTTATTTGATGAAAGATTAATCAATGCAGAAAAGCTTTGCATCTGTACGGCTCTAAAGCATAAGGAACTGTCAGAAAATAACTTGAACATTTATACTTGTCTAATTTGCCCTGTGTGTCGTTACAACACCTTGAAATACGTCAGTATTCCTGCGGCCTTGAAATACGTCAGTATTCCTGCGGTGTTGTGCCTAACACAGAACAAATTATCCTGCGTCTAAATTGTTCAACTTATTTCCCAACAGTTCCTAAGATATACAAATCGGCAGTGGGAAATGTACAATTGCCGATTTGTTGTTTTAATATTAAATGTAATATTTATGAAGTTGACTAAAAAGCACCTGAAAATATCTATTCTGTTTTATGTGCAATTATTGCTATTGCGATGCTTTTAAACCATTGTATTGGGAATACCTATGATATTTGTTTGAATTTTACAAAAATTGTGTACATTGTAAGGAATTTTTAAAATCTATTGATTTTATTTTGATTATAGGGTATTATTATAATTGGAAATAAAAATCAGGAGGTTTTACAATGGAAATTAATATTCAGGATATTTATTCAAAATTCCGTGCTTTGGAACAAACCGAAGCTATGGCTCTTGGAGGTTCTCGTGCAAGCGGCAGAAATGATGCAAAATCCGATTATGACCTTTATGTTTATGTTACAGCGGATATCGAGGAAAACGTCAGGGAAGAAATGCTTAAAAGATTTTGTGACGTTATGGAAATCGGCAACCACTACTGGGAGTATGAGGACAATATAGTTTTAAAAGACGGTGTTGCCGTGGATATCATTTACCGCAAAATCGAGGACTTGGAAAAATACGTTGCATATGTAGTTGACGAATGTAACCCGATGAACGGCTATACAACCTGTTTTTGGCATAACATCAGAACTTGCGAAATTATTTTCGATAAAACGGGCAGATTTACCGTTTTGCAGAATAAATGTAAATGCGAATATCCGCCGCAGCTTAAAAAGGCAATTATCGAAAGAAATATGAAGCTGCTTCACGGTGTGCTTCCGTCCTATGATAAGCAGATTACAAAGGCTTACGACCGTCACGATTACGTAAGTATTAATCACAGAGTGTCGGCTTTTCTGGAAAGCTACTTTGACGTTATCTTCGCACTCAACGAGATGACACACCCCGGTGAGAAAAGACTTATTCAGATTTGTAAGTCGGAATGTAAAATTCTTCCCGCAAATTTTGAAAAGAATATTGTTGGTCTGTTTGAATATATGTTTAAGTATGATGTTTCGGATATTCTCGAAAGTATGGTTGATGAGCTGAATAAGGTTATTTCGGATTAAAAATATGCAGCGAAAGATAACTTACGATTTGATTTCAAACGTAGATAAAAAATCTCGCTTAGGTTATATAACCCGAGCGAGATTTTCTGTATAGTGTATAATTGTAAATTAGCAATTCACTGTCCACAACTTAGGAACTGTTGGGAAATAAATTGAACAATTTAGACGCAGGATAATTTGTTCTGTGTTAGGCACAACACCGCAGGAATACTGACG
>CACWTQ010000047.1 GCA_902763835.1 uncultured Ruminococcus sp. | reverse complement strand
AGCCATAATAGGCTTAAACTTTAGAACTATAGTATTGCCATAAAACAACGATTTGGAGCGACTTTTTGAGATATAGTCCGTCAATTTGGGAAAGTTTTAATAAAGTTACGCATAAAATAAACTGTCGGTCGGGTACATGAAGTAAGGTTTAAAAAAGAACTATCTTCACGTATTAAAAAAAGGAGTACGAAGATGGAGTGCAGTATAATATATTACATAGCTTATAAAACAGGATATATTCAAAGAAATCTGAATAAAAAATTCAATACTATCCCCGATATAAAAGTAACGTCTACTTTGGCAGCCGTGTCGGGTGAGGATTTATCCGAAAAATTTAAACAGTCGATTGAAAAAACAGATTTGATAATAGTTATAGGCGGTCTGTCGGCGGCGGAGAACAGAAACGTTATGACTATTCTGTCGGATTATTTCAATAACAACGAAATGGAAGTTACTTTTAACAAAAAGGTTGTCAATCCCGACGGCGGCAAGGACGGTTTCCTTATCAGAAGCAAGGATAAATATATTGCCGTTCTGCCCGATGAACCCGAGCATATTAATAAAATGTTCGGCAGCGAGCTTATGAAAAATATCAATATCACTCCCGATACGGCTGTTGAAATGCCCGAGCCTGTGATTACTCATTCGGTGGTGTTCGCACCCGAACCCGATTATTCTCTCGATAAGCTCAAAAATAAAAGACATTCGAGTATTCTTGTTACCGTGTTTATAACGCTGGGAATTATAATTGCGTTGGCAGCGGCAGTCTGGATTTACAGTGTGTATTATATGTAAAGGAGTGTTTGAATGGGAGTATTTTTCACGGCAGACTTACATTTCAACGATAAAAATATTATGCTTTACGAAAACCGCCCGTTTGAAAACATTAACGAGATGAACAATAATTTGGTTAAAAATTGGAACAGCGTTGTGTCGGTTAATGATGAGGTGTATGTTGTCGGGGATTTCGGCGGTGACGGCATAGAGGAAAAGTTTTTGTCAATGCTTAACGGTGTAAAATATCTTGTTAAGGGGAATCACGATGTTCGGAGCAATGATTATTACAGACAGGTCGGGTTTAAGGAAGTTTACGATAAACCCGTAATTTTTGAGGGGTTCTGGATTTTATCTCACGAGCCGATATATGTTTGTGAAAATATGCCGTATGCGAATATATTCGGTCACGTGCATAATTCTCCGATTTACAAGACGTACAGCAGTCATCATTATTGTGTGTCGGTTGAGAGAACGGCGTATAAGCCGATTTCGTTTGAAGAAGTGAAACTTAGAGTTCAAAGCAATTGTAGACAGTAAGTGAACTCCAACGCATTTTATCAGATAAAATTGTAAATTTTTTGTGAATATTTTGGAGAAATCCCGAAAAGCCTGATTTAATCGGACTTTTCGGGATTTTCATTTTTTGAGTAAAATTTGACAAGTTGATTTTTGAAAAATTTTTTACTTTTTAGAGGTTATTGTTTATAATTAAAGTTGTGAGGAGGCGAAGCTTGTTAAAGTTTGGTCAAGCTTTTCAAAGCTTGCGGGTCAAGGGCAGAGCCCTTGTCGCTGACGAAACAAATTATTGTAGAAAAATAAACTCCCCTCAGCGAAACTAAACGAACTATCAAAGAAAACAAAAATAAAACACGCACATAAAAATACTATCTTCCGACGCAAACCAACAAAGGCAACAGCGCAGCGAATTGCCGGTCGAGAGAAGAGTAAATAAAAATGTACGACCTAATTCCTGCGGACGTTGTCCGCCGAAAGGAGAAATAATATGAAAAATCTTTACAACGCTATGGATAAACTTCTCACTGCGGAGGAAAGCGTGAACGCTTTCTTGAACGTTCTCGACACATTTTCCAGATGTTCAGGCGAGGATATCGAGAAAACAGCTCCGTCCCTGATAAAAATTACACAGTCGGTGCTTAAGGACGTTTCGGAAAATCAGCACGAAGCAATCGGTATAATCGACAATTTCCTTGCAAACAACAATAATAATGCGTAATGCGTAATTATGACAGGCGGAAGTTTATTTGTTATACGAAAGTTTGTTTAATGGGTTAGAATTTAAGTGAAGAGGGAATAGTGAAAAGTATTTCAGCGTGTGGGATAGGGAGTTTCAACATTGCTTGCCCCTGTCATATAATCCATTGACAGATTATAAAATTTCGCAAGAATAAGAATACTGTCAACGGGTATTCTCGTCCGACCGCTTTCGTAGTCGGAGTACGTTCTTTGACCGATGTGCAGTAAGTCGGCGATTTTTTGTTGTGTGAGATTGCGGTCTTCTCTGATGTTGCGGATTCTTTGATAGTATGTCATAGTGTGTTATTCCTTTATAATTTTTTTATATTTTTACACGGATTTCGTAAAAGGTGAACTCTAATTAAAAAGAACTTTTTATGCAGACATAAAACTTACGGAAATAAAAAAGTTAAAGTTCATATTTCCTGCGGACGTTGTCTTCATTATAAAAAAATTATAATAAATTTCGATAAAAGACTTGACTTTTAGAGTAATAAACACTAAAATAGATATATACGATGTGTGCTTTTGAATATCCTGATTTTATTTTTTACGTCGGATTTTATTTATATATTTTATTGCTTATTATTAACTTATTAGATTATTTAATGCGTTAATGAGTAATTATGATTTTCTTTGTGAATAATGAAAAAACTGTCTATGGTATTATTTGTTACATTAATATCGACAGTAAAACTTAAATTTTATAATTTTTATATAGAAAAATATTAAAAAACTATTGACAAGAACATATGGCTTATGGTAAAATATGTATAAAGTAAGATTTGTTACATTATGTTAAATGATTTTTGAGGAGGAAGATTTTATGGACAAAGAGGCTATCATTACTTTGTTGACACCCAGTGTGAAATCACAGCTGAAAGCTCCGCTGTCGGCGGTTATGTGTTCACCAGAAGAACTTGTGGTTACTTCCGTTGATACCAACGGAAAATACAAGGTTTCCGGATATGTCAACGCTCAGAACAGTTACGGTGCAATGATTAAAACGAATTTTAATTACACCGTTAAGGAGAATAACGGAAGTTATTCTATTGTGGGCGGAGGTTTGGAAAATCAAGCCGCCAAGAATATGGCAAGCTATTATTTGTACGGAATTATTATAACAATAATTTTATTTGCTTTTTTCTATTTTATGAACGACATAATATTTTGATTGTTGCGGCAAGGTCGTTTTTGGGCTGGTGCTGAGAAATACCGAGGAGGATTTTTAGATATGGAAAAATCTTCATAAGTTATAGGAGGAATTTTTTATGGAAGAAAAATCAAATAAAATGGCTACAGCTGTGATTTGGATTATTGTAATATTTATTGTTTTTTGTTTTTTATGTTTTTGTATGATGCCTACGGGGTCAGGTTCATCGGGCAATTCGGGAGATAGAAGTTCCACCTGTGCTGTGTGTGATAGAACCTTTACAGATTATGAAAATATGAAAAGTATTCGTATGAATGGTATGTGTCAAAATTGTTACAGGAATTATGAATACGGTATGGCAATGAATGGAAAAGATGTCTATGGAAACGACCTTAATGGTAAATGAATGTTATTCTGGAGATTTTTGAGTTTCGGAAAAAGTAAACTTTATTAATAAGAGGTTGTTATACTAAAGAACGTTGAGATTTATAAGAAGTTGGATAGCATATTGACACTATTTTTATAATAACGTCAATATGCTTTCTTTTTGCACATTTATAAAAATCAACCAATTGACTTTACACCCACAACATTATATAATATATACAGTGATGTTTCTACATTATAAAACAAAATTCAAGAGGTGATTTAGTGTACAAAAATTATATGTTCGACCTGTACGGAACACTCGCCGATATCCATACAGACGAAAGCGATATTTCCCTTTGGGAGAAAACCGCCGATTACTACTGCTCCCACGGTGCGGACTACACCGCCGAGGAACTTCAAAAAAACTACTGTAAGCTTGTGGACGGCGAAAAGAATGTTATACATTCCGCTCACCCCGAATATAAATATATAGATATCAAAATCGAAAAGGTCTTTAAAAAGCTATACACCGATAAGGGCGTTTCCGTAACAGATGAAACAGTTGCCGATACGGCTCTGTTTTTCAGACGTGCCTCACGTGAATATATAAGGCTTTATGACGGCATTTCCGAACTTCTTGACGACCTCAAACGTCACGGCGGAAACGTCTATCTTCTCACGAATGCACAGCGTGCCTTTACGTGGGACGAGCTTGGTATTCTCGGAATACGTGACAAATTCGACGGTATTGTTATTTCGTCGGACGAGGAGTGCTGCAAACCCGACCCTCATTTCTACAAAGTTTTGCTCGACCGCTATAACCTCGACCCAAAGGAAACAATAATGGTAGGCAACGACCCAACAGCCGACATTAAAGGCGGTTTGAATGTTGGTCTTGATACACTCTACATTCACACGAATATTTCTCCCGAAATCGACCCGAACTCGGGTGCGACCTACTTTATCCCCAACGGAGATACTTTGAAAATGAGGGATTATCTGATATGACGCAGGCACAGTTTATGTATGACCTGATGATTGCCCTTGACGGCATTCCCGACGAAGAAAGATTAGTTCTTACCAACGACTACAACCAGTACTTTGAAGACAGACTGAACAAAGGTATGAGCGAGGAGAGAATTGTTAATTCCTTGAAATCTCCCCGTGAAATTGCCCGTCGGTACAAAAGCGGAAACCCTATCCCGATTGACGGTGTGGACTCTGTTCTCACGTCCAATCCAAAGGGAAATAAAACCGCTTCAAGTGTGATTAAGTTTATTTTGCTTGTTCCCGTGTGCGGTGTTTATGAGGTGCTTGCGGTTGTTCTGGGAATTGCCTTGCTTGCGGTAATATTGGCATTGTGTATGGCTTGTGCGTTGGGCGGAGTTGTGTCGTTTGTGTCGGCTTCTCTGAACGTTGGATTTATTTTTCTGGGGGTCGGTGCGGTTTGCCTGACGTTTGCATTTGTAATGCTGTTTATGATAATGTTAAAACTTTCCATTAACGCAGTGAAGATTTTCCCGAAATTTATGAGCCGTATTCTGAGTAACAAACCAAAGGAGAGATAATAACATATGAAAAAAATATCAATGCTGTTTTATATCTCTATGACGGTTGGTTTGATTTTTGCGATTGCAGGCGGTGTTATGATTGACAGGGGTGAGGTGAATATGGGTCAGATTTATGATATTCTGCAAGAGAACTTGAATTTCAGCGAAAAGAAAGTTGTCTTTGAACAGGCGGAAATACCCGAATTTTCCGAGAGTGAAAAATACACCTCAGATAAAAACGTCACATATCCGCTCAATGAGTTCCATACTCTGGAAATCTATTCTGAGGGCTGTTCGGTTGAGTTCAAGCCGACAAATGCGGACGATATGAAAATTTCTCTCGATTACCCGAAGAAGCTCAACAATAAAATTTTCCTCCGCACGGCAGTAAAAAACGGCTCGCTCAAAGTTCTTACAACGTGGGCGGACAGTAACGGCGGTGTTGGAAGCCGTGACGTTGTGCTTACGGTTGAAATCCCCGAAAACTACAAGGGGGGCTATTCAATAAACGGCAGCGGGACGGCTGTTGACATTTGCAGTCTTGAAAGTTCAATGGATTTTTCATTTAATCTTCTCGGTTCAACCGTGAAAACAGGAGAACTCACAGGCGGCGAATTTATCTTTGAACTCAGCGGAACTACGCTTAATGCGGAAAGTATAGAATCAAGAGGGGGCATTAATTTTTCGGTGACATCTTCGACTATGAATATCGATACGTTAAGCTCGGCATATACAAGACTTAACGCAAGCTCGTCAACGGTGAACCTCAAAAATATTTCAGGCGGTATCACAACGGATTCACAGACTTCAACTTTGAATTGTGAGTTTAAGCATATCGGCGGTAACGTCAATATTACGGCGGAAATGGGAAGCGTTAACGTGAAAATTCCGCATAATTCGCCTGTGTCGCTTCGTCACGAGGAAAGTTATTCAACCTTTAAGAATAACGTCAAATGGACGGATAAGGGCGATAAAAACAAAGATTCCAAATATATTATCGATACAAATGTGAAATTTAGTATTGTAACACTTGAAGAAAAGTAGTAAAATAGAATATGCACAGTGTGCAAATGAAGTGCCGAAAGGCACACTTCACGTTGCCCAAATGGCAATACAAATTTACGGAGGCTTTATTATGAATATAGTTGTTCTTGCAGGCGGTCTTAGTACGGAAAGAGATGTTTCTATAACTTCGGGTACTATGGTTGCCGGTGCATTGAGAAAGCGTGGACATAAGGTTGTTTTGCTAGATGTCTTTATGGGCTACGAGCAGGACGAGTGCGATATAAAATCCCTCTTTGAAGAGGGTTACGATTTTACGGAAAATCTCGGAGTTCGTGAGATTATCCCCGACCTCAAAAAAATCAAGGCTCAGAGAAGAGATAAATCCGACCGTTTCCTCGGTGAACACGTTGAGGAAATATGTCGCTATGCGGATATTTGTTTCCTTGCACTTCACGGCGACAACGGCGAAAACGGCAAGCTTCAGGCAACTTTTGATTTGCTCGGCATTAAATACACGGGCAGCGGTTATTTGGGCAGTGCCGTGGCTATGAATAAGGGAATTACAAAAAGTATTTTCCTGAATCACGGTATAGGCACACCCTCGGGCGACTGTTTCAAACCCGAAGACAAAGATAACGGCAAACTTGCAAAATGGAATGTGTTCCCCTGTGTTGTAAAGCCTTGCTCGGGCGGCAGCAGCGTAGGTGTTTCCATAGTGGAGAATAAGGCTGATTTTATAAAGGCTATGGACGAAGCTTTTGTGTATGAAACAGAAGTTCTTGTAGAGCAGTACATAAAAGGAAGAGAGTTTTCTATCGGCGTAATTGACGGAAAGGCTCTGCCTATTATCGAGATTATCCCCAAAGAGGGCTTTTACGATTACGTTAATAAGTATCAGAGCGGAAAGACAGAAGAGGTCTGCCCGGCTGTGCTTGACGAGGAAACCACAAAACGCTTGCAGAACGAAGCCGAGAAAGCATATAACGCATTGCAGCTTGAAGCATACGGCAGAGTTGATTTTCTCCTTGACAGCGACGGAAAAAGCTATGCACTTGAAGCAAATACATTACCCGGTATGACAAGTGCAAGTCTTATCCCACAGGAAGCGGCGGCTGTAGGAATCAGCTACGAGGAGCTTTGCGATAAGATAGTTGAAGTTTCTCTTAAAAAGTACGAGGTGTAATTTATGAAGCAATTAACATTGGGCGATATAGCCGAAGCCTGCGGAGGTCAGTATATCGGTGATAAATCAAAGCTGACTGTTGCCGTTAGTGATGTTGTTATCGACAGTCGTCTTGTTAAAGATGGTTCGCTTTTCGTTGCCATTAAAGGCGAACGCACGGACGGTCATTTGTATGTAGAAAAAGCGTATAAATCGGGTGCTGTCTGTGCAGTGAGCGAACAGGTGATGTCGGTTGATAATCCGTATATTTTGGTTCGTTCGAGTGAACAGGCTATAAAGGATATCGCAGAGTATTACAGAAGTCTTTTCTGCAATATAGAGGTTGTCGGAATTACGGGCAGCGTCGGCAAGACCAGCACCAAAGAGATGATTGCGGCTGTTTTAAGTCAGGAGTTTACGGTTCACAAAACACAGGGTAACTTCAATAACGAACTCGGTGTGCCGCTTACCCTGCTTTCTATGCCCGAAGATACAGAAGTTGCCGTTGTCGAAATGGGAATCAGCGATTTTGGCGAAATGACACGTCTTAGCAAAATGGTAAGACCGACTGTTTGTGTTTTAACAAATATCGGCTGCTGTCACCTTGAAAACCTGAAAGACCGTGACGGTGTGCTTAAAGCCAAAACGGAGATGTTTAACTACAAGGAAGAGGACGCTCTTATTTTCGTGAACGGTGACGATGATAAACTTGCGACTGTTGAGAACGTTACGGCAACCTATGGACTTGGCACACAGAACAACTACTATGCCGAGAACATTAAGAACAACGGAGAAAACAGTGTTTCCTGTACTCTCTGTTTTGACGGAAAAAAGCTTGACGTAACTATTCCTGCACTCGGTAATTATATGGCTGCAAATGCGGCAGGTGCGGCAGCTGTCGGAAAGGCTCTGAATATGAGCGATGAAAATATTGTCAAGGGCATTGCAAGCTATACAACGGTAGGCAGCCGTGCAAATTTGATTTCGACAGATGTCATTAAAATTATTGACGACTGCTACAATGCTAACCCGACTTCGGTCAAAGCAGCGGTTGAAACTCTCTGCAATATCAAGGGCGGAAGAAAAGTTGCCGTTCTGGGCGATATGAAAGAGTTGGGAGAAAATGAAATTTCTCTGCACAAAGAGGTCGGCGAGTATGCGGCGGAATGCGGAGTTGATGTGTTGATTACTGTCGGGGAGCTTGCGAAGAGTATCAGTGATAATGCGGACATTGCGGAAACATATCACTTTGACACGGTTGATAATGCGATTGAAGAAATTGATACTGTTCTGCACAAGGACGATATTGTTCTTGTAAAAGCATCGCATTCAATGCACTTTGAGAGAATAGTCAAGTTTTTGAAAGAAATGTAATTTAATGCGTAATTATGTTGTTGATAGTCGGAAGTTGGTTTTTCTTAATATAATGTATAATTTGAAATAATTGTAATATTAAAACTGGCAGAAATAATAAAAATAAGGAGGGCTTTTTAAAGGTTTCTCCTTTTATTTTACAAAAATGAATTGCACTTACGATAAGTTTATGTTATAATAGAAAAAAATAAAGATTTGTTAATATCGGAGAAAAATAAAATGGAGATACATTATAAGAAAAAAGCTGCAAAGGCTATTAATGAAATGAATAAAGCAACAAAAAATCGAATTAAGGAAGCAATAATCGGATTGACTATATCACCTCCAAAAGGTGATATAAAACCAATGCAAGGCTATAAGGACGGAAGATTTCGTTTAAGAGTAGGAAATTATCGCATAATATATAAATATGACAGCAAGGGAATAGTTGAAATTCTTGTAATAATGGAAATAGGTACACGTGGCGATATATATAAATAGGAGGCGTTTATATGTCAAGTAAAACAATGCAAATAGCCGAAATGGTTGAAATGCTGCCCGAGCAAGATCAAAATCTTGCATTTGAACTTATTAAAAAACTTGTTCTTGCGTGGGATCCGGATTTTACAAAACTTACTGCAACCGAACGCAAAGAACTTGAAGAAGCCGAAAATGACCCCGAATATATAAATCACGGGGATATAAATTGGGATTGATTAAGAATGAATTAAACAGCATTACCGATTCATCAGAGCTTGCACGTGCAGAGGAAAAAATAGGCAAGAAAAAGGCTGCGGAACTTTTTGAAAGCGGTCACTTGAACAGTCTTGTTTCGGGTACGTTTAAAGCACTTTCCGAAATTCACCGCTGTTTGTTTTCGGAAATATATGATTTCGCTGGTGAACTGAGAACCGAAAATATATCAAAGGGAAATTTTCGCTTTGCACCTGCAATGTACCTAAAAGCGGCTGTAGAAAGTGTGGAAAAAATGCCGCAGTCAAGCTTTGATGAGATTATCGAAAAGTATGTGGAGATGAATGTCGCTCACCCTTTCAGAGAGGGCAACGGCAGAAGTATGAGAATTTGGCTTGACCTAATGCTGAAAAACTCTCTCGGAAAAGCAGTCGATTGGAGCTTGGTTAATAAGGAAGACTATCTGCTTGCAATGGAAAGAAGCCCGATAAAGGATATTGAGATAAAGCTTATCTTAAAGAATGCTTTGACAGATAAAATCGATGACAGAGAAATGTATATGAAAGGTATCGATTACAGCTATTTTTACGAGGGGTATTCTTTCTATAAGACAAGTGAGCTTTGGGATAACAAGTGACAATATGAAATATAAAATGACGGTAGCTTTGAATTTTAATCGGGTTATCGTCTTTTTGTTTTATAAGAGCCTGTTTAAAATCACTCTTAATTATTAAAAAACAGTTTCATAAAAGTGAATTAATCTCTTATTGTATTGACGAAAATGTGTATATGTATTATACTAAATATAGGAATATTTACATACATCAAAAAACATCTCTAAAGAGAGTTCAGTAAAAATACTTGTCGTATTAAAAAAATATAAAGATAAAAATCAGGAGGGTTAAAATTATGAGTTCATTTTCAATAGTTACGGATACAGGCTGTGATATGCCTGCCGCTTTGGCGGAGAAGCTTGGAATTACCGCCGTTCCGCTTAAAGTGATTGTGGGCGGTAAAACTATAGTAAGTTCACTGAGTAAGCTTGATGTCGGCAGCGACAGCTTTTACGATTTGCTCCGCAACGGTGTTGATGTAAAAACCGCTTCACCGTCTATCGATGATTTTGAACGTTACTTCAAAAAGGAACTGGAGCGTGGAAAAGATATCTTGTATATCGGATTTTCCTCGGGTTTGAGCGGTTCTTACAGTGTCGGCAGAATTGCCGCTGAGGAGCTTGCGGAGGAATATCCCGAAAGACAGATTTTGACAGTTGACAGCCTTTGCGGTTCAATGGGTCTTTCATTGTTGATTTATTACTGCGTTCAGAAACAGCGTGAGGGTGCGTCGCTTAAGGAAACCTACAGCTATGCCGAAAACATTAAGCTCAACGTCTGCACATGGATTGCTCTTGATGATTTGCACCACCTGAAAAAGGGCGGACGAATTTCTCCGACCGCCGCAGTGCTGGGTTCTGTTATGAATATTAAGCCTGTTTTAAAGCTTAATAATGAGGGTAAGGTTGAAGTTGTATATAAGGCAAGGGGAAAGAAGTTTGCGATTGCGAAACTTGTGGAGCAGATGAGCAAGCATTATACACCCGACAATAACAGCATTATCTTTATTAATCATGCGGACTGCCCCAATGATGCCGACCTTTTGGCTCGTTCTATTACAAAGACTTTCGGTATTACCGACTTTGTTATTTCCGATATCGGACCCGTACTCGGTACACACTCGGGTTCCGGTGCGGTTGTGGTTTACTTTATGGGTGACGAGAGATAATCTCAAAGTATAGCCATAACAGTGAGCATTTCTTCAAGGCGGTTGTAAATTAAATCTAAGTCTTCATCGGGCAGGGGATTTTCGCCAAGTCCGACTTCAACTGTAAAAGCAGGGATATTAAGTTCATCGATTAACCAGTCCTTTAAGCCGCCGCCGACTGCCGTTCCCACAGGTTCGGCAAGCTTATATCCGCTTAACTTTTCCATTATGCTTGCAAGCTCATAGCAGCGGCTTGGAGTGTTATCGCCGAAGGTGTAGTAAATCTCTTCGCCCTGACTGTGAAACGCTATGGTATGGCGGATATTGTGAGAGCGGCAGTAGGCAGTGACGGCTTTAGTTTCGGGTTCGCTTTCGGGGCATTCTCCGCCGAATTTTGACGGACAAGGGGCGGTTATTCCGATTTCACGCTCACGTTTTTTTACGTTATCCCAGTCGGCATTGAAATTGTGGTTTATATCAACACCGACAGCGTTCGCCTGCCAATTTCTGCAATTGCCGCCCGATAAATCATTTACGAGTTTCGCAAACTCCCCGACAGCGGCTGCACCTGTTAAGCTTACGGCCGCACCGTCGGGATTCAGGCACGGAATGACGGTAAGACCACGGTTTGAAAGATAGCTCCTTATCGGGTAGCCGTTGAGCTTCTTACAGTTTTTGTAATGCTGGCAGAGGGTTGTGAAGTACCGCATTAAAATTCTTGATGTAATAAACTCCATTCCATGAACTCCGCCGACATACAGCACCGTTTCACTTTTGCCACCTATGGTGAAAGCGTTGATTTCTCTTTGGCAGTGTGTATAGCCAATAGTTTCACATTTGACGAAAGGGTAATTTTTGAGCGTGCGGTTTTTAAAAATTTGAAGTTCAAACAATTAAAAAAATCCTCTCCTTTTTTAACACGTGAAGATAGTTTGTTTTATTAATAACTTTTACTACCCGACCGATAGTTGATTTAATGCGGTAGTTTTTAACAAACTTTTTTTTTAAACACGTGAAGATAGTTTGTTTTATTAATAACTTTTACTACCCGACCGATAGTTGATTTAATGCGGTAGTTTTTAACAAACTTTTTTTTAACACGTGAAGATAGTTTGTTTTATTAATAACTTTTACTACCCGACCGATAGTTGATTTAATGCGGTAGTTTTTAACAAACTTTTTTTTTTAACACGTG
>CACWTQ010000046.1 GCA_902763835.1 uncultured Ruminococcus sp. | reverse complement strand
TTCAATTATACCACATTTGGAGCGTCTGTGCCTTTTTTATTTCTGATTTTTTCAGATTTTATCGGGGTCAATTAGTGATTTTTGGGTGGGAAGTTTAAGATATTGATTATTAAAAGTATGAATTTAATATTATCCTATTATGTAACCAATCAACCTGTGAATTAAGAATACTAAAACCGCCAGTAATCCTGTTAATTTAATTAAATCAAATGTAAGCAAACCAATCTGCTTAAATAATTCTTTGTACATAAAAGTTACCTCATTAATCTTCATTTTCAAGCTTAAGGAATACAACTAAGCTCATCAAAGATAAAACAATACTTGCCGCTGATAATACAATACTGATAATATTACCGAGAGAACGTCCTCCGAAACAGCATTCGGAATTGTTTTGTTTTTCCATTTTGTTCACCTCCTGAGTTTTTTTGTTATGTATATTATATTACGTTTTTGTTTTATTGTCGATATTTTTTTATAAGAAATTTTTATAAAAATAACACCGCACAAATATCGATTTATAGATAGCTGTGCGGTGTTGCCGTTAGGTTTAATCCAAACTTCCAATTATCACAATTACGCATTACCTTAAGAGCCTGTTTAAAATCTGAGATATGCGGATTTTTGAGCATAAGGA
Organism: uncultured Ruminococcus sp.; assembly: GCA_902763835.1. Taxonomy (GTDB): domain Bacteria; phylum Bacillota; class Clostridia; order Oscillospirales; family Acutalibacteraceae; genus RUG592. The sequence continues at coordinate 23,327 of CACWTQ010000046.1, read as the reverse complement.
ACTGTCAGAAAATAACTTGAACATTTATACTTGTCTAATTTGCCAAAAAGACGTGTGTCGCTAAGATTTTAAATAGGCTCTAAGCCTTGTCTGCCGATTTTGTAAACAGTGCTGCCACAACCCCAAATACCAGTGCCGCTGTAACTCCTGCCGCCGCCGCCGTTACCGCACCTGTGAAAACCCCTAAATATCCCGTTGAATTTACCGCTTTTTTAACACCCTGTGAAATTGTATACCCGAACCCCGAAAGCGGCACCGTCGCCCCTGCACCGGCGAAATTCACTATGGGTTCGTAAATTCCAAATGCTCCGAGTATTACACCTGTTACCACATACGATGTCAAAATTCTAGCCGGAGTGAGTTTGGTTTTATCAATCAGAATTTGTCCGATTAAGCATATAAGACCGCCCACCCAGAATGCATTAATAAATTTCATAAGCATTTTTAATCACCTGTTTTATAAAATTAATATAAGATATTTTCTGCAATATTCATAAAAATATTCATAGAAAAATACTTGAAATTTCATTAGTTATGTAATATAATGAAAGTATAAAATAAAAGGCGGTTGTTTATATGATTTATACTGAATACACAAAACTTGCAATGAAAATTTGTTTTAAAGCACATGCACATCAGCTTGACAAAAGCGGTTTGCCGTATGTATTTCACCCGTTCCACATTGCCGAGCAAATGAAAGATGAGGATACAACTATTGTCGCACTTCTGCACGATGTTGTCGAAGATTCCGATATTACTCTTGACGACCTAAAAAAATACGGATTTTCGGAAGATGTGATTTCCGCCGTTGCCGCAATGACCCATTCCCCCAATATTGACTATATGGATTATATTGCACAGGTGAAAAAGAATCCCCTTGCAGCGGCTGTAAAGCTTGAGGACTTAAGACACAACAGCGATTTGACACGTCTTGAAGAGGTAACAGCAAAGGATATCAAGCGAAACGAGAAGTATAAAAAAGCTATGGAGCTTTTGGAAAGGTGATATTTTACGTACCCGACCAAAGGTTTTTTAATTACATTTATTGTATAAAAAACGGCAGGCAGAATTGATTTGTGCCTGTCATTTTGCTTATAATATTTATATGAAGAAAATTTAAAATCAAGTGAAAAATTTCGGGGTTCTGAATCGTGTTATATACAAAGGAGGTAAAACTGCTATGTACATAGAAAAAGATGATTTTGAAAAAACGGTTGACAAGTACAGCCAAACCGTATTCAGAGCCGCCTATGCCTGCTGCGGAAATTACAGTGACGCTCAGGATATTGTACAGGAAACTTTTTTCAGGTATATAAAAAAACACCCCGAATTTGAAAGCGAAGAGCATAAAAAAGCATGGCTTATCAGGGTAGCCGTCAATCTCGGAAAGGATAGCTTGAAATCCTATTGGTTCAGAAATAAAATCGACCTTGACGAGAATATCCCGTTTGAGGAGGACGAAAGCAAGGCGGTTTGGGAGAGTGTAAAAAAACTGCCCGCTAATTATCGTATTGTAATAGAACTGTACTATAAAGAGGGATATTCCATTAACGAAATATCCGAAATTTTAAATAAGAACAAGGCAACAGTCGGAACATGGCTTGCAAGAGCAAAAAAGCGGTTGGAGAAAATTTTAAAGGAGGATTTGTATGAATAACTTTGATTTGGAAAAGCTTCTCAGAGAAAATTATTGCGATACATTCGATTCTTTAAAACCCGTTGATAAGCAATCTGTTTATGCCGTGTACGAGAAAAAGCCGAAAAGTAAAGTGAGGAAGAGGTCGTTTTATTTAAAGGTTGCCATTGCTATTATACTTCTTGCACTTCTGGCAGTCGGTACTGTGACTGTTACAGCGTCAAATGCGACATTCAGAGAAAAGCTTGCCGAGCGTGCGAAAAAAGATAATGTCAATCTCACCGATTCCGAGCTTGATGAACTTTCAAGCCGATTGACACAAAGAGGACTGCTTGACGAAAACGAAATACTTCCCCAAATGGGCAAGAACGAAAACGGTCAATTGTACGGTTCGGATTTGTACGGTTTTGAACTTATGGCTGTTAGCGGCAGAAATGACGATATCGGTTATTGCTACATAGATGAATTTGAATATATGATAGGAGATCCCGATTATATTTTTGAGGTTTACAATGATGCGGTAGATTGGCAGAATGACAGAGATAACGGTTTAAACAGAAATTGGGTTTATGTTTTTGATTCGGACGGTATGAAAATCATAGGAAAGTATATCAAAAGTATAAAAAAGGATAAAGAGGAGCTTGAAGAAAAGCGTATTGGCTTGGGTTTCATTACTAATGAGGAGCTTGCAGCAGGCGAGTACGACAAGTATATTTATGACGGCTTCGACAGCGTGTTTTATGAAGCCGAGGTTATGGAACGTTTGGAAAAGCTTCACGTAAGTGTCGAAAATAAAGCACCGTTTCCGAATGATGAAGAATTGCCCGAAATGGGTGAGAACGATAAAGGACAGAAGTATGGAGATTTCAGATACAACTTTGACTTACAGCCCAGCTTTGACAACGGAGTAGCAGTCGGTTATATTTATACGGATGACCTAAAAGAAATTGACGGAACAAGAATACCGTGGTTATATGATATTTCGCAATGGGATAAAGTCAAAGAGCATACACGCAACTGGGTTTATGTATATGAAGATGACGGTGAAACAATTGTCGGAAAATATTATAAGACATCTGTTGACGTAAGCGAAAATGAATATTCGGCTGAATATGAAACGGACGAGGGATTTTTCACACTTGAAGAACTTGAATCGGGCAATTACGATAAATATTTCAGTAACGGCAGCGGTGACGGCGAGAAGTACGAGGAGAAAGTCCGAAAGAGACAGCTTTATTTTGATAAGTTAAGAGAATTGGGAAAGATAGAGTAATTGAATAGATAACAATAAACAACCAAAATCCTCAAGCAAAACGCTTGAGGATTTCGGTTGTTTATAATATATTTTAAGGAGTTGATAGCTTTATAAAATCTGCCGATTTGGGCTTAGGAACTGTCAGAAAATAACTTGAACATTTATACTTGTCTAATTTGCCCTGTGTGTCGTTACAACACCTTGAAATATGAAATACGTCAGTATTCCTGCGGTGTTGTGCCTAACACAGAACAAATTATCCTGCGTCTAAATTGTTCAACTTATTTCCCAACAGTTCCTTAATCAAGAACTACTTCATCGGAAACAGCTTCGCTGTCGTCAAGAAGCTGTTCGTCATCGGAAAGCTCCTCTTCTTCGTCTGCTGTCTTTACAAGCTCGATAGAGTTGTAACGGTTCATACCCGTACCGGCAGGGATAAGCTTACCGATAATTACATTCTCTTTAAGTCCGAGCAGCGGGTCAACCTTGCCCTTGATAGCCGCGTCGGTAAGAACTCTTGTTGTTTCCTGGAAAGATGCCGCTGAGAGGAACGAATCCGTAGCAAGTGATGCCTTTGTGATACCGAGAAGAAGTTGACTGTAGGTTGCTTCTTTCAAGCCCTCTTCGCCGTTTTCTATTCTCTCACGGATTTCCTCGTTTGCCGAAAGAACATCATTCTTTTCTGCAAGCGTACCCGGGAAGAACGGTGTGTTTCCGCCCTCTTCGATTCGTACTTTCTTCATCATCTGACGAACAATAACCTCAATGTGCTTATCGTTGATTTCAACACCCTGCATTCGGTAGGTTTTCTGTACTTCCTGAATAAGGTAGTTCTGTACATCATCGGGACCCAAAATTGCAAGAATGTCATGCGGATTAACAGCACCTTCTGTAATCTTACTTCCTTTCGGAATTGTAGTACCCTCTTCAACGATTGCTCTTGAACCGAACGGAATGAGATAGGATTTCTCTTCGCCCGATTCCTTGTCATAGATAACAACGTGGGTGTTGCCCTTGATTTCCTCGAAACGGACTTCACCGCCGATTTCGGTAAGAATTGCAAGGTGCTTAGGTTTACGTCCCTCGAAAAGTTCTTCGACACGGGGAAGACCCTGTGTGATATCCTCAGCAGACGCAACACCGCCGGTGTGGAATGTTCTCATTGTAAGCTGTGTACCCGGCTCACCGATAGACTGTGCGGCAATTGTACCTACTGCTTCACCTACAGTTACAGGCTGACCGTTCGCAAGGTTAGCACCGTAGCACTTCTTGCAAACACCGTGCTTTGCACGGCAGCCGATAACCGAACGGATAGTAATTTTCTCTGTGCCTGCTTCGACTATCTTCTTTGCATCGCCCGATGTCATCATTTTGTCCTTGGATACGATAACTTCTCCTGTTTCCTTGTCCTTGAAGTCTTCAAGGAGGAATCTGCCGACAAGCCGCTCTTGAAGTTCCTCGATAAGCTGTTTGCCCTCTTTGATATCAAATATTTCAAGACCGTTCTTTGTGTGACAGTCCTCTTCGTAAATGATAACTTCCTGTGCAACGTCAACAAGTCGTCTTGTAAGGTAACCCGAGTCGGCTGTACGGAGTGCCGTGTCGGCAAGTCCTTTTCTCGCACCACGGGAGGAAATAAAGTATTCCAAAATGTTAAGTCCTTCACGGTAGTTGGCTCTGATAGGAATTTCAATCGTCTTACCCGATGTGTTGGCGATAAGTCCACGCATTCCGGCAAGCTGACGAATCTGGCTCATACTACCACGGGCACCGGAGTCCGCCATCATATAAATAGGGTTGTAGCGGTCAAGGTTGCCTTGAAGTGCATTTGTAACGTCGTCGGTTGTCTTCTCCCAAACCTTAAGTACACGGCTGTAACGCTCGTTGTTTGACAAAAGACCCATATTGTACATTTTGTAAATCTTGTCGATTTTCTTCTCGGCTTCGGCAATAAGCTCTTTCTTCTGCGGCGGAATGGTCGCATCGCAAACGGCTACCGTGATAGCACCCTTTGTTGAGTACTTGTAACCCTGCGACTTGATTGCGTCAAGCACCTCCGAAGTAGTCTGTGTGCCGTGAATTTCAAGGCACTTACCTATAATTTTACCGAGCTGTTTCTTTCCAGTAAGGAAATCTATTTCAAATTTAAGCTTGTTCTCTTCAATGCTTCTGTCAACAAATCCCAAATCCTGCGGGATAGGTCTGTTAAAGATAATTTTACCTACTGTTGTTTCAACAATTGCAGATTTAAGCTCACCGTCAATTTCCTTTTCACGGCGGACTTTAATTCTTGCATGCAAGCTTACAACGCCTGTCTGATAAGCCATCATAGCCTCGTCAACATCTCTGAATACTTTTCCCTCGCCGGGCTCACCCTCTTTGTCAAGTGTGAGGTAGTACGAACCGAGAATCATATCCTGTGTAGGTACAGCAACAGGCTTACCGTCTGACGGCTTCAAGAGGTTGTTAGATGCAAGCATAAGGAAACGTGCCTCTGCCTGAGCCTCTGCCGAAAGCGGTACGTGAACAGCCATCTGGTCACCGTCGAAATCTGCGTTAAATGCGGTACAAACAAGGGGGTGAAGCTTAATCGCACGACCCTCAACAAGTACAGGCTCAAACGCCTGAATACCAAGTCTGTGAAGTGTCGGAGCACGGTTGAGCATTACGGGGTGACCCTTGATTACAACTTCGAGTGCGTCCCAAACTTCGGGGCTTGAACGCTCGACAGCCTTTCTTGCGGCTTTGATGTTCTGTGCCTTTTTGGTTTCGCAAAGTCTTTTCATAACGAACGGCTTGAAAAGTTCAAGTGCCATTTCCTTAGGAAGACCGCACTGATACATCTTAAGTTCAGGACCTACTACGATAACGGAACGTCCCGAATAGTCAACACGCTTACCGAGAAGATTCTGACGGAAACGTCCCTGCTTACCCTTAAGCATATCGGAAAGAGATTTAAGCGGTCTGTTATTCGGACCTGTTACGGGTCTGCCACGTCTGCCGTTGTCGATGAGAGCGTCTACGGCTTCCTGCAACATTCTCTTCTCGTTTCTGATAATAATATCGGGAGCTTCAAGCTCAAGAAGTTTTCTCAAACGGTTGTTTCTGTTGAGAACTCTTCTGTAGAGGTCGTTCAAATCAGATGTTGCAAAACGTCCGCCGTCCAGCTGAACCATAGGACGGATATCAGGCGGAATTACGGGGATAACATCGAGAATCATCCACTCGGGACGGTTGCCCGAAAGTCTGAACGATTCAACAACTTCAAGCCTTTTTATAATTCTTACTCTCTTTTGACCCGAAGCGTCGGCAAGCTCGTCCTTAAGTTCCTTTGAAAGCTTTTCAAGGTCAATTTTTTCAAGCAAAGCCTTGATTGCTTCCGCACCCATTTCAGCCTTGAAATCGTCTTCGTACTTTTCACGCATTTCTCTGTACTCACGGTCGGAAAGGCATTGACCCTCTTTAAGCTCTCTTGCATCGCCCGGATCGATTACGATATACGAAGCGAAATACAGAACCTTTTCGAGAGTTCTCGGAGAGATGTCGAGCATAAGACCGATTCGGGAGGGAATACCCTTGAAGTACCAGATGTGAGATACGGGAGCGGCAAGGTTGATGTAACCCATTCGCTCACGTCTTACTTTTGAACGTGTAATCTCAACGCCGCAGTTCTCACAGATTTTACCCTTATACTTAACTCTCTTGTACTTTCCGCAGAAGCATTCCCAGTCCTTTTGAGGTCCGAAAATACGTTCGCAAAACAATCCGTCACGCTCAGGTTTGAGTGTACGGTAATTTATAGTTTCGGGCTTTTTAACCTCGCCGTCGGCAGCGTAAGCCCATGATTTGATCTGCTCAGGGGATGCAAGACCTATCTTAACAGAATTGAATACATTAAATCCCATAGTTCTTTATCCTCCCTTTAATTAAAATATATCTTCGTCATCGCCGAATAATTCATCATCGTCATCGGAAAAATCAAAGTCATCATCGTTATCATCATCATCATCGCCGAAAAGGTCGTCGTCAAAGTCGAAGTTGTCATCATAGAATTCATCGTCATTGTAAGAGTCGTCGATAATTCCTGATTCGTCAATCATATTAGCACCGCTCGGGTCGTCCTCGTAGGTCATACCCTTCATATCGTTGCTTGTCATAACCGACTTGCCCGGGAAAGAACTGTTCTCAACTGCTTTCGGATTTGTTTCTTCGTCAAGGTCTTGTTTGAGGTCGATTTCCTCGCCCTGCTCGTCAAGAACTTTTACGTCGAGTGCAAGCGACTGCAATTCCTTAATGAGTACCTTAAACGATTCGGGAATACCCGGCTTCGGAATATTCTCACCCTTAACGATTGCTTCGTATGTCTTTACACGTCCTACAACGTCGTCTGACTTAACCGTAAGAATCTCTTGGAGGGTGTAAGCCGCACCGTAAGCCTCAAGTGCCCAAACCTCCATTTCTCCGAAACGCTGTCCGCCGAACTGAGCTTTACCGCCGAGAGGCTGCTGCGTTACAAGTGAGTAAGGACCTGTTGAACGTGCGTGAATCTTATCGTCTACAAGGTGGTGAAGCTTAAGGTAGTACATATAACCTACCGTAACAGGGTTGTCGAAATAGTCGCCTGTACGTCCGTCACGAACTCTTGTTTTACACTCCATTGAGATACCGTTTTTGTCGAAGCACTCCGTAAAGTCTATAAACTTCGGAGATTCGGGCGGCGGCAGTTCTCTGTTTTTAGCCTTTTCGGCAATATCCTCGTAAATCTGGAAAATATCCTGTTCGTGAGCGCCGTCGAATACGGAAGTCATAATCTTCCAGCCGAGAGCCTTAGCCGCATAGCCGAGGTGAACTTCAAGAACCTGTCCGATATTCATACGTGACGGTACGCCGAGGGGGTTAAGCACGATGTCAAGCGGAGTTCCGTCGGGGAGGAAAGGCATATCCTCCTGAGGGAGAATTCTTGAAACAACACCCTTGTTTCCGTGTCTACCCGCCATTTTGTCGCCGACACTGATTTTTCTCTTCTGTGCGAGGTAGCAGCGGACAACCTTGTTTACACCCGGTGCAAGTTCGTCGCTGTTTTCTCTTGTAAATACTTTAACGTCAACTACAGTACCGCATTCGCCGTGAGGAACTCGAAGCGATGTATCTCTTACTTCTCTCGCTTTCTCACCGAAAATAGCACGCAGCAAACGCTCTTCTGCTGTAAGCTCTGTTTCACCCTTAGGTGTTACCTTGCCGACAAGAATGTCGCCTGTCTTAACCTCTGCACCGATACGGATAATACCGTCCTCGTCAAGGTTTTTAAGCATATCGTCGCCGACATTCGGAATTTCTCTTGTGATTTCTTCCGGACCGAGTTTTGTATCTCTTGCTTCTGTTTCATACTCTTCAATATGAATAGATGTATAATAATCGTCACGTACCATCTTTTCGTTAAGAAGTACAGCGTCCTCGTAGTTGTAGCCCTCCCAAGTCATAAAGCCGATAAGGGCATTTTTACCGAGGGAAATTTCACCGTTCTTTGTAGCGGGGCCGTCTGCGAGAACATCACCTTTCTTAACTCTCTGACCTACTTCTACAATCGGAATCTGATTGATACAAGTACCCTGGTTTGAACGCAGGAACTTTGTAACCTCGTGGTCAACGGTCTTGCCTGTGCTGTTGGGGTCGTCTGTGTCATATTTGACCGTGATAACGTCCGCACTTACAGCCGTGACTATACCTTTGCCTTCAGCAAGCAGACAAACACCCGAGTCAACGCCTGCCTTATATTCGATACCCGTACCTACAATCGGGGACTCCGTAACAAGGAGCGGCACTGCCTGTCGCTGCATGTTAGAACCCATCAAAGCACGGTTTGCGTCATCGTTTTCGAGGAACGGAATCATAGCTGTAGCAACGGAAACTACCATTCTAGGAGATACGTCCATAAAGTCGAATCTTGAAGCTTCAAGCTCAACGAATTCATCTCTGAAACGTCCGTGAACCTTAGCATTTACAAAGCGGTGATTTTCGTCAAGAGGTTCGTTAGCCTGAGCAACAACGAATTCGTCCTCAACGTCCGCTGTCATATAGATAACTTCATCTGTTACAATGCCGGTTTCCTTGTCAATCTTTCTGAAAGGAGCTTCAACGAAGCCGTAAGAGTTTATTCTCGCAAAGGTTGCAAGATAGGAGATAAGACCGATGTTCGGACCTTCAGGGGTTTCGATAGGACACATTCTGCCGTAGTGGCTGTAGTGAACGTCACGAACCTCAAATCCTGCACGATCTCTTGAAAGACCTCCCGGACCCAGTGCGGATAAACGTCTTTTATGCGTAAGCTCCGCAAGCGGATTGTTCTGATCCATGAACTGTGAAAGCGGTGATGAACCGAAGAATTCTTTGATAGCCGCTGTTACGGGTCGAATGTTTATAAGTGAATTTGGAGTGAGGGCTTCAAGATCCTGAGCCTGCAAGGTCATTCTTTCACGGATAACTCTTTCAAGTCTGGAGAAGCCTATTCTGAACTGATTCTGCAAAAGCTCGCCCACACAGCGAATACGTCGGTTTCCGAGGTGGTCGATATCATCTGTTACACCGACGCCGTTTGCAAGGTTGTTCATATAGTTGATTGAGGAGAAAATATCATCGATAGTGATAGTATTCGGAACAAGGTCGGGCTTGCGTCTTTTAATTTCAGCCTTAAGTTCTTCACCCTCAAGACCCATATCGAGAATTTCACTGAGAACGTTGAAGCGAACTTTCTCGTCAATCTCAACCTCTGCGATATCAAAGTCAACATATTTTGTAAGGTCAACCATACCGTTGGAGATAACCTTGATAATGCTGTCGTTGTCAAGCTTAATGAGAACCTCTCTGATACCTGCATTCTCAATTTCGAGAGCCTTTTCACGGTTTACAACCTCACCCTCCATAGCGATAAGTTCGCCCGTTCTGGGGTTTACAACGTGCTGTGCAAGTGTGCGGTCGATAAGGCGGTGAGAAATTGCAAGCTTCTTGTTATACTTGTATCTTCCGACTCTCGACATATCGTAACGTCTGGGGTCAAAGAAGAGGTTGTCAATGTGCTGCTGGGCACTTTCGACTGTCGGCGGCTCACTCGGGCGGAGCTTCTTGTAAACCTCGATAAGACCGTCCTCCTGAGATTTGCAGCCGTCCTTTGCGATAGTTGCTCTGATACGTGCGTCATCGCCGAAGTACTCGTAAATTTCGTCTTCCGTGCCAAGACCGAGGGCACGGATAAATGCCGTTACGGGAATTTTTCTGTTCTTGTCTATTCTTACATAAAATACATCGTTTACGTCATTTTCATATTCAAGCCAAGCACCTCTGTTCGGGATAACGGTTGAGGAGAAAAGCTCTTTACCTGTCTTGTCGTGATCCATCTTGTAGTACACGCCGGGGCTTCTTACAAGCTGAGATACAATAACACGCTCCGCACCGTTTATAACGAATGTACCGCTTGCAGTCATAAGCGGAAAATCGCCCATATAGATATTGGATTCCTTAACTTCTCCCGTTTCACGGTTAATAAGACGTGCGGTAACTCTCAAAGGTGCGGCATATGTAGCATCTCTTTCCTTGCACTCTATAACAGGGTGTTTCGGGTGGTCGATATCGAGAAAATAATCAACGAAATCAAGCACGAGATTACCCGAATGGTCGCTTATACCCGAAACATCTTTAAAAACCTCTTTAAGACCGTCGGTTAAAAACCACTCGAAAGACTTCTTCTGAATTTCAATAAGGTTAGGCATACCGATAACTTCATCGATTTTACCGAAGCTCATACGAGTTGTATTTCCCAATTGTACAGGTTTTACATTCACCATAGGCTTGTTGTCACTCCAATCTTACCAATAAATACGTTCGTTAATAAAAATATCAAACGATTACAATCCTTTTGTTCGATACACAAATTATACCGAAAATTCCGTTTTTTGACATTTGTACAAATTCACAAATTCATAGCATAATTTCTTTTCTTTACAGGTAATTTTGCAATAGAAATTTTTCGGAAAAATTGATAACAGCGTAATAATCGCTATTATGATACAATTTACTATTATAGCGTTAAAAAGTCAATTTGTCAAGAGGTGTTTTGAAAAAATTTCTGCTTGACAAGAAAAAAATCGCATATCAGTGGGGGTTTCAAGGTATAAAAAGGGTCTGTTTTGCACATAAAATTCAATGAAACTCCCGAGAACGTGTACGGAATTTATTTTTGTGTAAAACTTGAGAAAATTTACCATATAATTATGAATATTGTACAAACTTAAAAAAGTAACATTGTTCATACGTAACAAACTTGTAAATTCTAAAAAAAAATGTTATTATTAGTGAGGAAATTTGAATTTTTAATTGACTTATTTGTAAATAAAGAAAGCAGGGAATTTTTATGAGTAAAACCGGCAGAATGAAAAGATTTCAGATTATAATCGTTGTGGTTACCGCAGCGGCTTTGGTGGGTGTGTATACTATTAGCGGCGATAAGTCCTTTGAAGAAATGTCGGAAAGTACCGCAACAAACGACACTGCGGCGGTCGACACTGAGGATAGTTATCTTGAAGAAGAGAATATTTTTGAATTGGACAAAGAAGACTCCGAGGCTGAAAAATTTTCGGATAAAAGCACCGATAGAGAGAAGTCTTCCGACACCGATACCAATACCGACACCGATACAATCAAGGCTGAAAATTCCAACCGTGATACAAATACAGATACGAAAGATACGGATAAAAATTCCGACAGCGATATAACAAGCTCAGCTGAAGACAGCGAAGCTTCCACAGGAACAATTTTCCCGTACAGGGGAGTGTGGAATTTGATTATTGTCAATAAGGATAATCCTATTCCCGAAAGTTATGATTTTACCCTCACCGAGATTGAGAACGGAAAGCAAGTTGACAGCAGAATTTACGACGATTTGCAGGAATTGCTGAACGATATGACGGCAGTCGGAATTTATCCTGTTGTCGGCGAAGCATACAGAACAGCCGAGGAGCAGGAAGAGATTATGCAGAACTACATCAGCGATTATATAGCACAAGGCTACAGCGAGGAGGACGCAAAAGCCGAAGCTAAAAAGTGGGTCGCAAAACCCGGCACAAGCGAACATCAGCTCGGACTTGCTCTCGACATTAATGCGGACACGAATTATTCGTCAAATGAATCGGTTTACACGTGGCTTGCGAATAATGCCTACAAGTACGGATTTATTCTGAGATATCCGCAGGGTAAGGAGGATATTACAGGTATTGACTATGAACCTTGGCATTACAGATATGTAGGCAAGATTGCGGCGGAGGAGATTTATAACAGCGGAGTATGCCTTGAAGAATACTTAACGGAATAATTCGGCAGCGGATAACGTCCGCAGTAGAAATGTAAAAAAAGAGGTGAGGGGAAATGGGTGAGGATTATTACAGAAGTTATTTAAACGGAGATAAGTCCGCTTTCTCCGATATTATAGACATCTACCGTGAAAATCTCATATTTTTCATAAACGGCTATGTCAAAAACGAGGACACTGCGGAGGAGCTTGCCGCTGATTGTTTTGCGGAGCTTATAGTTCACCCCGAGAGGTTTAAATTTAAGTCCTCTCTTAAAACATACATATTTTCAATCGCACATCATAAGGCGGTTAATTTCATAAAGAAAAATTCAAGAGTCACACTTTACGAATTTGACAAACCCGTTGAAAGAAGTAATGAGTATATTGAATTTGAAAATGATATCCTTAAAGACGAACAGACAAGGCTTCTTCACGATGCTCTGCCGAAAATCAAGGAGGACTACCGAACCGCTTTGCACCTTGTTTACTTTGAGGAAATGAGCTACAAGGACGCTGCCAAGGTTATGCGTAAAACAGCAAAGCAGGTTGATAATTACGTTTCACGAGGGAAAGCCGCCCTGAGAAAAATTCTGGAAGAGGAGGGATTCGGCTATGAGGGATAAATACGATTTTGAAAATCTTGTTTACGAAAAGGCAGGAACGCTTGCCGCAAAGGAGCGTAAATACGCAGGCTACAGAAAAGCCGCTTTAAGCAGTGCAGCCGTGTTCGCTGTTTTGATTGTCGGGTCTGTCTTTGTTTTTAACAATGGTTTTGTATCGTTCCACAGTATGCCGGCAACCAATGCTGCGAACGGCGCTGCGAAAGCAGATAATGAAAATGATTATTACGCTGATAAAAATGCAGCGGTTTATGATGAATACGAAAGCACTACAGCAGAGGATTACGATTCGATTGATATGTATGATAACGATTTACAGGAAAACGACGGCGACAGCTTTACAGATTACAGCGAAGAGGGGGAATTTTCCTCAATGTCTTTGAACAGTGCGAACTCTTCGGCAAAATCAGCCAATGAAAGCTTTGACGACTTAAGACAAGGAACTGTCACAGATGTTAGGCATAACGGCAAAGTGATTTACAAGGGTGAGAATATCAGAATAACAACAGTCAATGAAGATATTTTCGAGAATTTCAAGGAAACCGTACAGGATTTGCAGGAAACGAAAACCCTTATTGACGAGGGCAGGGAAAGTTCTGCCGAAATTCAAATCATAGAGTTGGGAGAAAACGGTATAGAGTATCGGACAAGTATTTCAGTTTACGGTGATATTTTGAAAATTACGTATGAAGAGTATTTTTATAACACAAGCAGCAATCCGCAGGAAACATATAACACTGCGAACAATCCCGTGAAAATATATTGTATTTCCGATGAATTCATTAGGCTTGTCCGAGAAAACTTTGATGAAAATTTCATGAAAGATTGATTTTAAAAGGAAGTGTTTTATTGTGAAAACAAATATGAAAAAATTTTTATCCATACTCCTTGCAGGCGGTATGATTTTATCGTTAGGCGGCTGCGGCAATGACGAACCGACAACAGAGCCGTCAAGCAGAGAACCTGTAGTTTCGGCGGCAAGCAGTTCCGAAGACGATTCAAAGGTCAATTCCGACAGCGAAACCGACACAGATATTGTCGGTACTTTGGATAAACCTACAGCGGTAAATCTTAGTGAAAAAGACGAAGAGAAAATCAATTACGGCATTAACCGTTTTAACGCAGAACTTTTCAAAAGAGAGTTTGAAAAGAGAGAGGACAAAAGCGATAATGTTTTCCTATCTCCGCTGTCGGTTTACACGGCATTGTCGGTGCTTGACAACGGTGCGGCAGGCGAAACTCGAAGCGAGCTTAACGCTCTTTTGGGCGGCATTTATCCCGACGGCAAGAGCAGCGGAAATCCTGTTGAGCTTGATAAGCTTAATTCATATTTCGGTAATTATATAAAGGGTCTTAGCGGCGAGAATACGAAGTTTAATATGGCGAACTCGGTCTGGGTTATGAAGCGTGACGATGTTAAGCTGAATGATGTTTTCAGAAATAACATCAGTGAATTTTACAGTTCGGAGATTTTCAACGAAGATGCAGATAAGGCAGTCGGAAGTATTAACAGCTGGGTAAGCGATAAAACCGACAAAATGATTCGGCAAATTCTTACAGACGGGGATATTTCAAATGATACCGTTTCGGTGCTTTTGAACGCTGTTGCATTTGACGGAAAGTGGAAGGAAGAGTACCAAAAGGACGATGTTAGGGAAGATACGTTCAACAATTATGACGGGTCGAAAAGTAAGGTTGACTTTATGTACGCGACAGAGGATTATTATTTCAGCGATGATAATGCAAAGGGATTTATCAAGGATTATCAAAGTGACAACGATAAACAGTATTCCTTTGTTGTGGTTTTACCGAATGAGGATATTGGTATTGATGAGTATGTAAAAAAGTATTTTGACGATTCCACAATAAATGATTATGTGGAAAATTCAATATCAGCCGACGTTGAAACATCACTGCCGAAGTTTTCGTTTGATACGAAATATACTCTTAACGGCACTCTGGGCGATATGGGAATGGACAATTCTTTCGACCCTGATAAAGCGGATTTTATAAATCTTGCGACTGCAAACAATAGAATATCGGTGAACAGTGTTCTTCATAAGGCACATATCGAGGTTGACGAAAAAGGCACAAAGGCGGCGGCGGTGACTGCCATTGCAATGGAAAAAGATGAGTTTTATGAGGTTTGCCTTAACAAACCGTTCCTGTTTGTAATTTATGATAGGGAAAAGAAAATACCGCTGTTCATAGGTACTGTTATGAATATGGGGTGATGTTTTATGAATGAGAAATCGGAGAATATTCTGCGTCTGTTAAGAACCTGTTTATATCACCCTTGACAGACCGTTTATATTTGCAATTTACGATTATAAAGAACAAGTGCCTGTGTTTATCGGGACGGTTAATGCTTTGTGATTGCAGATTATCCCCAATACTCTAAACTATCAAATTTTTTCGTCTGCTCAATAAACTTCAAACCATACAAAACCACATATACGCATTAAGGAACTGTCAGAAAATAACTTGAACATTTATACTTGTCTAATTTGCCCTGTGTGTCGTTACAACACCTTGAAATACGTCAGTATTCCTGGTGTGTCGTTACAACACCTTGAAATACGTCAGTATTCCTGCGGTGTTGTGCCTAACACAGAACAAATTATCCTGCGTATAAATTGTTCAACTTATTTCCAAACAGTTCCTAATGTTGTCCGTAATATTTGTGTTTCCGCTGTCATATAATTTCATTTGTACGGAAGATAAATTTCTGCTTTGCATTTATAATTATATTCTACAAAAAAAATGCTTTTTTACACAGTGGCGTTGTAAGAGATAACACAAAATGGTTAAATTATCAAAAATGTGTAGAATTTGTTTTGAATATGTGGTAAAATAGTTCTTGGTAAAATGTCTGATTTGTGAATGAAAAGATAACTTTACCAATAGGAATTGTATTAACGGCAGTAACTTGAATGTTGCAGAGGTGAGTATTTTGGAAATTAAGTTTAATGCAGAAGAGATTGTTGGTATGGCAGTTATGATGAATAACGGAACTGTTCCGTTTATGGGTGTTGCTTCGATTTTGCCTCAGGGAGTTGAAAATCCCTTTAAGTGGAAGCCCAGCTTTATGTTTGACAAGGTAGTCAAGGACAGTAAAAACAAGTTTGAACAAATGGGAATTTTGGAAAGTTATGAGTTTACGAATCTTACTTATACTATGCTGAAGTCCAAATACCAGATTTCAATTGCCAACGGCGACAAGCTTATTGAGTCTATTTTCTTGGCGGAGAATGATACGGCAGGAAAAATGAAGTTTGAAGATGACGGTACTTATACAATGACAGACGGATTGGATCAGAAAGCTCTTGTTGAGGAATTTTCCAAGGAAGCTAAGGATAGCGGTTACAAGGTTTTTCTAAAGGAGCAGAACTGTAAGCCTGTTACTATAAGTTCCGATGATATTCAGGAGATTTTTAATCTTATGCACATTTGATGCAGTGAGTTGATTTTTCATTTCCTGCACGGATTTGGTTATGCGGAATCCGTGCAGGAATTTTATTTAAAAAAAATGTAAATTCAACGATTTTTTATTTGACAAATGCGATTTTTTTATTTATAATGTTAATATATTATATAAATTTTGGAGCAGATTATGAGTAAAGATTTAAATAAAAATTCATCTTCCGATAAAGTTAAAATTACACCCGAAGCTCTTGCAAACGGAGATGTGCTGTGTGCCTTGATTGTACGCTTTTTAAAAAACCGTACCGAGGAGAATATGATGTCGGTGCTTTTTTGCCTGCGTGACAGCAATGTTTTTATGCCTGCGGAAGTTACGATAGGCGGTAAGGAAATAGATAAGAGTATGCCTATATATCCGGCTGTTCAGAATATTTCCATAAAACCTCAGCTTATGAAAGCGGCGGACGGAAATTACTATATTCCGCTGTTTTCTCGTGAGATTAATGCAAAAGCAGGTGAACTTAAAAAGGCAAACCTTGTTAATCTTCCTTATACGAAATGTATTGATATACTTGAAAATGCTGAAAAATGCAGCAGGTTTGTTATCGACCCATATTTGTACAACTTTGTTTTGACAGAGAATGTTATTGATATCTCAAAGCATCTGCCGTCAAGGCTTGAAAATCAAGATAGTTAAGGTGATAAAATGGAAAGTTACGCCCAGTTTACAGAAAGAATAAATTCGTTTGAAAAACCTGTGCTGAATCTAGGTGAGGGAGATTTTTCAACCAATTCGAGCGTTAAGGACAAGTTCGACAGCAACAATAAGTTCAGACGGTTTTACGGTGATACCACTGTTTTTGACTTGTCACCCGATATTAAGGACAAGCTGAACTTGATTGTTGATACCCTGTACGGCAAAGCAGGGGAGTGTTTTACGGAAAGAGTCAAGACAAGCACTTTTCACATTACTCTTCACGATTTAAGCAACAGCTGCAACCTTGCCGAAATCGGTGAAGAGGTGTTCAGAAATGAACTAAAACTTTTGAAGTTTGTTCATTCGCAGAAGATTTCAAAATGTACCGTGAATTTTGAAACGAACTATATTTTCAATATGGTCGGTACAAGTCTGGTGCTTGCGGTTAAACCAAAGACGGCGGAGGATTACGAAAAGCTGATGAATCTTTACGGTATAGTGGACTGTGTGAAAGCTTTGCCGTATTTGCTCACTCCGCATATTACACTTGCATATTACAATGTTGACGGCTTCAGCAAAGAGAGTGCCGAAAAGCTTTGCAGTGCTGTGAACGAGCTTAACAATGAGAGGTTTGACATAACCGTATCTTCCGATAATCTGTACTACGAAAAGTTTACAGATATGAACAGCTATCACAGAATATTCACACTGACAAAATAATGTGTAATGTACAATTGGTTTTGTCGCAGAATATTTTCTTTTACAGAGTGCATCGATGCGGATAATTTCATTGTATTAGGGTGAATTTTATGGAAATAATCAAATACGAAAACGGTGATATTTCACAGTATGAAGAACTTCTTTTACAGCGTGACGCTTACCGAAAGGAAGCACAAATTTATTTCGGATTGTATCTTCGTGAATTTGGCGATATGATGACGGAGGTGTTCAAGAAAAAAATAGATTGTATCAGCTTGAAAAAATCTATAGCTTATTGTCAGATTTCTGCTAACAGAGGAGAGCGTGTCAACTTCGTTAAAATGCAGGAGTTTGTTGCGGAGAAAATGGATGAGTATAATAAATCTCTTGAAGATTTAATGCACGACAGAGATGCAAGCAAAAATATAACAGCTGTTTCCGAGGAAAATGTATTGCGAGTGAAGAAAACCTATCGCAAAATTGCGAAGCTTATTCATCCGGATTTGAATGACCGCACTGAAAATTCTCCCGAGTTAAGCGAGCTTTGGAACAGAGTTTCCGCAGCGTACAGAGCTAACGATTTAAAAGAAATTGAAGAGTTGGAGATTTTTGTAAATATTGTTCTTGAAACCTTTGAGGGCAACGCTGCAAATCTTGTTATTCCGAATCTTGACGAAAAGCTTGCTGCACTCGAAAAGGAGATAGAAAATATTCGGAATACAGACCCCTATTGTTATAAATATATTCTGGAGGATAAGGAGCTTGTTGCAGAAAAGCACACTGTATTAAAAAAGGAGCTTGAAGAGTATTCCGCATACGAAGTACAGCTTAAGGAAGTGCTGAGAACATATCTGATGAATGGAGTTGATATACCTTGGGAAACGAACTGACTTTAAGAAGCGACAGTCTTGCGGAGCTTTCAAGCAGTGTTGGATTAGGAGAGCTTATCAAACCTCTTGTGAAAGAGATTTTTCTGTTCGATACATATATTGCAGGAACTACACATCTTAATGATAAAACGGTTCTCGATGAAATCAACGTAGGAGAAAAGCTTGTTTTGCAGAGAGAGGATAATAAATTTGACAGCAAGGCTATTTTGATTTTGAAAGAGGACAAGCGAAAACTCGGGTATGTTCCTGAAAAGGATAATGCTGTTTTTTCAAGGCTTATGGACGCAGGAAAATTGTTGACGGCAAAGATAGATCAGATTGAAATAATGGGTACGTTCCACAAGATTAATGTTCAAATTTTTTTGGTAGATTTTTAATTAAAAATATTTAAAATAATTACAATAGATGATATACAAAAGTATTATAAAACTTCCGAATAAAATAAACTATCGGTCGGGTACGTTAATTAACGTTAATAGATAACTATCTTCACGTGTTAAAAAGACGTGTTAAAAAGACGTGTTAAAAAAAGAAAGGTTGATAAAAATGGCTTTTTTAGATGATTTAAGCAGAAAACTCACTCAGGTGGGTCAGGAGGCGGCTTCACAAACTAAGATGTTTGCCGAAACAACAAGAATTAACGCAAAAATTTCGGACGAAGAAAGACAGCTCAACGCTATGTTTATGCAGCTGGGCAGAAATTATTTCGACGCAAACAAGGACAACCCCACCGCTGCCTTTGCCGATACAATCAACAATATCAGGGACGCAATTCACCGAATCGAAGTCTATAAAAGTGATATCCGTCGTGCAAGAGGTATGGTAGCGTGTCCGAATTGCGGTTCGGAAGTGTCGTCAAATGTTCAGTTTTGCAGCTACTGCGGCAGCAAGATGCCGGTTCAGGAGTTTGTTCCGGGCGATACGGGGCAAGGTGCAGCAGGATTTTCCGGCGGTCTGGAGGGTCTTGGCAATACAACTATGAACAGCAACGGAGTTTATTCTACTCCGGGTTCGGACGGTACATCTATAAATTACAACACAAATCAGCCCCCTTACGATATTTCATCTTTCAATATCAATAATGGCAACTCTGTAAGTTTGGAGAAAAAAGACGAAGAATAATACATAACGTAATCTAAATAAAATGTACCCGACAATCTGATGTTATCGGGTACATTTTTATTTTAGCATATTCTTAAATTCGTATGGGTCGTAATCGGAAAATTCGTTGTTTTTGTACTCGGGCATATCATAGTTGCTGTTCTTAAACATTCCTCTGCCTGCTGAGTAGTTTTCTCCTCTGAATCTGTAAGAAGCGTACATTCCTATTGCTATCATTACAATCAGTAAAAATATCCATATCATTTTCATTCCTCCAAACGTTTTTTTTATTATACCACTTTGGACTAATGTTGTCAATATTTTTAAAAATTTCGGTATATTCTCTAAAAAGTATTGACTGCTTTTTATAAATACTAAAATATTATATATAAAATTCGAAAAACAAGTGAAATATAATTATTTTCCGTAAATTGGTTATTATATTGGCACGACAGTGCAAATTCCGATTTGGACAGTGCTACTTTCCCAAAAAAGTAAATATTAATAATTTATGAATAAAAAGGGCAGTCAGATTTATGACTGTCCTTTTTACGGAAAATATATAATTTTTGCTTGAAAACTATTGAATATTTTAGAATAAGGTGTTAAAATTATATTATTGTTAAATGTTGTAACGGAAAGTTGAGGTGAGAATATTGCCCGAAAATAAAAATCTGTACTGTTATCACTGCTTTAGGAACTGTCAGAAAATTGAAATACGTCAGTATTCCTGCGGTGTTGTGCCTAACACAGAACAAATTATCCTGCGTCTAAATTGTTCAACTTATTTCCCAACAGTTCCTAAGATTCTCAAAGAAAGGAGGGGAATGTATTATGCAAAACAATATAAAATTATGCGTTCACTGTATGGCAAAAGTTGACCCCGATATTATCGGCAGTTTCTGTGCGAATTGCGGTAAAAAACACAGCGTGCATTATGCCCAGAGCTATGAACTTCCGGCAGGAACATATCTCAATAACGGCAGATATTTTGTAGGCGAAAGTATCGGCAGCGGCGGTTTCGGTATTTCATATATCGGCTATGATTTAAGACTTTACAGGAAAGTTTTAATCAAGGAAACCTACTATAACGGTGTTTTTAAAAGAAACTGTTACGATAAATCAATCCCTAATCCCTTAAGCGTAACCTACAGAAACGAATTCTCTCTTGATGAAATTATGCGTAAAACTAAAAAAGAATGTCTTGCTTTATCCGAGGGCGAGGGTCTAAAAAATATTGTCAAGGTGTACGATTTGTTTTCGGAGAATAATACAGCCTATATTATAACAGAGTTCATCGACGGTGTTACTCTTGATGAGTGGGTAGGCAGTCACAGCCGCTTTAATTGGTACGACCTTTACAGAAATCTAAAGCCGCTTATGTACAACCTTTCCATACTTCACGACAGAGGTATTATTCACAGAGATATCAAGCCGCAAAATATTATGATTAGAAACAACAGCGGCGAATTTGTTCTTATTGATTTCGGTCTTGCTCGTTCCCTCGAAACAAAAACGCTTGCTTCCGTTGGGGTCAGCTTCTCTCCGGGTTACTCTCCTTTTGAACAGCGTTCTTTCACCAAAATGGATAATACCTATACCGACATTTACGAACTTGCCGCAACTATATATTTTGCTCTCACGGGCGAACACCCAAGCATTAATATGTATGAATATATTGACGGCAATTTCCCGAAAATTAATGTTTTGCGTACACATTATAATGTTCCCGAAAATGTTGTCAAAGCTCTGCGGTATGCTCTTAACCCAAATTACAATTTGCGTTGCAGCGATGTTATAGAGCTTATTCAAATGTTTGAAGAGGTGAATGAATATCAGCCGCATTATCTTAGAGGCAGACCTCAGCAGACTGCGGAAAATATAAATTATACCCAAAACTACAATGACGAAAATATCGTTCGCCGAAATACTGTGGAGAAAGAACAAATCAGAAACGACTACATAAAAAGAAAAGACGAACAAAATGCACAATATGAAAAACAACTGAGAGAAATTAAGAAAACATTAGACAGTCTTCAGCCGAAGTATGCGAAAAAACCTCCTAAACCCGAAGCTAATCCCATTGACTTGAAAAGCTATATTCTTCCGACATTGGGAGTTGTTATAATAATTTTGATACTTATTTTTACTAAATAATTAATAAAAAGAGCGCTTTACTTACTAACGGCTCTTTTTTCAAAGTTTTCTAAATAAATTTTATAAAAAGTATTGAATATCTAAAAAAATAATGTTAAAATCATATTGTTAGTATTTGTTAAAAAAGGATAGAAAAAACGAGGTGAATATATGTTTTTTGGTAACGGCAACGACATTCCGTCGGGAACGTATCTTAACGGCGGAAGATATTTTATAAATGAATGGATTGGCAGCGACGGATTCAGTATTAAATACGGTGCAACCGATACTGCCATTAACAGGAATGTTATTATTCGTGAAACATTTTACAATAATCTTTTTTACAGAAATATCGAAGACCCCGGTAATCCTGCACCTCTTTCGGTGTCTTACGGATATGATGTTTCTCTTGACGACATTATGAGAAAAACTATCAGCGAGGGTATGAGCCTTTCGGAGAATAACCCTCTCAGCGGCATAGCTAAGGTGTACGATTGGTTTACAGAAAACAACACTGCTTACGCTGTTTACGAGGCTGTCGAGGGTGTTACAATGTATGAGCGTATCAGACAGTACGGCACGTATACATGGGGCGACCTTTACAGAAAAATTACTCCTGTTTTAACAAGTCTTTCCAAGCTCCACCAAAAAGGAGTATATCACAGAAATATTAATCCTCAAAGTATGATGATTAAAAATGTTAACGAAAAAGATGAGGAGTTTGTATTGTCAAATTTTGATTTGAGCCGACCTCTCGAAACTGACATGCTTGCTTCAATCGGAGGAACTCTTACTGCGTATGCTCCGTATGAGCAGGTATACCTTATCACGGAGGACAGCTCTTATACCGATATTTACGAGCTTGCGGCAACTATTTATTATGCAATTACCGGAGAAAATCCCAGTGCCGAAATGTACGATACAGTCGAGGGAAATTTCCCTCAGATTGATGTTTTGAAAGTACGCTATAATATTCCCGAAAATGTGGTAGTTGCTTTGAAAGCAGCTCTTAACCCCGATGTTGAAACACGCTGTAGGACATTGGCGGAATTTATGGCTATGCTGAACGGTTCAAGCGACAAAATGCCACACTATCTTTACGGCAGAATGCGTGAAACTCCCGACACAAGCATTGTGGAAAATTACCGCAGGGGTATGAGCCGTGAACAGGTGAAAACCGAGTACTACACAAAAATGGCAGAGAAGCAGAAAGAGGACGACAAACAACAAATGGAGATTAATTCCACCGTGAGCAAGCTCCAGCCGAAGTATGCGAGAAGAAAGGCAAGCTATGACAGAAGTATAATCTCAATGAAAGACCTTATAATCCCGGCGGTGTTTATTGTGATTATTGCAGTGATAATCTTTTTGAGCAGTCAATGACGTAACAAATATTAAGGAACTGTCAGAAAATAACTTGAACATTTATATTTGTCTAATTTGCCCTGTGTGTCGTTACAACACCTTGAAATACATCAGTATTCCTGCGGTGTTGTGCCTAACACAGAACAAATTATCCTGCGTCTAAAT
>CACWTQ010000045.1 GCA_902763835.1 uncultured Ruminococcus sp. | reverse complement strand
AACAGAAGCTTCGCTGCGGCTATACGACAGGCTCGTGTGCGGCTGCGGCGGCTAAAGCAGCCAGCGAAATGATGATAACAGGCGAGGCTGTCAATACCGTAGAGCTAATGACACCAAAGGGAATTCTGCTTAACCTTGACGTTCTCAACATTGAGATTAGCCCTAGCTTCGCAAGTTGTGCCATTCAAAAGGACAGCGGCGACGACCCCGATATTACCAACGGTATTCTTGTTTATGCAAAGTGTGAAAAAATATCTTTCGGAATTGAAATTGACGGCGGAATCGGTATCGGAAGAGTTACGAAAAGCGGTCTTGACCAGCCTGTCGGAGCGGCGGCTATCAACAGTGTTCCGAGGAAAATGATTGAAAATGCAGTGTCAGAAATCTGCGAAAAGTACGATTTCCACGGCGGTGTAAAAATTACTGTTTCCGTTCCGAAGGGTGTTGAAATTGCAAATAAAACCTTTAATCCGAGATTAGGCATTGTCGGAGGTATATCCGTCATCGGAACTACGGGAATTGTCGAGCCTATGAGCAATACGGCTCTTATCGAAACAATTCGCACCGAAGAGAAAATGCTTAAGGCACAAAATATAAATAATCTCCTGCTTACCGTCGGAAACTACTCAAAAACTTTTCTTGCCGAAAAAATGCCGTTTGCTCTCGATAAAAGCGTAACGTGCAGTAATTTTATCGGCGAAGCGATTGACTGTGCATTGGAGTTTGATTTTGAAAGTGTGCTAATTATCGGTCATATTGGTAAGCTTGTAAAGCTCGGTGCAGGCATTATGAACACGCACTCAAAGCAGGCAGACGGCAGAATGGACGTGCTTGTGACATGCGGAGTGCTTGCGGACGTTGACGCTAATGTTCTGAAAAGGCTGACCGATTGTGCGACTGTAGATGCGGCTTTGGCTGAACTTGATAAAGTCGGAAAAATTGAAGATGTCGCAAAAATTTTGATGAAGAGAACTCAGCATTATCTTGACGCAAAGGTCAAAGGCGAAATGAAAACAGCTGCCCTTATGTTTTCGGATAAATTGGGAATTATCGGAAAGACGAAATTTGCTGACGAACTCATTACTAAAATTATGGAGGAATACAATGGTTAATTTTGTTGGTGCTGGGTGCGGTGCAGTTGATTTGATTACGGTCAGAGGTATGAAACTTTTGCAAAATGCCGATGTGATAATTTATGCAGGTTCGCTTGTAAATCCCGAGCTTCTCGAATTCGCCAAAAGCACCTGTGAAATTCACAACAGTGCATATATGACGCTTGACGATGTTATTTCCGTCATTGAGGAAGCCGAGCATTTCGGTAAGATGACAGTCCGTCTTCATACGGGCGACCCAAGTCTTTACGGAGCAATACGAGAACAGATTGACCGCCTTGAAGCTTTGAACATACCCTATGAAATCTGCCCCGGCGTAAGTTCGTTCTGCGGTGCGGCAGCGGCTCTTCGTGCGGAATATACATTGCCCGATGTTTCGCAAACGGTTATAATTACACGGCGTTCGGGTCGCACCAAAGTTCCCGAAAAGGAAAGTATTCAAAACCTTGCAAGTCACGGTGCTACTATGGTTGTATTTCTCAGTACGGGTATGCTCAAAGAGCTTTCAAAGGAACTTATAGAGGGCGGTTACAGTCCTGATACACCCTCCGCAATTGTATATAAAGCAAGCTGGGAGGACGAAAAAGTTTGCAGATGTACGGTTGGAAATCTTGCACAAACTGCCGAAGCCAACGGTATAAAAAAGACTGCACTTATTTGTGTAGGCAATTTTCTGGGAAATGATTATTCGCTTTCAAAGCTTTATGACAAGACCTTTGAAACTGAGTTCAGAAAGGCGAAGCTATGAAAATCGCAGTGATATCCTTAACGGAAAACGGAAGAAAATTATCCGAAAAAATAGTCGGCTGCGAAATTGAAAATCTGATTTTTACACGTTATTCTTTTGAAAAATACAGTGACGAAAATGCAGTTTCATTCGGCAGCCTGAAAACTCTTGTCGGTGAAATTTTCGGCACTCATGATGCTTTGATTTTTATTTCGTCTTGCGGAATTGCGGTAAGAATGATTGCTCCCTGTGTGAAGTCGAAACGTACAGACCCCGCCGTTCTGGTGCTTGACGAACAGGGGAAATTTATCGTTTCTCTTCTTTCGGGACACATAGGCGGTGCAAATGCCTTGACCTATAAAATTGCCGAAGTCATTGAATCTGTTCCGGTGGTAACAACGGCTACCGACATTTCGGGGAAATTTTCTCCCGACAGCTTTGCAAAGGCTAACGGCTTGCATATCCGGGAATTTGACGCAGCAAAAGAAACAGCCGCAAGAATTGTAAACGGTGAGAAAATCGGCTTTTACAGCGAGTACAAATATATCAATAAACCGAATGAGTTCTTTGATGAAAGCCGTGATGAAATCGGGATTTGCATATCCTCTGACATCAATAAAAATCCGTTTAAAAAAACTCTTCATCTTGTTCCGAAAAACATTATTGTCGGTGTAGGGTGCAGAAAAAACATTGACGAGAAAATTTTTTGGGAGTTCATGCTGAAAAAACTTGATGAATTTAAAATTCCAATTTTCAGAGTTTCGGAGATACATTCAATCGATTTGAAAAAGAACGAAAAAGCTATAGCCGCATTTGCGGAGAAGTATAAAATTCCGCTTAAATTCTATACAAACGAAGAGCTTATGAACGTTCGGGGAGAATTTTCAAGCTCCGAATTTGTGATGAAAACGACGGGTGCGGATAACGTATGTGAACGGAGTGCGTTAGCAGGCGGCGGCAAACTCTTAGTGCCAAAGCAAACCGAAAACGGAGTGACATTTGCGGCGGCTGAAACTGATATTATAATTGATTTTGAGAGGGATATTTTATGA
This sequence comes from uncultured Ruminococcus sp., assembly GCA_902763835.1. GTDB lineage: Bacteria > Bacillota > Clostridia > Oscillospirales > Acutalibacteraceae > RUG592. The sequence goes on along the minus strand of CACWTQ010000045.1, from coordinate 20,530 downwards.
AATTATATATAGTCGGATTCGGTGCAGGCGACCGTGACGGTATGACCTTGGAAGCCGAAAAGGCAATCGAAAAAAGTGATTTGGTAGTCGGTTATACCGTGTACGTGGAACTTATGAAAAAGTATTTTCCCCATAAAAATTTTATGTCAACTCCGATGAAACAGGAGCGTGACAGAGTTGTGTTCGCACTTGAAGAAGCGGCAAAGGGAAAGACTGTTTCTCTTGTTTGCAGCGGCGACAGCGGAGTTTACGGAATGTCCGGACTTACGCTTGAACTATCCGAAAACTATAAAGATGTTGATATTGAAGTCGTTCCGGGTGTGACGGCAGCAATGAGCGGAGGAGCAATTCTGGGAGCACCGCTTACACACGATTTTGCGGTTATCAGTCTTTCCGATTTGCTCACCCCTTGGGAGAAAATTGAGAAGAGAATCGAGTGTGCGGCTCAGGCGGATTTTGCGATTGCTATTTATAATCCGTCCTCAAAAAAACGTGCCGACTATCTGAGAAAAGCCTGTGATATTATGCTTCGGTATAAATCGGAAAACACCGTCTGCGGCTATGTTAAAAATATCGGCAGAGAGGGAGAGAAAAGCCGTATCCTAACGCTTTCGGAGCTTCGTGAAGCTTCTGTGGATATGTTTACGACTGTCTTTATAGGCAACAGCGAAACAAAGCTTGTAAATGGCAGAATGGTTACGCCGAGAGGTTATAAAAATGTGTGAGATTTTAATATTCGGCGGTACTGCCGAGGGACGATTGCTTGCGGAGTTTTGCGTTAAAAACAGCATTTCCATATACGTAAGCGTAGCCACCGATTACGGAGAAAATCTCCTTGACCGTTCGGAGTATCTGCATGTTATAAAAGGAAGAATGATTGCGGAAGAAATGACAGCTTTTATAAAAAACAATGCTGTAAAGATAGTAATTGATGCAACTCACCCTTATGCAGTCAAGGTGACCGAAAACATTCGCATTGCTTGTGAAAACTCCGGTACAGGGTATATCAGAGTAAAGCGAAATTCCGGAAAATTTTTTGATAACGGCAAGCTTTTTGATGATATCGATTCCCTTGTAAAATACTTAAATACAACTAAGGGAAAAATTTTTATAACAACAGGGAGCAAAGAGCTAAAACATTTTTGTGATATTGAAAATTTCTCCGAAAGATGCATTGCCAGAGTTCTGCCCTCTAAAAATATCGTTGCAGAGTGTGTTAAACTCGGTTTTTCAGAACATCAAATCATTGCGGAAAAAGGTCCTTTTTCGGAAGAACAAAACACGGTTCAGCTTCAAAATTTCAATGCCCGATATCTCGTTACAAAAGAGAGCGGTTCGGTAGGCGGATTTGAAAATAAAGTTAATGCAGCTTTGAAATGCGGTGCGGAAGTTCTTATTGTAAAACGTCCCGAAGAGGTTGGAATTACGCTTGAAGCTGCCGAAAAGCTTCTGCTTAAGAAAGTAACCGTTGTCGGGATAGGCACGGACGGTCTTACAACTATGACTAAAGAGGCTTTAAATGCGGTGGAAAATGCCGACGTTCTGATAGGTGCAAAGCGAATGTTAAAGCCATTTGAAAAGCTTAAAAAGCCGTGCTTTTTATCGTACGTTTCAAGTGAAATTGCAAAATTCATCTTGGAAAGCGAGTACAAAAATATAGCCGTTCTGATGTCGGGTGACTGCGGATTTTACAGCGGTACACAGAAACTCCTGCCGCTTCTTAACGGCATTAATACAAAGGTTATATGCGGAATTTCCTCGCCTGTTTATTTTTGCTCGAAGCTTAAAATTCCGTGGTCGGATTTGCGTTTTGTAAGTCTGCACGGCAAGCGTGAAAATATTGTTCGTAATATTTGTATATCGGAAAAAACATTTTTCCTGCTCGGCGGTGATGTCACTCCGAAAGATATTTGCAGAAAGCTTTTTGAGTACAATCTCTCTGATGTAAAAGTGTATATCGGGGAAAATCTATCGCTTGAAAACGAACGTATTTTAAGAGGTACAGCAAAGGATTTCACAAACACCGAGTGCGGTAATCTGTGCGTTATGATTGTCGAAAATCACGGTTTTGAAAGGTACGTGAAAAGCTGTATTCCCGATGATGAATTTATTCGGGGCAAAGTTCCGATGACTAAAGCTGAGGTGCGTAATATCTGCGTTTCAAAGCTTGAAATCGGGGCGAATGATGTCTGCTGGGATATCGGCAGCGGAACGGGTTCTGTGTCGGTTGAAATGGCTGTCAGATGTTTTAACGGCACTGTTTACGCAGTTGAAAAGAATCCCGAAGCAGTGGATTTAACCGATAAAAACCGTCACAAATTCGGCTGTGACAACATCGAAATTATACTTGACAATGGCGAAAATGCCGTTTATAATCTGCCGATTCCCGATTGTGTTTTTGTCGGAGGTTCCGGCGGCGAGCTTGAAAAAATCATTAATGCCGCATTTGAGAAAAATCCTAAGGTTAAAATCATCATCACCGCCGTGTCGCTTGAAACCTTGAATGCCTGTATAAAAATTTTTGATGAAATCGGCATTAATGAGGACATTACACAAATAGCTGTGACAAGAACTCACAGGATAGGAAGTCATACAATGCTTAAAGCGGAAAACCCGATTTTTATTATAGAAGGAAGAAAGTAAATGAATAAAATAATGATTGCCGGAACGAACAGCGGCTGCGGTAAAACAACAGTTACGTGTGCCGTTTTGCAGGCTTTTGTCAATCGTGGATTAAGCGTTTCATCATTCAAATGCGGACCCGATTATATCGACCCTATTTTCCACAGCAGAATTATAGGTGTAAATTCCCGAAATCTTGACAGCTGGTTCTGCGATAAAAATACACTGAATTTTATTCTTAACGAATCAACCGACGAAATATCCGTGATTGAAGGAGTTATGGGATTTTACGACGGTGTGGGGGGCTCTTTTTCCTCCAAACAGACTGCTGTTGATACAAATACTCCCGTTGTAATCGTGATTGACTGCAAGGGTATGAGTTCTTCAATCGGTGCAGTCATTAAGGGTTTTTTGACATTCCAAACTCCGAATAACATTGTCGGATTTATCTTTAACAGACTTCCCGAAAGTCTTATAGGTACAGCGAAAAATTTTTGTAAAGAAATGAATGTCGAGTACTTCGGAAGAATGCCCAACAATAAAAATCTGAGCATTAACAGCCGTCATCTCGGACTTGTTATAGATATTGAAACAGCGGAGTTAAAGTGTAAAATGAATCTGCTTGCGGAGCTTGCAGAGGAGAATATTCTTATTGATAAGCTTATTGAATTTTCAAATAAAAATCAATCTGTCGGCTATGAAATTCCCGATATAAAAAAAATCACAAACCGATTTGTCAGAGTTGCATTGTCAAGTGATGAAGCGTTTTGTTTTTGTTATCGTGATAACATAGCCTTGCTTGAAAAACTCGGCTGTGAGATTGTGAAGTTTTCACCCATCCACGATGAAAAGCTGCCCGAAAACATTGATGGTTTAATCATAGTCGGCGGTTATCCCGAGCTGTATGCAAAGGAACTTTCAAACAATAAAAGTATGCTTGCTGATATCAAAAACAAAGTTAGTTCGGAATTTCCGACAATTGCCGAATGCGGAGGTTTTATGTATCTGCATAAAGAGCTTGAATCGGCTGACGGCGAGCGTTTTCCTATGGTCGGTGCGATTGAAGGAACGTGTTTCAAAACGAATAAACTTCAGCGTTTCGGGTACGTGAGAATTACGGCTGAGAACGATAACCTTTTGTGCAACAAAGGTGACATTCTAAAGGCTCACGAGTTTCATTACTGGAACAGCACAAACGACGGAAGCGGCTTTACCGCAGAAAAAGCGAGTAATGCTCTTAAATACAAATGCGTTCATTCTACATCAAATTTATATGCCGGATATCCGCATTTGTATTTTTATGCAAATCCCGAATGTGCGGTGAATTTTGTAAAAAAATGTGAAGAGTACGGAAAAAATGAAAAGAATAAAATTAATAAATAAACCCGATTTCAGGGCAGCGGAGAGAGCAAAAATTAAATGGAACAATGTTGCAAAGCCTTTGCACAGTCTTGGACTTCTCGAAAAAGCAGTTGTTAAAATTTCGGGAATTACAGGCGATGAAAATTTCGATTTGAACAAACGCTGTGTAGTTATGATGTGTGCGGACAACGGTGTTGTGTGCGAGGGAGTTACTCAAAGCGACAGTAGTGTAACGGCGATTGTAGCGAAGTCTGCGGTGGAGGGTACTTCAAATATCAACATCATAGCTGGAACTTTTAATGCGGATGTAATCACTGTTGATATCGGTATGAATGTTGATGTTGACAGTAAAAATATTATTAAAAGAAAAATTTCCTACGGCACAAACAATATAGCAGTTGGTTCGGCTATGACAGTTTCTCAAGCTGAAAATTCAATTGCAGTAGGAATTGATATTGTCAGAGAGTGCAAAGCAAAGGGTTATAAAATCATTGTCACGGGCGAAATGGGTATAGGCAATACTACAACCTCCTCGGCATTGGCTGCTGTTCTTCTGGGTGTTCCTCCGAGTGAGGTTACGGGCAGAGGAGCAGGTCTTGACAGAGAGGGTTTGAAGCGAAAGATTTCCGTCATTAACCGTGCGATTGAGGTAAATAATCCCGATAAAAACAAACCTGTCGAACTCCTTTCAAAGCTAGGCGGCTATGACATTGCAGGTATTACAGGACTTTTTCTGGGCGGTGCAATTTATAAAATTCCGATAGTGATTGACGGCTTTATCTCGGCGGTTTCAGCGGCTTTGGCGGTTGAAATATGTCCGCTTGCGAAAGACTATATGCTGTGTTCGCACGTTTCAAAAGAGCCTGCCGGAATGAAAATTCTTGATTACATAGGCTTAAAACCGCTCATCACTGCCGAGCTGCACTTGGGCGAGGGTACGGGAGGTGCAATGCTTCTTCCTCTTCTTGACGGTGCGATTGCCCTTTACAATTCGTCCCATAAATTTGATAATTTGCCTATTGAAAGGTATGTGGAGCTATAATGTTAATCTTGATTACAGGCGGCAGCAAGAACGGAAAATCGAGTATTGCCGAAAAAATTATTACCTCCTACAATTCAAAAAGATTCTATATTGCAACTATGATTCCGTTCGGCGAGGAAGCCTTTGAAGCTATTGAACGTCACCGAAAAATCCGCCTGAATAAACACTTTGAAACGATTGAAAAATATACCGATATTCAGGAAATTGATATCGATAATAACAGCAGTGTTTTACTTGAATGTATTGGTAATCTCTGTGCAAATGAGATGTTTGAAAATAAAATCGAAAAACCCACAGACAAGATTTTATCGGGAATACTTAAGATAAACAGCCGTGCAGAGGTCTTTGTTATCGTGACAAATCAGGTCGGTGAGGACGGCATAGAGTACCCGAAAGACACAATGAATTACATAAAAAACATAGGGGAGATTAACAAAAAAATCTCAAAAAAAGCCGACTGCGTTATTGAAGCCGTTTACGGTATTCCGATAGTTTTGAAAGGAGATAGACTTCTTTATCAACCTAAATCTATTATACAAGGAGAGCTTCCGCCGTGTCTGTTATAAAATCTTTTTTCTCGGCATTCCTGATGTATTCGAGAATACCAATGCCTTTTTCCGATTATCGTAGCTGTTATCGGCGGTTTGCTTGCGGCTTGGTTCTGGCTTTGCGGTGTTTTGAAAATCGGGGAACTTCTGTTTACGGCGGTATCTGTTGCTTTGCCTGTTGTTGTAACAGGCGGCATTCATATTGACGGATTCTGCGATGTTCACGACGCAAAGGCTTGTCTTGGAAATCGTGAAAAGCTTTTTGAGGTTATGGGCGATTCACGGATAGGAGCGTTTGCGGCGATAAATCTTGCAGTGTATTTTATTATACAGCTTGGTCTGTTTTCTCAAATAAAAAGCTTTGACATTATGCTGATTTCGGCACTCGGTTTTGTGATGTCGAGAGCGTGGAGCGGACTTGCGGCGGTGACTTTTAAATGCGCGAAAAAGAACGGTACTCTTCAAAGCTTTACAAAGCCTGCCCACCGGAATATAACGCTTGCGGCTGAGATTTTTTACATTATCCTTACAGGCACTTCAATGGTGATTGCAAACCCGATAAGCGGTATTTCAAGTATAGTCGGCGGTTTGCTGTCGGTGCTGTATTACAGACATTTTTCCTATAAAAAATTCGGCGGCATTACAGGCGATTTGGAGGGATATTTCCTGCAAATCTGTGAAATTAATATTATGAGTTTTGCAGTGGCGGCAAGCCTTATTTCGGAGGTGATTTTGTGAGATTGATAACAGGCGGTGCATATCAGGGCAAGCTTGATTTTGCAATAAAAAATTATAATATAAACACGGCTGAAATTGCAAACGGCGAATCGTTTAACATTGCCGATTTATCAAATATAAGGTGCATTAATAATTATCATCTGCTGGTAAAAAAACTTCTCGAAAACGATGAAAATCCCATTTCGGCAACAAGTGAAATTATTTCTGAAAATCCCGATATAATCATAATCATCAACGAGATAGGCAGCGGAATAATTCCGCTTGAAAAGAGCGAACGAATATGGAGGGAACAGGTCGGAAAGGTTGGCTGTCTGCTTGCGGAAAAAGCCGATACGGTAGAAAGAATTACCTGCGGAATTGCAGTTAGAATTAAGGGTTGATTTGATGAAAATATTTTTTATAAGACACGGAAAAACATTCGGAAATCTTGAAAAACGCTACATCGGAAAAACAGACGAAAGTCTTTGTGACATAGGTATTTCCGAGCTTAAAAATCGTACATATCCCGATACGGAAATTGTGATTTGCAGTCCGATGAAACGCTGTGTTCAAACTGCCGAGATAATTTATCCCGACAGAAAAATCGTAACTTACAGCGGCTTGAAAGAATGCGGCTTCGGAGATTTCGAGGGCAGAAATTACACGGAGCTTTCCGATAATCCCGACTATAAAAAATGGCTTGAAAGTATAGGTACAATGCCGTTTCCGAACGGTGAAGCACACGAGGATTTCGTGAACAGATGTGTAAGTGATTTTGAAAAATCCATTAATGATTTCAAGTCGTATGATAAAATCGCATATGTTGTTCACGGCGGTACGATTATGTCCGTGCTTGAAAAATTTGCAGTGCCGAAAAAAGGCTTTTATGATTATCAGGTCAAAAACGGCGGCGGATATATCTGCGAATACAATAACGGAAAAATATACATTATCGAGGAAATTTTATGAAAATACTTTTGCTTGTTTTACCGATGATTTTCGGGTTCGTGCTTGATTTGATACTCGGCGACCCGTACTCGCTTCCGCACCCGATACGTCTTATAGGAACTATGATTTCAAAACTTGAAAAATTCTTCCGCAGGAGAATTCCGAATAACGAACGGCTTTCTGGTACTCTTCTCGCAACAGCGGTTCTAATCGTTTCAACGATTGTACCGCTGTTGGTTTTGCTGATGTGCTATCGTGTAAATGTCCAGTTTGGTGCTGTGATTGAGGGGATATTGTTCTACTATCTGATTGCCCCCAAATGCCTTAAAACAGAGAGTATCAAGGTGTACACGGCTATAAAAAATAACGACACGGAAGCCGCAAGACACGCTGTTTCAATGATTGTCGGACGTGACACGAACGTTCTCGATAAAAACGGTATCATAAAAGCGGCAGTTGAAACCGTTGCGGAAAATACCTCCGACGGTGTAACCGCTCCTATGCTTTATACAATGCTAGGCGGTGTTCCTCTCGGATTTTTCTATAAAGCGGCAAACACTATGGATTCTATGATTGGATATAAAAACGATAAGTACCTAAATTTCGGCAGGTTCGCCGCCAAGCTTGACGATGTGCTGAATTTTATTCCGTCAAGATTTACAGCGGTTGTTATGATTTTATCCGCATACATTTTAAAGCTTGACGGCAGAAATGCCTTTAAAATATGGAAGCGTGACCGCCTTAACCACGCAAGCCCAAACTCTGCACAAACCGAAGCTGTATGTGCAGGTTCGCTTAACATTATGCTTGCAGGCAATGCATATTACTTCGGCAAGCTGTACAAGAAAAAGACCATCGGAGATAATATCCGTCCTGTTCAAAACGACGATATCCGAAAAGCCAACAGTCTAATGTACTGCACAGCGATTATTACACTTGTAATGTGTACGGCGGTCAGAGCGGTTTTGTGGGGTGTTTTGCTATGATAAAAACAAGTCACGGCGGAGATGTTTACACTCAGGATATCAAGTATGATTTCTCGGTAAACGTTAATCCTTTGGGTATGCCCGAAAGCGTAAAATCGGCGATTGTCGGAAACATCAGCGTATGTGAAAAATATCCCGATGTCAACTGTACAATGCTAAAAAATGCAATTGCGGAGTATGAAAACATTATCACGGAAAATATAGTCTGCGGCAATGGTGCGGCGGATTTGATTTATAAAATTGTTTGGGCGGTCGCTCCTAAAAAGGCTCTTATTATTGCCCCGACTTTCTCCGAATACGAAAAGGCTCTCGGAAGTTTCGGCTGCGATATCGAGTATTTCTATCTTGACGAAAAGAATAACTTTGAACTCTCCGAAAACGTTTTAAATAAACTTTACAACATAGATATTATGTTCATTTGCAATCCGAACAATCCTGTTGGAAATATTGTAAATCCCGATTTGATGAACCGTATTATTAACAAATGTGCCGAGAATAATATACGCACAGTTGTTGACGAATGCTTCGTAAGCTTCGTTGAAAACAGTCGAAAGTACAGAATTAACACCGATTTGAAAAACGTGGTTATCTTAAAAGCATTCACTAAAATTTTCGCTATGCCGGGTCTGCGGTTAGGATATCTTATTTGTAAGGATAAAAATTTCTGCGAAAAAGTAGAAAACTGCGGTCAGTGCTGGAGTGTTTCCACCGTTGCACAGATTGCGGGAATTGCTGCTCTGTGCGAGAAAAAATACTTGTCAAAAACGGTTGAGTATGTTAAATGCGAACGTGAATTTTTAACGTCAAATCTGAAACGACTTAACTTTAAAGTCTATCCTTCGGAAGCGAATTTTATATTTTTCAGGACGGATTTTCCGATTGATGAAATGCTTTTAAAAGAGAAAATTGCCGTCAGAAGCTGCGGAAACTACGTAAACTTAGATGACAGTTATTTCAGAATTGCAGTAAGAACTCACAAAGAAAACGAGATATTAATTTCAGCTCTTGAAAGGATTTTGAACAATGGCTAAAGCGATAATGATTCAAGGAACAATGTCCAATGTCGGAAAAAGTCTTTTTTCGGCGGCTCTGTGTCGAATTTTCAAGCAGGACGGCTATAGGGTTGCTCCGTTCAAATCGCAGAATATGGCACTCAATTCCTTTATTACAAAAGAGGGACTTGAAATGGGCAGGGCACAGGTTATGCAGGCGGAAGCGGCAGGCACAGAGCCGAGTGTTCTGATGAATCCAATTTTATTGAAGCCTACTACCGATTCGGGTTCACAGGTTATAGTAAACGGTGAAGTTCGTGGAAATATGAGGGCAGTCGAATATTTCAGACGCAAGAAAGCTTTTATCCCCGATATTATGGCGGCATATTCAAAGCTTGAAAATGATTTTGATATTATCGTCATTGAGGGTGCGGGAAGTCCCGTTGAACTTAATTTGAAATCGGACGATATTGTAAATATGGGTATGGCAAAGCTTGCGAAATCTCCCGTCATAATGGTCGGCGACATCGACAGGGGAGGAGTTTTCGCACAGCTTCTCGGAACTCTTTCGCTGCTCGAAAAAGACGAGCTTGATATGGTCAAGGGTATTGTCGTGAATAAATTCCGTGGCGACAGAACGCTTTTTAACGACGGCGTACAAATTCTCGAAGAGCGTGGAAATAAGCCCGTGGTCGGAGTTGTGCCGTTTGTAAGCTGCGATATCGACGATGAGGACAGTCTTTCCGACAAGCTTGAAAAAAACAGCGTCGGACTTATTGACATAGCTGTTTTGAAGCTTCCTAAGATTTCCAACTTCACCGACTTTGACGTGTTCTCGCAATATAAAAATGTTACCGTCAGGTATGTTTCAAAAGCGGAAAATCTGGGCATTCCCGATTTGATTATTGTTCCCGGAACTAAAAGTACAATCTCGGATATGAAATTTCTAAGGGAAAGCGGTATTGAAGCGGCTGTAAAGAAATGTGCAGATAACAATACTCCCGTTTTCGGAATATGCGGAGGATATCAAATTCTGGGAAAGAAAATTTCCGACCCCGACAATTCTGAGTGCGGCGGCGAAATTTCGGGAATGGGTCTGCTTGATACCGAAACAATTTTTGACAGCGGTAAAACACGAACTCGTGTCGACGGAAAATTCACCTGTTCCGACGGTTTTTTCTCGGTGCTTGACGGGACGTACTTTTACGGCTATGAAATTCATATGGGCAGAACGAAAGTATGCGGAAACAGCCTTGTACAGCTTAATAACAATACCTTTGACGGTGCGTACAGCGGAAACGTAGGCGGCAGCTACGTTCACGGCATTTTCGATTCAAAAGAAGTTTCGGAAAGTATAATCAAAGCAATGTTTGAGAAAAAGGGTCTTGAATACAGCGACACGGCTATTGAAAGAAAGGCCTACAAGGAAATGCAGTACGACCTTTTGGCAAATGCCGTTCGTGAAAATATCGATATGAATTTGATATACAAAATTCTGGAGGAGGGTGTTTAAATGGGACTTATCCATATCTACTGCGGCGACGGCAAGGGCAAGACAACGGCGGCTTTCGGACTTGCCGTGCGTGCGGCAGGCTCGGGAATGAAGGTGCATATAGTTCAGCTTTTAAAGGGTGGTTTTACTTCGGAGCTGAGTATTCTGGAAGCCGTGCCGAATATTACGGTTGAGCGTTGCGGCAGGAATTACGGATTTCTTTCAAAGATGAGCGAAGAGGATAAAATCAAGCTTGCACATTGTCACGACGATTTGCTTTTACGTGCGGAAAGGCTGATGAAAGACGGCGTTATTGATATGCTTATTATAGATGAATTTAATGCGGCTTACGAATATAACGTCCTGAACCGTGACATTGCCGACAGGATAGTTTTTGAAAAGCCTAAAGAAATTGAGCTTATTCTTACGGGAAGAAGACCCAAAGAAAAATTTATAAATGCCGCTGATTACGTAAGTGAAATTCAAGCGGTTAAGCACCCTTTTCAAAAAGGCATTAAAGCAAGAAAAGGAATCGAATTCTAGCGTACAACGTCCGCAGGAAACACCTGTTTAAATACTTCCCGTTTTCTCCAAATCGGTTTTAAGCTTTTTAATAATTTTTTTCTCCAATCTCGAAATATACGACTGCGATATTCCGAGCATATCGGCAACCTCCTTTTGCGTGTGCGAACCCTTTCCGTGAAGTCCGAAGCGAAGTTCCATAATCTGTTTCTCTCTCGGTGAAAGATTTTCCACTGCCGACAGAACAAGATTATATTCAATCTCCTGCTCTATGTCTGCGTTTACAACATCAACGTCACTTCCGAGAACATCGCTTAACAGAAGTTCGTTGCCGTCCCAGTCAACATTCAAAGGCTCGTCAATCGACACCTCGTTTCTCAGCTGCGAGCTTTTTCTCAGAAACATAAGTATCTCATTCTCGATACACCTCGAAGCGTAGGTCGCAAGCTTGATGTTTTTTTCGGGTCGGAACGTGTTCACGGCTTTGATAAGTCCTATTGTGCCGATTGAAATCAGGTCTTCTACGGAAGCCGCAGAAGATTCAAATTTCTTTGCAATGTACACCACAAGTCTTAAATTGTGAGTTATCAAAGGCTCTCTCGCACCCTCGTCACCCTGTACTATGCGTTCCATAATGTCTTTTTCGATTTCTTTGGGAAGCGGCGGTGGAAGAGTTTCCGAGCCGTTAATGTAATAAACTGTTTCAGGTGTTATTTTTAGTTGTATCTGTATCAGCAAAAGCTTAAGAGAAAAAAGCAGTGACTTAAAATCCATTCGTAATTTCCTTTCTTTTCTAAAAAATTTCGTACGGTATTATTGCCTGAAAATCGCCTTGAATATAGCTGTCCCTGCACAGTGCAATGTATACTGTCTTGTCGCAGATTATATCGTCTATATACACCTCCTCAGCCTTGAAACAGGGGAGAATACCCTCTCCATTTACAGATGTGAACGGCACAAAACGAATGTTGTTTATTTCCGTTCTGTACTTCAAGGTCGTTACCGTTTCGTACTCGATAATCTCGGCAGGCGTAATCACCTCGGCGGTTTTACGACCTATAACGATAACGGGGCATTGAGAAAACGGCTCTTTCAAAGTGTTTCCCGTGTCGATTTTGGCGGTCACTTTGAGAGCGTTGAAGCCGTTTCTGATTGTAAGCATGCAGTACGTGTCACGAGCCTGATGTCTGCCTGCAATCGTGTAAAAAAGTCTGAAAGCACAGTAACACACAACAGAGTACAAAATCAGCATAACAGGGGAAATATTGAGATACACAACGCTATTCTTTATCAGCAGATTTTTCGGTGTAAACAAGAACCAAAGAGCAATCACAATTCCGCAGAAGAAAAACGTAGCCGTCAAAAAAACAGCATAGAGCTTTATAAATTCCACGGTACGTTTTCTTCCGAAAGCCGCAAAAACGGTCAAGCCGCCGACAGCGATTTTTATAAGCATATTCGGAACAAACGGAATAACGGGAAGCAGAATTGTGAGAGAACACACCGTCCCGACCGAAGCTCCGATAATAAGCCGCTTCACTTTAATCCGAGTGTGGGTGTAAAAACTTGTTGCCGACAAGAGAAGATAGTTGATAACCAGATTCACGCTTAAAAGTATATCAATGTATATCGTATGCACTCCGTTCACCTCGATATAACTATACCACACAAGCCATAAAAAAACTTGTCTTTTTTTAATACGTGAAGATAGTTTTTTAAAACATAAATTCACGAACCCGAGCGGACAACGTCCGCAGAAGAGGGTCAAAGGTGTTACACTTATTTTCTTTTGATTGATAAACAGTGTAAATTAAAGAAATCAATATGAATACATTCTGTAATCATTAAGCTTAAAAATCAAGCAATCGTTACATTTTTTAACATTTTTTAATATTTTTTTAATTTAAAGGTTGATATTTTCTCGAATTAATCATATAATTAATACGTTGGGAACTTTTTTAAAGGCTCTTAAATCTGAAAAAACAGAGAGGTTTTGTAAATGGATACAAAGACAGAAAGTTTTTTAAAAAGTCTTGAAAATAAAAAAATTGCCCTTTGCGGCATTGGCAGAAGCAATCTTCCGCTTATCGGTCTTTTTGTTAAGTATGGTGCGGACGTTATTGCCTGCGACAAACGAACCGAAGAACAGCTTGGCGATATGGCTAAGGAAGCCGTGAAAGCCGGTGCAAAGCTCAGTCTTGGTGATACATACCTTGACAGCCTTGATGTCGATATCGTCTTCCGTACACCGGGAATGCGTTACTATATGGATGAACTCGTTAAAATGAGAGAAAGCGGAGTTGCAGTCACTTCTGAAATGGAAGTCTTCTTTGACCTTTGTCCGTGTAAAATAATTGCAGTGACAGGCAGTGACGGAAAGACTACCACAACTACCGTTATCTCCGAGTTCCTCAAAGCGGATGGCAAAACCGTTCATCTCGGCGGCAACATAGGAAAACCGCTTTTACCCGAAATAGAAACTATCTCCGAGAACGATTATGCCGTTGTGGAGCTTTCAAGCTTCCAGCTTATCTCTATGAGGAACAGCCCCGATGTTGCGGTCGTGACGAACCTTGCCCCGAATCATCTCGATATTCACAAAGATATGCAGGAGTATATCGATTCAAAGAGGAATATCGTTCTTCATCAGAACGCTTTTTCAAGAAGTGTGCTGAACCTTGACAACGATATTTCAAATTCGTTTTCCGACGATGTGCGTGGAACTCTTTATAAATTCTCACGCAGACAAAAGGTTAAGAACGGTGCGTATATGAACGAAAACGGAGATATTATTTTCTCGGTCAACGGTGAAGAAACCGTCCTTATGAATAAGTCGGATATCAAAATCCCGGGTCTTCACAATGTCGAAAATTACCTTGCAGCTGTTTCGGCAGTATGGGGAGATGTGTCGGTTGAAAGCATTGTAAAGGTTGCAAAGGAGTTTGGCGGTGTTGCACACAGAAACGAGTTTGTAAGAGAATTAAACGGTGTTAAATACTATAACGATTCAATAGCTTCAAGTCCGACAAGAACGGCTCTCGGTACATTGTCACTCTATGATGAAAAAATCACGGTTATTCTTGGCGGTTATGACAAACATCTCGATTACACCGAACTTGGTGAGCTTATCGTGAAAAAGGTCAAGAACGCAATTATTATGGGTGCAACGGGTCCAAAAATCGAAAAGGCTATTCTCGAAGCAAAGGATTACTCAGAGGGAAATCCGAATATAATTAAGGTAGAGCATATGGAACAGGCAGTCAGAAAAGCTTACGAGATTTCCGAAAGCGGAGATATAGTTTCAATGTCGCCTGCAAGTGCAAGCTTTGACTTGTACAAAAACTTTGAAGAGCGTGGAGAACACTTCAAGAGATTGGTCAATGAATTGTAACCAAGGAGTAATATTTTATGATTGAGCTGCTTAAAAGGCTTTGTACGGCTAAAGGAGTTTCGGGACGTGAAGAGAACGTCTGCAAACTCATCAAGGAAGAAATATCCGAATATGCCGATGAAGTCTTCATTGATAAGAATAATAACGTCATTGCAAAGATAGGCAACACCGCCGAGCATAATATTATGCTTGACGCACATCTTGACGAGATAGGCTTTATTGTCACGTATATTGATGATAGGGGATTTTTGAAAGTCAGTCAGTGTGGCGGTATTGATTACCGTGTCGTTCAGGATACACGCTTTAAGGTACTCACTGAAAGCGGAGAGATTACCGCCGTTGCTTGCTGTCTTCCTCCGCACCTTGCGGACGGCGGAGAGGATAAAGCACCAAGTGCCGACAGCATTTATCTAGATACGGGTCTGCCTGCGGAAAAGGTTCGGGAGCTTGTCGGCATAGGTGATGTTGTCGCATACGATACAACACCGGTAGTTCTTCTGAACAACCGTTTTACCTGCTGTTCAACCGACAACCGAGCAAGCTGTGCATTGCTTCTCAGGGTTGCGGAACTAATTAAGGAGAATCCTGTAAACTCGGGTGTTACGTTTGCTTTTACATCTCAGGAAGAAACCTTCGGCAAGGGTGCGGCAACTGCGGCTTACAATATTTACCCCGATGAAGCTGTGTCGGTTGACGTAAGCTTTGCACGTCAAAGCGGCATTTCCCCGAGCGAGGGCGGTGAGCTTGGCAAGGGTGCTATGATTTGTATTTCTCCCGTACTTTCAAGACGTATGTCATTTAGGTTTATTTCTCTTGCAAAGGAAAATAACATTCCTTATCAGCTTGAAGTGACAGGCGGTTTGACAGGCACTAACGGAGATAAGATCTCAATTACCCGAAGCGGTATTCCGACAGCGGTTATTTCCATTCCGCAGAAGAATATGCACACAGGTGCTGAGATTGTAAGCATTGACGATATAGAAAGCATTGCACAGCTGTTGTATGAATACATCAGGACAGCGTGTTAACAGGTGACTGATTATGAATATGGACTTACTAAAAAAACTCTGCCTTGCAAACGGAGTTTCTTCGGGCGAGGACGAGATAAGAAATATTATAATTTCGGAAATTGACGGTTACGCAGACGAAATAGCCGTTGACAAAAGCGGTAACATTATTGTTTTCAAAAAAGGTGCAAGCCGTGCTGAAAACAAGCTCCTGCTCTCTGCTCATATGGACGAGGTGGGATTTATCGTAACATCGGTGAACGGTGACGGCACGCTTAATATTGACGAAGTCGGCGGCATCGATAGACGTGTTATCTCGGGAAAAAGCGTTAAGCTTTGCACTTCAAAATTAAACGGTGTGTTCGGAATAAAGCCTATCCATTTGTCAAAAGGCGACAGCAAAAACGAGATTCCAAAACTTTCCTCGATGTACATAGACATCGGTGCAAAGGACAGGGAAGATGCCGAGAAAAATATCGAGGTCGGTGATTTGGTCGCATTCGAGGGATTCTACGAAGAGAACGAGCAGGCTATCATTACAAAGGCTCTTGATGACAGAGTTGGCTGCCTTGTGCTTATCGAAATGATAAAAAGTGAACTGCCGTACGATATGCACTTTACGTTCGTAGTTCAGGAGGAAGTCGGGCTTCGTGGTGCAAAAACAGCTTCATACACGGTTGACCCCGATTTTGCGATAGTTGTTGAAACCACTACGGCTGCCGACATTCCAAACGTTGAGGACAGCAAGCAGGTTTGCAAACTCGGAGAGGGTGCAGTGATTTCCTTTATGGACAGACGTACTATTTACGATAAGGAGCTTTACAAAGAAGCATTCAAAGCCGCCGAGCGTGTCGGAGTAAAGGCACAGGCTAAACAGGCGGTAGCAGGCGGAAACGATTCGGGAGTTATCAGCGTGTCAAAGGGGGGGGTGAAAACTATTGCCGTTTCTCTTCCGTGCAGATATCTTCACGCTCCGCACACAACAGCATACAAAGAGGATATCAACGCAGTTTATAAAACTGTGAACGAGCTGGCAAAAACGATAGCCGGCGGAAAGCTGTAAAGAAAGTATGATATACATAAATGATTTCAGTCGGAAATTTGAAATCGATTTGTATAAACTTTGTGAGAATTCGCCGTATGGTGCGAGGATAATTTCGTACCATACGGCTTATCACGGCAAAAAATACGATTTTCTTGATTTCTGGATTCAAAGAGATGACGAAAATAATGCTGTATGTGCATTTTGCAAATACTATTCAACTTTGATTATCTGCGGAAAAACTCATAACTTTGAAGAAATAAAAGAGTTTATCACTATAATTTCGATAAGTAACATTTTATGCGACAGTACGCTTAAAACCGTTTGCGGTGAAAATATTTCAATGGGTGAAACTATGCTGTGTACAAAGACTAACGATATTGATAATACAATGGATTTTGAGTATAAAATATTAAGACTTAACAGTGATATGAATAACCTTAGAAATGTGTATAATCTTCTGATAAAGGAAAACGGTCAAAACGGTATGCTGCCCGATTTCGAAAGTTATTTTTTGGATATCTCGCATAGAATACGGCACGGAGTATCTAAAGTATACGTGATAACAAACGGCTTGGGAGATATAGTATCCACAGCGACACTGTTGGCAATTTCGAGGACTTCATCGGTTATAGGGTGTGTTGCAACCGATTCCGACAACAGAAACAAAGGATTTGCAACCTGTCTTGTGAAATATATCACGGAGAAAGAGTTATCAAATGGAAGACAGGTTTATCTTCACAGAGAGAGGGAGATAAGTCTTTATGAGAGGATTGGTTTTGAAGTTGTGGGACATTGGTTTTTTAATACGTGCAGATAGTATTTTGTAGTCTTACCTTATCTACCCGACCAATAATTTAATTTAGTGCGGAAGTTATCCTGAATCCGCAAAACTCAAAATAATTAATCGTTATAAAATCCGCATGAACGCTAAGTTTTTTAAGAATTTTGCTGATCATTTTTCTGCACCCATTTGGTGAAGAAAAATTCACTCGATAAATGGAAAAAAATCATAGATTTCATGGGACTTTACAGTATGTTAAAGCAATATGAACTTTGCGGATTCAGTGTTATGTAAAAACATATTTTTTATACACTGTCCACAACTCAAGCGTTTTTTGAGTACAGCGAAATATTATAAAACCCAGACATAGTGTGACAAAATGCATTTCCTGAATTTTTGATATTTCCTTAAGGAACTGTCAGAAAATAACTTGAACATTTATACTTGTCTAATTTGCCCTGTGTGTCGTTACAACACCTTGCTTGAAATACGTCAGTATTCCTGCGGTGTTGTGCCTAACACAGAACAAATTATCCTGCGTCTAAATTGTTCAACTTATTTCCCAACAGTTCCTAAGTTGTGCCTGAATCCGTAGAACTCAAAAATAATAAATCATCTAAAATCCGCATAGACACTGAATTTTTAAGCAATTTATGGGTCTTACTTTATTTCACCCATTTGGGGAAGAAAATTTCGGAAAACAATAAACCAGAAATACAGGTTTAATCAGTCTTGTTGCTCTTTAAGCGGTTACGAACTTTGCGAATTCAGGTATATATAAAACTTCCCCACAAAACAAACTCTCGGTCGGGTTCGTTAAGTTAATCTAATAAAAAACTATCTTCACGTATTTAAAAAACGTGCGAAAAAAGGTTGATTTGAGAGGGGATTTGTTGTATAATAAATGGGTAAGTGTTTTTATATATTTTTACAAAAAAAGATAGATTTTTATTAAGAGGTGTTTACAATGAGCATTAGAATCGGTATTTACGGTTACGGTAACCTCGGCAGAGGCGTTGAAGCAGCCGTAAGACAAAATAAAGATACTGAGCTTGTAGCAGTATTTTCAAGAAGAAACCCCGACTCGGTTAAGATTGCAACAGAGGGTGTGCCTGTGGTTGCTGCCGACTCGGTTAAGGATTATAAGGATAAAATCGATGTGTTGATTATCTGCGGTGGCAGTGCTACAGATTTGCCTGTTCAAACCCCTGAACTCGCTAAGACTTTCAATGTTATCGACAGCTTCGATACTCACGCTAATATTCCCACTCACTTCGCTAATGTTGACGCAGCTGCTAAAGAGGGAGGCAACGTGGGCATTATCTCGGTTGGCTGGGATCCGGGAATGTTCTCTCTCAATAGACTTTACGCTAACGCTATCCTTACGGACGGTGTTGATTACACATTCTGGGGCAAGGGTGTAAGTCAGGGTCATTCCGACGCTGTAAGAAGAATTGACGGCGTTGCGGACGCAAGACAGTACACAGTACCTGTTCCCGAAGCTCTCGAGTCCGTAAGAAACGGCGAGAACCCTGAGCTTACCACAAGACAGAAGCATACAAGAGTTTGCTATGTCGTTGCGGAAGAGGGTGCAGACAAGGCTGTTATCGAGGAGCAGATTAAGACTATGCCGAACTACTTCTCCGATTACGATACAACCGTAAACTTCATTACAGCTGAGGAAATGGCTCGTGACCACAGCGGTTTGCCACACGGAGGTCTTGTTATCAGAAGCGGCAAGACAGGCTTAAACAGTGAGCATAACCATATTATCGAGTACAGCTTAAAACTCGATTCTAACCCCGAATTTACCGCAAGCGTTCTCTTAGCGTATGCTCGTGCGGCTCACAAACTTTCACAGGAGGGTGTAAGTGGCTGCAAGACTGTATTTGATATTCCTCCGGCATACCTTATTTCTCTTAGCCACGAGGAGATTATTTCTCACTTGCTGTAATTTGTTACTTTATTTTTAAGAGTGGTAATTTGTATGGGTAGTGCTATTAAACATTTTATGACAATTACAAGACATCGACATCAGGTTATAAAACATTGCTTTAAAGCAGGAATATTATGGCAGGGATTAAAGCACGATTTATCAAAATATTCTCCCATCGAGTTTATACCCGGTGCGAAATATTATCAGGGCACTCGAAGTCCGAATGAAGCCGAGCGTGAAGTTTACGGTTATTCGCTTGCATGGATGCACCATAAAGGCAGAAACCGCCACCATTTTGAATATTGGACGGACTACAATTCCCAAACCAAAAAACTAGAGCCTGTTGAAATGCCGCTTAATTATGTTAAGGAGATGTTTTGCGACAGAGTTGCCGCAAGTAAAATATATCTGGGTGACAAGTACACAAATGAAGAACCGCTCAAATATTTTCTTAAAGCCAAAGGAAACAGAATGATTCACCCGAAAACCTCCGAATTGTTGGAGAAGCTCCTTACTATGCTCCGTGACGAGGGTGAAGATAAAACCTTTGAGTATATCAGAAAATTAAAATAATTTTTACAGGAGGCTGCGGCTATGAAATTTCATAAAAAGAATTTTTTAATATTTCTTGCCGCAGCGTTCTGTGTTGTTGCTGTTGCAGGCTGTTCAACCAAGAATAGTACCGTGACAAGTGACAATATCATAATCGAAGCGGTTCAGACGGAACGTCAGCCGATTTCAAAAAGTACCGATGATAAGGCGGCTAAAACTCAAACGGTTGATATCCCTGTTAGAGAGAAATCTGAAGCTGTTCCGAAAGTCGTTGAAGTTAAGAATGATATTAAAAAGTCTACCGATGACATACCTGAAAGAAATAATGATACAGAAATTGATAAGTCAAAAACAGTAACTTCAAGAGTTAGTTCCGACACGGATTCAGAAACAAAGGTTAAAAGTACCGATAATGAAGTTGACAAGTCGAAAGCCGTAACTTCAAAAGTTAGTTCCGATACGGATTCAGAAACAAAGGTTAAAAGTACCGATAATGAAGTTGACAAGTCGAAAGCCGTAACTTCAAAAGTTAGTGCCGACACGGATTCAGAAACAAAGGTTAAAAGCATCGATAATGAAGTTGACAA
>CACWTQ010000044.1 GCA_902763835.1 uncultured Ruminococcus sp. | reverse complement strand
AAGACTATAGAAACTGCTTTTTCGTGTATTGCCCAGTCCGACTGTATCGGGTGGTTTAACTCGTGTGGTGTGTCTTGCTAATTTGTTGGATTGCTATATATATTTTTTGTAAATTGTTTAATTTATTTTGAAACAGTTCCTTAGGAAAAAATTTTGACGCAGACGGTAAAGTAACTCAAGAAGTAGGTGTGCGATTTTCGTCTGCCGTTAGCAGTGCCTAGAAAAACAAACTTCCGCCTGTCACAATTACGCATTAAATCAGTCTTTCTTCTCTGCTGTTTTTGTGATAAGTTCAAGCTGATTAACTATTTCACTGAAATATCTTGGGTTTATTTTGTCGAGCGGAATAGCCTTGCTGTCGTCCACACGGTCGTAAACGTAACTGCCGTAGGAAACAGTACCGGGTTTATAAAATCTGACTTTCTCGATATTTACATCGGAATCGTCACCTCCGACATACATTCCATCAAAGCTCAGTTCAACGGCATTTCCCTTTAGAATTACAGTGCCGTCCTCTTTCTTTGTACGCTCGGTAATATCCTCACGATAGAACGTAGCGAAACAGCCTCCGTCCACTACAGAGCCTTTCTGCCAACCGTACTTCGCCGTTCTTCCCAAGAGCGACATACCGTTTATGCTTCTGCCCTCGAAACGTTCCAAATCAAGCTTGCCTATCTCCTCGGCTTCAACTCTGTAAACAGGGCGGTTAAGCTGCTCAACAGGCTGAGTTATCTCGTAGTCTTCAAGCTGCTCTTTCCAAGCGGAGAGAGTATCTTCGTCAAGGTCAATCGGGTGTACAAGACCGATAACGGCATTTTCGGGGAGTTCGTATTTGTCCTCGTCAACCGTGTTGAATGTTCCCTCTTCGGTATATCTGAAAGTCTGAGAGAGTGTGTCGTTTTCGTAGCTTGCCCAGATAAGACCTATTGCAAAGCTGTGCATAACGGGATTCTTAACAAACAAATCTTCCCAAGCGGATTTCTCCCAGCGTCTGTCTGCAAGGATAGCCGTTTCAAGACGCATTTTCTGAATGGAGATAACATTCTTGAGCTGCTTCTTCATAGCCTTAAATTCGGCATTGGATTTCTTTGCCGTTTCCTCATCGTCACGCTTGCCGGGTGCGGGAATATTTTTAAGCTTCTTGTCGTTCTCGTCAAAGACTTCGAGTTCGAGCGTCGGGGTCAAATATACCTTGAACTTTCTCGTGCCGTAGTCGAAAATCCTCTGCATATTCTCATCAAAGCCCAAATCGGGGACTATCTTATCGGCAAGCTGGTCGCTTGTGATTCCCAGAGCCTCCGCCGCACTGTCAAGAGCCTGAATTGCCGCATTCTTGACTTGCTTATGCTTGAATTTATGAGCCATATTGTCAACGCTCATAAGTGCCTGAGAGCTTCCATTCATAGCAAGAGCCTTAACTGCTTCCCCAGCTATCGCACCACGCATATTCTCCGACCACTCTTTGATGTAGTGGAGGAAAGCATCTATAATCTCATCGCCGCCGTGAATTGCCGCAAAGTTGAGAACCCACTTTTTCTTAGACTCCGCACCGTTAGAAAGCCACCTTGAAAGCATTTCCGAAACGAACTGTTTCAAATCTTCCTCATTCAAATTCGCTGCAAGGAGATTTGCGTTATCGCTTATTCCAAACACAGACATATTTGCATAGCACAGCATAAGAGCCTGCATATACTTATCGTCTGCTTCGCCGCCGTTCTTAAAGCGAACGGTCGGAGCAGGTGTTGCGTAAATCCAGAGAATTTTCTTGTTTCTGCCGCCCTTGTGAAGTGATTCGATTATATCCGCAGTTGTAACGACTTTGCCGTCATCGCTTACAGGCTTCTCAACAGAGAGTAAATCTCTGATTCTGTCGGCAAGCTTTGCACTCTTTTCGCTGTCGGCGGCTTCAAGCAGAGTTTGCTTGTAATTGTCCGCACCCCACGAAACAAGAACATCAACAGCACTTTCACGAATTGCCGCCTTTTTCGCTTTCAGCAGCTCGATAACATCTGCTTCAAACTCCTTATGGTCGGACATTGCGGCAATTACGGTTCTTCTGATTTCCTTTGAGGAATCGCCGAACATTTTAAGAATTTCTTTCTTATTGTTGTCGTTTTCGTCATTTGTCGCAACAAGATATTTTACAAATGCTTTCCTTGTGAAAACACTCCCGTTCGGACAATACTTCTTGTAATCTTCGTCATTCTCGGCTTTCCTTGCAGTCATCTCATTGGCGATAACATTGTTAAGCTGCTCTGTCCTTATATCGGAATAGAAAATTTCTTGTATACCGTTGTACACGTTAAACCTATTCTCAACGGGAACTTTTCCCTCGTTCAAAGCATCTATAATATCCTTTAAGTTCTCAAATTCCTCTTTATCGTTGTTGTAGTTGACAATCCTTAATGAAGAATCATATAAATGATACTCACTTGGGTGTTGAAGTGCCTTGAAACAAAAATAACGTTTCTTAAAATTCGGAAGCTTATTCATACAAACCTTGGCAAGCAGCGAATTGGACTCACCTGATTTTCTGTGTAATATGAAATCAGATTCAAGCTTATCAAAGTACGGTTCAAGGATTGAAAGGTCTGCCTCTCCCCTGAGATATTTTTCAATCTCGGTGTGTGCTATAGTTGTAAACTTGCACTCCGTCTGAATAAGCAGGCGAAGAATATCGTCATTGTACCGAACATTGTAATCGGTGAGAGCCTGCGGATTCAGTTCCTTGAAAAGCGTGAAGAAGTCGTGATAATAACAGCAGCATAACGAAGCGTTTCGACTATGCTGACCATTAAAATTAACGACCTTGTCGGTACTGTTCATAACGGCAACAACCGCTTTTGGGTAATGCTCCACGCAGTACATAATGAACATCTTACCTTTCAATTTTGTTTGTTCATCATAGATGGTTCTGCCCCACGTCAAAGAAAGTGCGGTCTTAATACAATCCTGTGTAAATTTCTCTCTGCTGCCCAGTTCAATTAGCTTATCAAGTCTTTCGAGATTCGCATCAAAATATGAATTGGGAACATTACACAACACCGCTGTAAGAAATTTGTCGGCGGTTTTTGCGTTCTTAGTACTTGAAACATTCTTCTCAAGAAGCTTGCTTTCAATGCGGTCGTCAAAGTCAATAGCAGTAAACATTAACGACATAATCATTTGGAAAATATCGAGGTTTTGGAAATGATTGACATTCTTGCCGAAGATATCAACAATGTAATCAGCCATTTCCTTTGCATGCTCGGGAGAAAGTTCTGCTTTGCGTTCAATTTTGTTTTTGAGATTCAGATACTTTCCCTCACGGTTCGGGGAACTGTACGCAAGAGCGTTTGCGGCAAGTACAAGCTGTGGATTGGCATCGTTGTCCGAAATGCAGTACTCTTTGAATGCAATATAAAGCACCTCGGGGTTACTCTGTGCCATTTGGCGAATATCCTCCGACTTTGATATGTTGTCGCTGTACATATCCGCAAACATAGCCATAAGCTTTGCCTGTGAGTGAACCTCGTCATAACGCTGTGCGTAAGCGTGATTAATGAGGATGTGCAAGGCATTATCCCGATTATACCAATAGGCGAAATTGCTGAACCTGTACATTACCCGATGTGCAAGATTACCCATAAGAGCGTCGAAGAAAAGAACATATCTGTCGAAGTAAAGGTAATTTTTCTGATTCTCGATAAAGGAAAATGTGTTTATACATTTTCCGTAATCAATATGCGGAAATTCTCTGCACTTGATTTTATCTAGAAGTGATATATCAAGCTCACTTGAAAAATCGAAAAATTTCTCGGCTATGCTCATTTCCTCGGGGGTTATACCAACTTCTTTGAGAGCCTCAAAAATGAGGGTGGAAACCTTGTTGGTTTGTGTTGAATTGTTTGACAGTAAATCCATTTTTGATTGTAACACTCCTTTTTGTCCGTGGTGTTATGTTTCACAGCAACAATACAAACTTTTGGTTTTTTTAACACGTGAAAATAGTTTGTATGATTCATAACTTTTATTACCCGACCGAAAATTTATTTTATGCGGTAGTTTTTGACCGACTTTTTTTAGTGCAATAATAATCACATCAAATACTTTCGGTCGGGTACATAGAGTGAAATTTATGAATAACTATCTTAACGTATCTCCTGCGGACGTTGTCCGCAAAAATCAAGGGCAATGTTATATTCCGTCAATCGAATGCCGATTGTTATGTACTCGAAAATCTCCGATAACACTGATATAATTTTTGAATTGTCGCTGCTGTATGTATGATTCTTCGCAGTCAGTGACTCGTACAATTCATCAAGCTTTTGAGAGAAAACGAGAAGTCCCGTCTTTCCGCACTCTGCCGAATACTCCTTTATCTGTTCGTACATATCAAAGGAATTTATTCCGCATTGAATTATATCGCACAGAAGCCGTTTTATCTCCGTGAACATTTTTGAAAAGTAACGATACTTGTCCGCATCGGAATCGTGTTCTGCTTCGTTCGTTGTATTCTCAATATTATTATACATTATGTTATCATAAATTGCAATAGGATATATAAAACTTTTACCGTTATCTATATAAATACTACCGAATATGACGAATTGCTTATCGGGATTGTCAATCATCATACTGCCGATACGGGATAACCTTGTAAAAAACTTCTTGTTCTCGCTTTTATACCTTGCCTTGACCGTTATCGTACAGCCTGCACTGTCCTCAATCACGATATAATGCGTCTGGGTGATTTCGTCCGTTTTTGAAGATATACAGCGTTTCGGAGCAGCCATAACAAGACGTTCGCCGCTGCTGTCGGCACTCTTGTTTTGTGAGAAATTATCCGTAAGCAATTTTGTAAAGCTACTGTAAATGTTATCAAAAACAATCTGTTTATTCAAATCAACAGGCTCGATAATTTCCGCTGTAGTGTCGCTTGAAGATGAAAGTTTATTGCCTGCAAGCTTCGGACTTGACAGCCGCAGCTGCGACTTCATAATCTCGTTAATATTTCCGTACAACCCCCACGGAGCGGCTAAGGGAACGTTTCTTCTCCGCTGCTCGTAAAAGGTCGGGCGGACTGCCGAATAAGTGAGATAGCGTTCTTTGGCGGTACTGTCCGTATTCATAAAGTAGTATATTTCACCCTCATAGCCTGCCGCAGAGGAAAAATGTCTTTGTGCGAGAGGGAGAATTTCAAGTGTATCTGTTGTGACATATGTATTCTTGAACTCACCCAGATAACCGTTAAGGGTGTTTTCATCATTTGCCGAAATGATTTTATCGAGAAGTATAATATTATCCATAATAAGTGAGAACAGCAAATCCGCACTGAACTCGGATGAACGGTTGATATAACCGCTTAGTCTGTTGCCTATTTCACGGATATTTTTTTCGCTGTCTGCAAGTCGGGCATTGTGGCACATAACGGCTACTGATTCCGTTTCGTCAATCAGATTTTCCGACGCACGAACAAGACCATCGGAAAGAATCTTCGATAAAAAATCCTTTGCATATTGAGCGGTTGACCGAATATTTTCAATGTCAATTTTGCCTGCGGTGTCCTTGTTGGTTGTTACGTCTTCAAGGGTAACTTTGTTATGCTTAATCTGCCACGCAAGAATTGCCGCCGCCTTATGCTTGCAAAGTTCCTTACTGTGACAGGTACAAGTCGAATATTCAAGCGGACTTATCAAACGGACTGAAATATTCTCCTCGGGAAAATTCACCGAAATTATAGATGTTTCCTCAATCTCGGGAAGCTTGCCGTTTTTAGTTTTCAACGCAAATGCCGTATAGTACGTTTTTTTCATAGCCTTTTGGAGAGTTTTCAGCGGATATGCGGAAAGTTCGTCGATAAGTGCCTTGTCGGGTTTTTTCTTCTCCGCGGGTTCGGGTGTGGATTCGCTGTCGGAGTTTTCCGTTTTAGAATTATTTTTCAGCCACAGAACAGCCGTGATAATATGACGGCATATACTTCTTGACGGACAGCTGCACTTACTTTCCCCTATCGGGTTTACTATGGTGCAGGTTTCGCCCGACACTGTGACGGCGGCGTTATTATCTCCGTACTCGGCAGAGATTTCGGCGGTATCTAAATCTTTGTAGGCACGTTTGAGAGTGCCTTTATTGCTCAGACCGATTAAATAGTCATCGTCTGCGGTGGTTAGAATGTTTAATAATTCCTGCAAAATATCACCTCTTTTTTAACACGTTTTTTTAACACGTTTTTTTAACACGTTTTTTTAACACGTGTAGATAGTTCGTTTTATGCATACCTTTTATTACCCGACCGATAGTTTATTTTATACGGTAGTTTTTTGACAGGCTTCGCAACTATACAGGTAGAAAATAATTACGCATTATTTCTTAGCCTATCATTTTTCCTATATAATCCCCCAACTCCTCGGGTGTCATTGCACCTACAAACGCACCCATATTTGCCAATTTCTGACCGAGATTTCTGTCAAATGCAGGATTGGCATTTCTATCAAGAGCCGTTAGAAAAATCATCTTGCTTCCGCTGCCTATAATATCCGCACACGTTTTTAACAAAGTATTCGGATTACCGCCCTCGTACAAATCCGTAACGATAACAAATATAGTTTCGTGCGGATTCGAGCAAAGAGTTTCACAATATCCCACAGCTTTTCCGATATCCGTACCGCCGCCGAGCTGCATACCCATAAGAACCTCTACGGGGTCATCAACATAGCTGCTCAAATCTACTACCTGAGTATCGAAAATAACAAGCTTGGTTTCTATCATAGGCAGCTTTGCAAAAATGCCTGCCATAACCGCACTGTATATAACGGAGTCAAGCATTGAACCGCTCTCGTCAACTGCGATTATGATATTCCATTTATTGAAACGTTTCGTACGACTGTTGAAATACAAATCCTTAAGCACAAGCCGCTTATTCTCGACATCGTAATTTTTTAAATTTCTTTGGATAGTCCTCTTGACATCAAGATTTCTTATTGACTTAACGTTTGACGGCATATTGCGGTTAAGCTTGCCGAGAAGAGATTTTTTAACTTCCGTTTGAAGTTTCTCGCTGATTTCGTCTACAACTTTCTTGATTATCCGTTTCGCTTCAATGATAACATCGTTTTTCATCAAATTCTTAAACTGCAAGATAGTTTTGAGTAAATCGGTATTGGGTTCCATTTTTTGAAGAACTTCCTTGTCGGTCAGAAGTTCAGTCATATTGAAATTATCGAGAGCCTGTTTTTCCAGAACCTCAACAGTTTTCTTAGGGAAAATTTTCCTTACCTCGTTTATCCAATCGGCAACATAAAGCTGAGATGAACCCGAACCGCCTGTGCGTACAAGCTCGTCCCCGAACTCGTGACTGTAGAGAAAGTCGAGCGTCGATTCCATATCCTGATACGAAACATTTTCGAAGTACCGACCCGAAAAAGAAATGTGATTTTCCGAGTTCTTTCCGAGAATTAATCTCCATTTGTTAAGGTTTTCCAAATCGTTTATGTTTTCACTCATTTTCCCACCTCCGATTGACCGAGTATGATTTTTTCAAGCTCCGCCCCGACAGCGTACAAATCATCGTAAATCTGCGGTTTGTTCATTAACTCCGATTTTTTGCTGTTGTAGATAGCCGCCGCTTTTTCGGCAATGCTGTCAATTTCGCCCGGAGTAAAATAGCTGAACGCAAGTCTTAACTCGGGCAGAACCTCAATGAACATATCCATAGGCAGTGCTTTAATGAGTTTATCGATAATATTAACAAACTCATTTCCAACAAGTACAATATCCCTAGCCGTTGCGAAAAGTCCACGCAAAAAGCTTGCACCGTTTTTACGCATATCCTCCGTACCCGAAAGATATCCCTGCAATGCGTTTTCTATCCGTAATTTATATGAAACGTCACTGCCGTAGATAAGACCCAGAACACCGCCGTAAAGTGCAGGCTCGGGATTTTCTTTCTCCGCCATAGCCTTGAATGTTTCAATCAAGGTATTGTATTCGCCGCTGAGAATATCCCCCGACACGATATTGTACAGCATCTTGCAAATTTTAATACATTCTGCCGAATCTTCGGGAGAAACGTTAATCATAGACGGCAGCATAATAATGTTTTTTTGAAAACATTTAGTTAGGAAATATTCGCTTGTACTGTTGTCAACACCGTACATTTTCCTGAGAGAGTACAGCATATTGAAGTAATAAACCGCCTTGCCCAGTGAGAAGAAATCACCGTCATTGATTATGATATCGTTCATTTTATCGGCGAAATTCTCGGAAATATCAATCCCCATTAAAAAGCACTCTACATAAAGCTTTGCGGCATTGCCCGACTTCTGCTCGTCTTTCAAAAATCTGCTCGATACAATCGCACAAACTTCCTCAATAGTACCGCCGTAAGCACTGTAGTCTATTAAAGCGGAATCTGTCTTAACAGTTCTCTTGTACGACCACACCTCACGAATACGGCTTCGGTCAATGTTATTGATTAAATCCGCACCTTTAAGCCGTTTTGCAAAGCCTGTTTTCAGAAAATTCAAACGGTAGAAAAATCGGCTTATCTCCATATGAAGAGGTTTTGCGAAAATATCAAGCTCGGTTTTCTGTTCGATAATATCGTTAATTTTAAGTCTGTACTTGCGTGAGAGTTCTTCAAAATCTTTCATCAGCGGAATTTTCTCCGCAGTATCGCAGAGCTTTCCTATTTCCTTGCCAGTTGCAATTTCGCTTAAAAATCTGATTGGCAAGTCGCTTGAAGCATTGACTTCACCTTTGATAAAACAACTCTGCACACAGTCATACAATTCATAAAGACCCGGAGATTTCTTGTCACGGATAAGGGCAAGTCCGTCATACATAGTAACAGCCGATGAAATATCCGACATTGTAATCAACAGATTTGCCTTGTTGGACTTCTTCGCACATTTCAGAAGAGTATCCATAACAACATTATTATAGACCTCGTTCGGCTCTTCGTGATTGTCTAGACATTCGGCAAGACCTTTCCAGACATTATCGTAAAATCCCGGATTCTGCATACCCGAAGCGTAGCCGTTCAGTGCGTCCGCCGCTTCAAACGAATATGACATAGCATAAACATTTTGAATATCTTCACCGAACGAATGCACTTTGACTTTCTTTATTTTGTTTTTGCCGTTCACAAGATTGTACAATCCCGGTGTATGAAAACCGCCCGTAACAACAAGAACTTTACTGTGAGTTTCAGCCTCTTTCAGAATATTCTGTGCCATATACTGTTCACGGATAATACAGCCGTCCTTTATCATATCTTCCTCGGGTGTATTTTCTCTGATAAGATAGCAGTCAGTGTACATCTTTGCGATAAAGTCCTCTGTAGTGCCGTAAAGAGAATCTGTTTCAAAGTATCTCTCCCAAAACTCATCGAAATTTCTGACGCCTGTTTTTTCGCAAATCGCCTTAAAAAATTTATTCTCGGATAAATAGTAATCGTCGTTGTAGCTTTGAATTTCCCGTTCTTTGCGAATGCCTTTATCCTCGGCGGTGTGAATCAGAATTTCACCGTAGGGCAAGTCTATAAATCCGCAGTCGATATTCATTTGACGAGCCTTTAACAAAGCGTTGTATTCGGGCGACGCATTCAGAAACGGATAATAACATTTATAGTCCTCTCCGTCCTCACTCACAAGTTTGCGGCTATCCTTGTAATAGTAGTAAAACGCAACAGGCAGAACGGTATTTTCGTCCGTCAGCACAGGGATAAGACGGTTGGCATTTTCGGGACCCTCAACAAGAATACAGTCGGGTTTGTACTCGTCAATGAGTTTCAGCAAGTGATATGAGCAAATCGGGCTGTGGTGACGAATCGGGAAAAACAAAACCGAAGAATTAATATCAAACGGAATTATTTCAAATATTTCCTTGCCGTGTAAAATTCTTTCCATATTCCACCAATCTTTTCCGCTTTGAATTTTATGACTGTATTGAAATAGCCTTTAAGACGTTCAAGGTCGTCCTTGGTGTCTTTGCAGACTGCATTGTTGAGGTTCTCCGTCAGGTCTTTCAGGCTCATCTTGTCGTCTTCATAGTACCACGCATTCGACATAGTCTGATAGAAAACGGAAACAGCCTCCGCCGTACTCATAACCGCCGACGGCTTATCAATCTTTATTCCCGATTCGGAAATACCCTCTCTCAGCTCGTGATAGGTGATTGCCAAAAGCTCGGCAACGTCCGTATCGACAGGCATTTCGATTTTATTTGCAAGTACGGTCTGCTCGACCTCGTTAATGATAATCTGCTTTTCAAGGCGAACATCTTTAACGGGGTTGACCGTTTCAAAATTAAAACGTCTTTTCAAAGCACTCGACATCTCATTTACACCCTTGTCACGGATATTCGCAGTACCGATTATATTAAATCCGGGTTTTGCAAAAATAAGACCGTCCTCTTCAAGCTCGGGAACATTTAAAACCTTATCACTCATAACGGAAATAAGACTGTCCTGAATCTCGGCAGGAGTTCTCGTGATTTCCTCGAATCGGGTAATGATACCCTTGGACATACCGACATAAAGCGGTGACGGCACAAGTGCTTCCTTAACCGGACCTTTTGCAAGCAGAAGAGCATAATTCCAGCTGTACTTAATCATATCCTCCGTTGTGCCGGCAGTACCCTGAACGGTGTTGGTGCTTGTACCGCTGATTGCTGCGGACAGAAGTTCGGAAAGCATAGTCTTAGCCGTGCCGGGTTCACCTACAAGCATAAGACCACGGCTGCCTGCCAGCGTGATAATACAGCGTTCCACAAGTGCATCGTTGCCGAAGAATTTCTTATTGACGGTAATTTTCTCGCCGTTATACGTTATAGGTGTTTTAGAACCTAAAATAAACGTCCGCACGGCTTTTGGAGATAGTACCCAGTTTTCGGGTTTTCGTGCGGTATCGTTAGCCTTTAGGGCTTCGAGTTCTTTTGCATACCTGATTTCAACAGGCGGCTTTATGTACTTTTGGGACATAAAAATTTTCCTCCTTTTTAATATAAAAATGGCGGAGATTATTATAATTGAATAAACTATAAATCTCCGCTGTTAATTATCTTTTAATATATTCAGTCAATACAAACCTGACAAGGCTCATACTCGCCGCTTTCGTATTCAGCCTGTGTAAGCCTGTGAATATTCTTTTTACCCGATACAAAGCTGCAATCCTTTGTATG
Source organism: uncultured Ruminococcus sp. (assembly GCA_902763835.1). Lineage (GTDB taxonomy): Bacteria > Bacillota > Clostridia > Oscillospirales > Acutalibacteraceae > RUG592. The sequence continues at coordinate 1,354 of CACWTQ010000044.1, read as the reverse complement.
ATACTTTGTACCCGAAGAGGTTACGTAATATTCACCGTAATACACATTCTTTGCGTGAACAAAGCCCACCGCAAACAATGTACAAAGAATTACCGCAAGAGATACCAAAGTTCCGGCTACAGCCTTTTTATGCTTTTTTAAAGCTTTAACAGCTTTAGCCGAACCGCCCGGATTCAAAAGGTAGTGTGCAAATTCGTTGGCTTCGTATTCCTCTTTAACGTCCTTTCCGATAACAGCCGCACACGCAAGATGTCCAAAATATATATGCCCTTGCTCATGAGAAAGAACGATAAGTTTTTCCTCTTCGGAAAGACTTTTATTCACAAATACTATTCTATAATTAGAATTGGCATATGTAAAGCCTTTTGAGTAAATAATATTCTGCGTGAGCTTTAAAGCCTCCACCAAAGCCTGAACGTTTTCGTTATTTGAAAAATTATTGAACTCAACGACGGTGTAACCCTGCTTTTCGATTGCTTCGGAAAGGCTTTCGCAGCTGAGATTATCCAAGTTAAATTCTTTACGAAACTGCTTTACCTTTTTTCGGATTTCGGAATCGGTCATTATTTATTCTTGCTTTCCTTTATAGATTTCAGAGCGTCGGAAGCCTTTTCGGCGTCTGCGTCAATCGGATTTGTGAATGCAATTCCGTCAAAAGCCTTGATTACGGCATCGCCCGGAATCTGAGTGCATCTTGCATACTCCAGCATAATCATTGTGCGGATTGAATGAAGAGCCTGCGAATCAAGCTTGTTTATAATGCTTTGAGAACCGTCGCCCAAGAATGTGCCGACATCAAGGTTGATATTATCCTCACCGTCGTTCAAACGCTTGATAATCTCGTGCGGAAATGCACCGATAGCACGGAGAACGTGGTGCGTCTTTTTGTTGTAATCATAGAACATCAAGAGTGCAAGGTATGTGCTCCAAGACATCTTGCGGTTCTTTCTCTCGATTGAGCCGTAGGTCTGACGTGAAACACCGATAAGATATGAAAGCTCCTCCTGAGAAACTTCAGCCTTGTTACGGAGCATTATGAGTTCCTTTGAAAGTGCGTCTATGTACTTGTCCTTTTCCTTATCTGTGATTGTCCATTTTGAATAATTTTCCACAATAATCATCTCCCTAAATAAAATTAAATGTTGTTTGCTGTGCTTTATTTGTTGAATCATACATTAAGCTGTAACGTTCATCAATTAGGGAGTATATCCTTGATTTTTCCGATAACAAAGCCAAAAGTTTTAAAAATAGCACCCCTAAATATTAGCCGTATTAGGGTGTGTTAAAATTTAAGTTTTTTCGATGGTTAAGCCATTTTTATCGACTTTACCTCCCTAAAAATCGAACGTTACAG